>JALSSF010000058.1 GCA_026984375.1 Methylothermaceae bacterium | reverse complement strand
CTGGTAAAGTCCACCAGAGGATCGAAGGCGGAGAAGGGCAGGGTCAACGTGCCCGGAGCCGTGAAACTACCTGGCACCGGCACCGCCTGGGTGTCGGAATCCCCACCGGTGTCTCTCACGGAGATACTGAGATTGATACCGCCGACGTCGATGGAGAGCACGCTCAGCACGAACTCCGGGCTCAGCAGACTGTCGGTCAAATCCACGCCACCCAAGCCGGCACTGTTGGCGTCCCAGGTGATCACGCTGGTGGCCGCGGTCAAGGCGTCGGCACTGTGGGAATAGATACCGGGCGGAACCAGCACCGATGCCGAGGCTCCGAGGGGACCGGACTTGGTGATCTCGATGGTGCGGAAACCGCCCACGGCCTCCGGAGCCGCGGTGGTGTTACTGCCGTCGGCGGCCACACTCTGACTGGTCACATTGAAGGTGTCGATGACGAAGGCTTCGGCGCTGCCGAGGGCACCCAGGCCCAACGATACCGCCAGGGCCAAAGATTTCATGGATTTCATGGGAAAAACTCCTTGTTCGATAGTCATATCACTAACCACATCTCGGACACACTACGTGCGCCCACCCCAAATTAAGCAAAACCAATGCCAACACAAAAACCCCCATCGAATCAATAACTAGAAAAAAGATTCGTCGCGACACCAAAAAATCAGGAAACGGTAATGTAAAATTTATTGACAACCAAAAGGCTCGGAAACAGTCTGACTGGGTGGAACGCCTTCTCTTTCCCGACTCAAACACCGAGCCGCCATCGCGTCCAGATACCAATCCAGACGCTCCTGCGGCCAGATACGCTGGGCGGGAAAGGCACGATCCGGTCGTGTAAAAATCTCCGACACGATCGCCGCCTTGTGCACCCCGGTGACCAGGAAGGCGATACGGGCGGCACAACCGAAGGTCCGGTAGGTCAAGGTCAGACGCCGCGGCGGCGGCTTGGGGGCGTCGAACACGGCGGCCACCCAGGCTTCCGGCGGCGGTTCGAAACCGGGAAACAGGGAAGCGGTATGACCATCCTCCCCCACCCCGAGCAACACCCAGTCCAGGGCCGGCGGGCCGGTGAAACGGGACAGCAGCAGCGCCTCGTAGCGGCGGGCGGCGGTTTCCGGATCCGCCCCCACCGTGGGCATGGGGTGGACGTTGGCCCCGGGAATCGGTACGTGGTCCAGCAGGGTCTCCCGCACCAGGCGGTAGTTGCTGTCGGGATGATCCGGGGGCACGAAGCGTTCGTCGCCGAAGAACACCCAGACCGCCTCCCAGGGAATCCGGTCACGGTAGACGCGGGCCAGCAGGCGGTAAAAGGCGGCCGGGGTCGTGCCCCCTGCCAGGGCGACGGCGAAACGGCCGCAAGTGGCGACCCGGCATCGGGCCAAGGCGGTGAAATCGTCCGCCAGCGCCCGGCAGGCAGCCCCGGCGTCGGGGAAAATGTGGCGCTGCCGGATCACGCCGTCCCGCGCAGACGGCGGCAGTGTTCGATGAGGGCGCGGGTGGAGGCGTCGTGATCCCCGGTCTGCCCGCCTTCCAGTTCCGGCAGGATCGCCCGGGCCAGCTGCTTGCCCAGCTCCACCCCCCACTGGTCGAAGGAATTGACGTTCCAGACCGCCCCTTGGACGAAGACCTTGTGCTCGTAGAGGGCGATCAGGCTGCCCAGCACCTTGGGCGTCAGTTCGGGATACAGGAACAGGCTGGAGGGACGGTTGCCGGGAAAGGTCCGGGCCGCCGCCAGCAGGTCGAGGCGATCATCGGCCACCCCCTGGGCCGCCAGTTCGGCTCGGGCCTCCTCGAAGGTGCGCCCACGCATCAGGGCTTCGGCCTGAGCCAGGCAATTGGCTACCAGAATGCGATGGTGCTCCCCCAGTTCGTGATGGCTGCGGGCGGCGACGAGAAAGTCGCAGGGCACCAGATGGGTACCCTGATGGAGCAGCTGGAAGAAGGAATGCTGGCCGTTGGTGCCCGGCTGGCCCCAGACGATGGGACCGGTAGGATAGTCCACGGGCCGGCCCGCCAGATCGACCCCCTTGCCGTTGCTCTCCATGTCCAGCTGCTGGAGGTGATCGGGGAAATGGCGCAGGTACTGGTCGTAGGGCAGTACGGCGTGGGATTCGGCGCCGAAGAAGTCGGCGTACCAAATGCCGAGAAGTCCCATAACGACCGGAAGATTGCGGGAGAACGGCGTGGTACGGAAGTGTTCGTCCATCGCGTAGGCGCCCTCGAGCAGTTCCTCGAAACGGTCCATGCCCACCGCCAGGGCGATGGACAATCCCACTGCCGACCACAGGGAGTAGCGGCCGCCGACCCAGTCCCAGAACTCGAACATGTTGTCCGGGTCGATGCCGAAGGCTTGCACCGCGTGGCGATTGGTGGACACGGCGACGAAATGACGGGCGATGGCGCTCTCGTCACCCCCGGCGGCGGTCAGCAGCCAGTCTCGCGCCGAACGGGCGTTGGTCATGGTTTCCTGGGTGGTGAAGGTCTTGGAAACCACCAGAAACAGGGTGGTTTCCTGGTCGAGACCCTTGAGGGTGTCCAGGAGATCGGCCTCGTCCACGTTGGCCACGTAGTGGACCCTGAGATCCTCCTTGTGGTAGGGGGTCAGCGCGGTGGTCACCATGCGCGGCCCCAGGTCGGAGCCGCCGATGCCCAGATTGACCACGTCGGTGATCGGCCGGCCGGTGAACCCGCGCCACTGGCCGGTGCGCACCTGCTCGCTGAAACGACGCATCTTCGCCAGCACCCGCCGCACCTCGGGCATGACGTCCCGGCCGTCCACGTAGATGGCACGATCGCCGCGGTGGCGCAGGGCCACGTGCAGTACGGCCCGGTCTTCGGTGACGTTGATCTTGTCGCCGGCGAACATGGCGTCGATCTTGGCCCGCAGCCCGCTCTGCTCCGCCAGCTGCAACAACAGGCCCAGGGTCTTGTCGGTGATGCGGTGCTTGGAAAAGTCGAATAAAATCTCCCCCCATTGCAAGGAGAACCGCTGGAACCGCTGCGGATCGTTCTCGAACCAGTCCCGCATGTGCTGATCGGCGATTTCCCGACGATGCTCCTCGAGCGACCGCCAGGCGGGCAAAGCGGTAGGCACGGTCATCGGCACGGATCCTTATCTCGTTGATACGGGAACAATGGTAAACCAAGGCCGGTCTTAGGAAAACCAGGTACGATTCATCGCTCTGTCATCTGGCTCCGATAATTTATGTGACATGGAAACGTCACCGCTCCGTCAGGATTTTTCATGGTTCGTTCCCGAACAGTGGCGCTATCTCCTTGATAACCAAGCAATCCTATAACTGGCGCGATCATTGCTATGCTATTAATCAGTCGTTTTCTTCCGAGGGAAAAACAGATGAAACGCCTATTCGGCTATCTGTCCATCGCCAAACTCCTGTTCGGCATTTATTGGTTGGTCCTGCGCCAGAAGACGTACCTGGGCTTCCGCAGGCTGCTCCGCCTGGGCGGCAGGGGCACCACGCCGGCGACGGAATGACGGGGACCTTATACGTCCTCGCCACCCCGATCGGCCATCTGCACGATCTCAGTCGACGAGCCCTGGAAATTCTGGGCCGGGTCGACCTGATCGCCGCCGAGGACACCCGCCACTGCCGTGGCTTGTTGAACCACTACAGTATCACCACGCCCACGGTCTCCCTCCACGACCACAACGAGCGCGACAGAACCCCAACCCTGATCGAGCGGCTGAAACAGGGCGAGGAAATCGCTCTCGTCTCCGATGCCGGCACCCCGCTGATCAGCGACCCGGGGTTCGTCCTGGTCCAGGCCGCCCATCGGGCCGGCGTCACGGTCTCCCCGGTTCCCGGGCCCTGTGCCGCCATTGCAGCCCTGTCGGCCGCCGGCCTCCCGACCGACCGCTTCGCCTTCGAAGGTTTCCCTCCACGGACATCCAGTGCCCGGCAGAGCTTCTTCCGGCGCTTGCTCCGGGAACCACGTACCCTCGTGTTCTACGAATCCAGCCACCGGATCATGGCTTGCCTGCGGGATCTGGCCACCGTGTTTCCCGGCGACCGGCGCCTGGTCATCGCCAAGGAATTGACCAAGATTCACGAGCGCCTGATTCCGACCCGCGTCGGCGAGGCTCAGGAAGCGCTCGACGATCCCCAGTTGCAAAAAGGCGAGTTCGTCCTGGTCCTGGAAGGGGCCGGGGCCGAGGCACACGATCGGCTGACCGAGGAGCAACGCCGAATCCTGCAGCTGCTTTTGCAGGAGTGCTCGTTGAAAAGCGCGGTCTCCCTGGCGGAGAAGATTACCGGCGCCCGGAAAAAGCTTCTTTACGAGGAAGCGCTGCACCGGAAAGCAAAATAGGAAAACCTGACCCCCGAGGGAACTTTTGCCTTCCGGCAGGTCCAAGCCGGCGGAGAGTCGGCCGGGCAATCGCTGCCGCCAACCGGCGGGAGAGGAAAGTCCGGGCTCCACAGGGCAGGGTGCCAGGTAACACCTGGGCGCCGCGAGGCGACGGAAAGTGCCACAGAGAACAGACCGCCGATGGCCCGAGCGCTCGGGCACAGGCAAGGGTGAAACGGTGCGGTAAGAGCGCACCGCGCGGCGGGTAACCGACCGCGGCACGGCAAACCCCACCTGGAGCAAGATCGAATAGGGGAGCATCATGCGTGTGGCCCGCACGCCGCTCCCGGGTAGATCGCTAGAGGCGTCTGGCGACAGGCGCCGTAGAGGAATGATTGCCCTCGACAGAACCCGGCTTACAGGCCGACTCTCCTCCCTCCTTTTGATCTACACTTAATCCTTGAGCGTTCCACAACTCAAGGATGTCATCGTGCCGCTTCCGGCGAACCAAACCCTGACCGATCCCCAGCGGTTGCGGGCCTGGCTGGACCAGCTGCCCTGGCTGGATACGCGGCGCGCCTCCAGCTGCGTCCTCCAAGTCCTGGAGCGACTGTCGCGACAAACCGGACTGTCGTGGCACCAGCGGGATGCCTTGCTGCAGGTCTGTCATCCTTACGTCCACCAACTGGCCGACGCCCTGGAACAGACCCTGCTGGACGCCCCCCTGCCCCTGGTCGACGGCCATCAGGACGACGCCCGGCGGCTGCTGGCGCTGTGCGATGCCATGGCCGAAAATCATATCAGCCTGGTGTTCGACGATCTCGCCGACCGGAGTGACACCACAGCGATGAGCGAAACGCTCGGCCGGACGCTGGAGTGGCTGGCCCGCCAGGCACGGCATCAAGCCCAGGTCTACGCCCCCGTGGACGAAACGTTCTGGCGGACTTTCTACCGGCTCTACCGCCTGATCGAAAAGGAGAATTTGCTCAGTGCCGGGTCGGAAACGCTACGGATCCCGCTGTTCCGCATCCTGCTGTTCCATCTGGCCGGACCCCAGCGTTTCCGACAACGGGAATTGCAGCAGATCGACCGGTTCTTGTGCCATTATGGTCAATGGGCCATGATTAGACGCCAACCTGGTTTCCGCAACATCAAAGCCGGATTTTTCTTCGACTGCGAAGTACCCAGTCCGCCCTGCTCCGTCAAACTGTTGAAACAGGTCGAACCGCCCCCCGGGGAAGTGCGCTTTCTGTTCTTGCAGGCGGTGACCCGCAAACTGCTCGACTACGTAAGCTCGGCCCGGCCGGAAGGCTTCGAGACCCTGCCCCTGGTACAGGCGAGAAAGCTGGCGCTGCGTCTGGCCCATCTGTACGGTGCCCCGCGGCAACGGCGCTGGCGCCGCTTCGAGGAAAAAAGCGCCTGCCGCCTGGTGGTCGGCCTGGAAGATCTCATCGCCGTCCTGGATCGGCAGGGCCAAGTTCACGAAGAACTGCATGGATTGGTGCCGCAGGCACCGAAAGAACAGGACGCCACAGTGCTGTTCGCCGCCGATTTCGAACTCCTGCCCCAAGAGGGAGCTTCGGAGGCCGATCCTTCCCGCTGCCGCAGCGAACTCGATTGCTTTCAATTTCTGCAGCGAACCAAACCGGCCACTTCCCGGGAGGACATCTGGTCTTCATCGGGAGCACACGTCGCTTCCCGGGCCGTTCACTTTTCCGGCCGTCTGGCCGATGCCTCGGCGCGCGGCTATCGCCTCATCTGGCTCGACCACGCGGTGGCCAGACTGAAAGTCGGCGAGATCGTCACCGTCTTTCAGGGACAAAACGATCCGGAAATCGCTGCGATCCGCTGGCTGCGGAGCCATCCGGACCACAGCGTCACCGCGGGGGTCGAACTGCTGAGCTTCACCGCCCAGGTGGTGGTGGTCTCCCTGAAGATCCCCGACGACCGCGAACTGGAACCCGAGCGGGACTGGGGGCTGCTGCTGCCGGAACAACCGGCGACCGGGCAACCGGCCTGCCTGCTGACGCCCGCCTTCACCTGGCAGAAGGGTCAATGGGTGGACATCTACCGCAGCCGGAACGACAAAACCGGCTACAGTCTGTCCCGGTTGCTGGACTCCACCCCGGCCTACGACCTGTTCGCCCTGGAAGCGCTCAACTGAAACGCAGTTGAAACACCCAGGCCAGCATGGCGCAGGCGAGGACGAAGCCGGAAAGATACGCCACCCCCTGGTAGCGCAGCCGCTTCACCAGCCGGATCTGGGGAAACGCCGAAAGAAGAAAAGGATATGGAGGGCACGGCGGCCGCCGCAGCAAGTGAACCGCAGAAACGGCAGGACGATTCATCCTTCGCTGCAGCACCTCCTTTTCCGCCTGCTTGCGGACCAGACGCCATTCCCGGGGATCGATTTCACCGTCGCCGTCGATGTCAAAGCGTCGCAACAAGCCGCGACGATCGCGCTTCCAACGCCGCAGCAAGGCTTTGACCTCGTCCACCATTCCCCCCTCCCCTTCCCCCGGCAGGGTCTCGAACCAACCCAGGGCATAGAGCGGATCGCCCGGCTCCAGCCAGCGCTCGCTATAACGGTAGCGCCCCAGAAAATCGTGGTGCCCCGGGGGCGGAATCGACCAGCGGTCCCGGCCACGCCAGCTTTGTTTTCGGCGCGTCATCACCTCGGCACCGGCGGGATCGACGATGCAGCGGCCAGTGCCGTCTTCCAGGGCGAAGATCGCCTCGCTTTCCCCTTGATCGACGCTGATCCAACGCCCGCCACGGCCCTTCGGTTCCCAACGCTCTATACGGTAGGCATACCAGACACAAGCACGACCGCTCAGCGGCGTCAGGATCGGCTCCCCGGGCAAGTTCACCGCCCTGCCCGCCAGTTCGACGAATCCCTGGGGGGCGGAGCGGATCCGCGCCGTGGGGGTGTCTTCGATGAGCCGGGCCCGCCGCAGACTGCGGAACCCCCGTAAACACCACCAGAACGCCAGCAGGGTGACGCCGAGAACGGCAGCCCAGAACTGCCAGGCCGGCGCCCGCTCGATGAAGTCGAGCAATCCCACGTCAACCGAACAATCGTGGCAAATCGACGTCGCGTTTTTCCTCGGCACTGAATTCCAGCAGCCGAAAGGGTTGGAAGTTGAACCAGCGGGCCAGAATGACGTCGGGAAACTGTTCGATCCGGACGTTGTTGGCGTTGACCGCCGCATTGTAGAATTCCCGCCGGTCGGCGATGCCGTTCTCCAGCTCAGTGATGCGGCTTTCCAGGTGGCGGAACGAGCGGTCGGCCTTGAGCTCGGGATAGCTTTCCGCCACGGCGAACAGGTTCATCAACCCTTGGCGCAACTGCCCCTCCGCCTGCCCGAGACGGTCGATGTCGCCCTGGTGTCGGGCCTGGAAAACGCTGCTGCGGGCGCGCATCACCTTTTCCAGGGTATCCTGCTCGAATTTCATGTAGCGTTTGCACACTTCCACCAATTTGGGCAGTTCGTCGTGGCGCTGCTTGAGCAGGACGTCGATGTTGGACCAGGCCTGAGAAACGGCGTGCTTCAACGCCACCAGACGGTTATATATGACAACGCCGTAAACAAACAGGATAATTAAACCGGCGGCCAGGATCGCGAGCATGACGAGCATGGCAAGCTCCATCCGATTGCACACTGCCAACAAGTATAGTCTGCGGGAGGTTCCCCTTGCGTCGAGAATCCTTCAAAGGTAACGTTCCCCATCTGGGAAAGCGGGTTTACGTCGCAGAGACCGCCCTCCTCATTGGCGACGTCCACCTCGATGACGACGTTTCCATCTGGCCCCACACCGTACTGCGGGGGGACGTCCATCACATTCGCGTCGGCGCGGCCACCAACGTGCAGGACGGTTGCATCCTCCACGTGACCCACGACGGGCCGTTCTCGCCGGGCGGGTTCGCGCTCACCATCGGTTCCCGGGTCACCGTCGGCCACCGGGCCGTTCTCCACGGCTGCCGCATCGGCGACCATTGCCTCATCGGCATCGGTGCCATCGTCATGGACGGCGCCGAACTGGAAGACGAGGTCATGTTGGGGGCCGGCGCCCTGGTGCCTCCTGGCAAACGCCTGGAAAGCGGCCACCTCTATCTGGGAAGTCCGGCACGCAAACAGCGCCCCCTGAGCGACGAGGAACGGCGCTTTCTGCGCTATTCGGCCGATCACTACGTCCAACTGAAGGACGAATATCTCCGACGCTGATGCTCCGTTTTCACGAGGTTTCCCTGCGCCGCGGTTCCCGCTTGCTGTTCGAGGACGCCAGCTTCACCATTCAGCGCGGTGACAAAACCGGCCTGGTGGGCGCCAACGGCAGCGGCAAATCCAGCCTGCTGGCCCTGATTCAGGGGGCGCTTTCCCCGGACCGCGGCCACGTCCGTCTGCCTTCCGACTGGGTGATCGCCGCCGTCGCCCAGGAAATCACCGATCTGGCGCGCCCGGCCCTGGACTTCGTCCTCGACGGCGACCGGGAGCTGCGCCGGCTGGAACGGCAACTGGAAGCGGCGCAGGCCGGAAACGACGGCCTGCGCCAGGCGGAGCTCCACGCCCGCCTCGAAGCCATCGACGGCTACCGGGCCGGAGCCCGGGCCGCCCGCCTGCTCGACGGCCTGGGATTTTCCGCCGACGATCTGCAGCGCCCAGTGGCGGAATTCTCCGGCGGCTGGCGCATGCGGCTGAATCTGGCCCAAGCCCTGATGTGCCGCTCCGACCTGCTCCTCCTGGACGAACCCACCAATCACCTGGACCTGGACGCGGTGATCTGGCTGCAGGAATGGCTCAAAACCTATCCCGGCACCCTGATCCTGATCTCCCACGACCGGGATTTTCTCGATCAGGTGTGCGATCACATCCTGCACCTGGAACGGGGCCGGATCGGTCACTACCGGGGCAATTATTCCGCCTTCGAACGCCTGCGCGCCCAAGCCCTGTCCCGGCAGCAAGCCGCCTACCGCCGGCAACGGCAGGAACGCGAGCGCCTGCTGCGCTTCGTTCACCGCTTTCGTGCCAAGGCCACCAAGGCGCGCCAGGTGCAAAGCCGGATCAAGGTGCTGGAACGGCTGGGAGAAATCGCACCGGCCCACGTGGATTCCCCCTTCCGCTTCCGCCTCCGCCCGCCCGAACACCTGCCCTTTCCCCTGCTGCGCCTGGAACGGGCCGAACTGGGCTACCCGGGCAGAACCGTCCTGCGGGAAGTCAGCCTCAGCCTCGATCCCGGCGATCGTGTCGCCCTCCTGGGGCCCAACGGCGCCGGCAAGTCCACCCTGATCAAGACCCTGGCCGGAACGTTGGCGCCCCTGTCCGGCCGCCGCGAGACCGCCGAGCAAATCCAGATCGGTTATTTCGCCCAGCATCAGTTGGAACAGCTCCGGGGGGAGTGGTCCGCCCTGGAACATCTGCACCGGATCGACGGGCGGGCCGGGGAACAAAAACTCCGCAGCTTCCTCGGTGGTTTCGGCTTCAGCGGCGAGCGCGCCACCACGGCGGTGGCCGATTTCTCCGGCGGCGAAAAGGCCCGCCTGGTTCTGGCCCTGTTGATCTACCGGCGTCCCAATCTGCTGCTGCTCGACGAGCCCACCAATTACCTGGACCTGGAAATGCGTCACGCCCTCACCCTCGCTCTGCAGGACTTCGAGGGCGCCCTGGTCCTGGTGTCCCACGACCGCCATCTGCTGCGCTGCGTCTCCGATCAACTGTGGCTGGTGGCGGACGGCAAGGCCTCGCCTTACCCGGGGGACCTGGAGGACTACCGCCGCTGGTTGCTGGAACAACGCCATCGTGACTCGGAACCGAAGCCGCAATCCGGTCTCTCCCGCCGGGAGCAACGCCGCCTGGAGGCCCAAAAACGCCGGCGCCTGCAACCCCTGAAACAGGCGCTGGCCCGGGCGGAGGCGGAATTCGACCGCCTGAGCGCCCTGCGGGCGGAACTGGAGCGGGAATTGGCCGATCCCAGCCTGTATCAGACCGGGGACAAGGAGCGACTGCACCGGTTGTTACGGCGCCAGGGCGAACTCGACCGGCGCCTGGCCGAGGCGGAGAGCGCCTGGCTGGAAGCGGAGGAAAAATTGGAAGCGGCGCGCCGCTCTATGGCCTGAACTCCGCCTTTGTTATGATTGGAGCTATGCCAACCCACGGGGAGACGAAGCGATGCAACCCTATCGACACATCCTGATCGCCGCCGATTTCTCGGAACACGGCCAAGTGGTCGCCGAACGCGCCAAGGACCTGGCCGACCGCTACCAGGCCCAATTGAGCATTCTCCATGTGGTGGACAACCTGCCGGTGACCGACTCCATCTACGGCCCGATCATCCCCTTCGACACCGACATCACCGAGCAGCTGATCGACGCCTCCAAGGAAAAGCTGAACCAGATGGGCGAGCAACTGGGCATTCCGGCGGAGCGCCGCTGGGTCGAAGTGGGCAGCCCCAAGGTGGAAATCGTCCGCGTCGCCGAGGAAGAAGGGGTGGACCTGATCGTGGTCGGCTCCCACAGCCGCCGCGGCCTCGGTATCCTGCTGGGATCGACCGCCTCCAGCGTCATCCTGCACGCCAAATGCGACACCCTGGCGGTGCGGCTAGTGGAAGACTAGTCCGCCTTCAGCAGCCGATACAGTCCGTCCAACACCAGGGAATTGGGACTGACCATGCCGATCACCTTGCGCCGTTCCACCACCGGGGCCCGCACCAGGCTGTAGCGGGCAAACAGTCGGGAGCAGTAGCGGATGTCCATGTCCGGATGGACGGTGATGACCGGCTTTTCCATCACCTCGTAGACGTTGACCCGCTCCGGCGAGCGATCCTTGGCCAGCACGTGGCGGGCGATGTCGGCGGAGGTGACCAGGCCGTACTCGTCGTCCTCGTGGCGCTTGCGTACTACCAGCACGGAGGTCTTCATCCCTTTCATCAGGCGCAGGGCCTCGTCCACGGTGGCGATGCCGTCGATGGTGCCGAATTCGGTGCGCATGATGTCACGGACCCGGATGACCGGCTTTTTGGCGCTGGGAACGCTCATCAGATTTCCTCCTCGATCAGGGGCACCAGTTTCTCCACCTGATGCCGCACCCCGACGGCATCCTCCACATCGATCTGGAAGGCGATGCCGGTGCCGGGGGTGGCGTCGAATTCGGCCACCTGGGCGACGGCTTCCAGGATGGTGCGGCTCAAGTGTTCCTCCACCAGCATCAGCACCACGTCGCGCTGGGTCTCCAGAGTCAATCCCAGAAAGGTACGGGGACGCTCCATGCCCTCACCCCGGGCGTTGGTGATCACCGTCGCGCCGGTGGCGCCGTATTCCCGCGCCGTTTTCAGAACCAAATCGGTTTTGTCGTCTTCCACGAACACTATGATCAGTTTAAAGCGCATCGGTCATTTACCTCTCAAACGGGCTAACGTTTCCGCCAACTGGGCGTAACCCAGCACCGTCATGATCGGGAACAGGCTGGCGAAGGCGATCAGACCGAAGCCGTCGACCAGCACGTCCCGGCCAGGCACCGAACGCGCCAGCCCCAATCCCAAGGCGGTCACCAGGGGAACGGTCACCGTCGAGGTGGTCACCCCGCCGGAATCGTAGGCCAGCCCCACGATCATTCTGGGGGCCAGGGCGGTCTGCAACACGACCAGGACATAGCCGCCGACGATGAAAACCACCAGGCTGGCGCCGGTGACGATACGATAGGTTCCCAGGGTGATCCCCAGGGCCACCCCCAGCGACACCGCCAGCCGCAATCCCCAGTCGTGAATGGCGCCGCCCGAGATTTCCCTGGCTTTCAGGGCGACGGCGATCAGGGCCGGCTCCGCCAGGGTAGTGGCGAAACCCAGGCTGAAGGCGAACAGATACACCCACCGGTAATCCCCGGGCCGAGCCCCTTCGGGGATGAAACGGGGCCCGGTCAACTGGGCGGCCATCATTTCTCCCAAGGGGAACAACGCCAGTTCCAGCCCCTTCAAGAATAGCATCATGCCGGCGACCACCAGCAGCAGACCGCGCAGCAGCCGCCCTGGATGGGGTAGCGGGCGGCGGATCACGCCGACCTGGAACAGCAGAATCGTCGCGGCGATAGGAAAGACGTCTCGAACCGCAGCGATCAGATCAGCCCAGACATTCATCGCATCAGCATGCCGTAGATCATGACGAATACCATCGGGGTCAGGGAAGCGAAGGCGATCAGGCCGAAACCGTCCACCAGCGGGTTGCGTCCCCTGATGGAATGGGCCAACCCCACTCCGAGTGCGGTGACCAGTGGCACCGTGATGGTCGAGGTGGTCACCCCACCGGAATCGTAGGCGATACCGATGATTTCCACCGGGGCGAACCAGGTCACCGCCATCACCGCCAGATAGCCCAGAATCATCAAACGATGCAGCGGCCATCCCCGGACGATGCGGAGCACCCCGATCACCAGCGCCACCCCCACCGCCAGGGCCACCGTCAGGCGCAGACCCAGGGCATAGCGGGCCTGCGCCCGGGGATCGGCAGCGACCATCCCGCCGTCGGCGGCCACCACCGCCGCCTGGTCGGCCACCGCGATCAATGCGGGTTCCGCCACCGTGGTGGCAAAACCGAGACAAAAAGCGAACAGCAACAGCCACGTCAGACTTCCCTTGCGGGCGAAGGCGTACGCCATGGACTCCCCCAGGGGAAACAGGGCCTGCTCCAGTCCGAGAACGAAAAAGGTCAGGCCTAGCACGGTCAACCCTACCCCCGCGAGCAGATCGAGCAGATCAGGCAACGGCTGGCGGACGACACCGAGCTGGAAAACGACGATCACCGCCAAGACCGGTGCCAGATCCAGTCCGCTGGCGATCAATTGGCGCAGAAAGGCGTTGCCGATGGCGAACTCCTCCCCCTGGAAAACGACCAAACCATCATAACAAAAACGCCCCGTTTCGAACGGGGCGCCACAATGTTCAAGAATGGTGCAGGATCACCGCGAATGGGTTTCCTGCTCCTGTTCCTTCAACACGTGTTCCAATTTTTCCTCGATGGCGCTCAACCGCTCATGGGCCTCTTTCTCGCCCTCCTTGAACATGTGGTCGATCTCCTTGCCCATATGCTCCAACTTCTCGGCGATGGCGGCCAGTTGCTTGTGGGATTCCTTCTCCCGCTCTTCCAGGATGTGGTCGATCTCCTTGCCCATGTGCTCCAGTTTTTCCTTGATTTCCTTGAGCTGCTCGTGGGACTCCTTCTCCCGCTCCTTGAGGATGTGATCGATCTTCTGATCGAGGTGGTCCAGCCGCGCCAGGACCTGCTGATGGAGTTGCATGCACCGCTGCATCATCCCCATCATCGGCATTCCCGCCCCCGGTTGCCCCTGGGGTCCCATCGGCATCGGCTGCGGCGCGACCGGCGCCGTGCTCTGGGGACGAACCTTCAGGCGCACCCCTCCCGCTTCGTCTTCGGCCGCCCAGACGGCTCCACCCACCAACACCGTACTCAAGGCGACAGCAAGCACTGCTGATTTCTTCATCGCACTCCTCCTCTCAATTCGAATATATTTTTGGTCACCGGTCAGGCCAGCCGAAACACCTCGGTCCGGCCGTCGGTCTCTATGATAAGCTTTCCTTCCCGCGCCAACCACCCGAGGGCGCGTTGTACTTCCTTGGTGCTGAGACCGGTGGCGGCAGCCAGGCGGGACGGCGTCGCCTCGCCATGCCGATTCAGATAGTTCCAGACCTCTCCAGCTGCCAGACCGATGTCCTCCCCTTTCGAGATCTTGATCTTGTCGCTCATCTAATTTCCCCTCAGTTCCGGTGTCTTCGTCCGGCCGGCACCATCCTCGGGCAGGACGATGTTGACCTCGAGAATTTCGTGGTTGTCGTCCTGCTCCATCTGGATGGAGATGGCGTCGTCGTTCACGTGGACGTACTTGCGGATCACCGCCAGAAGCTCCCGCTGCATTTGCGGCAGATAGCTCGGGGCGTCCCGCATCTGCCGTTCGTGGGCCACCAGGATTTGCAGCCGCTCTTTGGCCACCTGAGCGCTCTTGGGACGCGCGGATCGAAAATAGCTCAACAGTCCCATCGGTTTACCCTCCGAACAATCGCCCGATAAGGCCCTTCCTTTCCGGCCGGATGAAACGCTGCGGCAGATCTTCGCCCAGATAGCGGGCGACGGCGTCACGATAGGCCTGGCCCGCGTTGCTTTTCTCGTCCAGGATCACCGGAATCCCCTCGTTGGAGGCGTTGAGAACGGCCTGGGACTCGGGAATCACCCCGAGCAGGGGCAGCGCCAGGATCTCCAGGACGTCGTCGACGCTGAGCATCTCGCCCCGCTCGACCCGTTTGGGATCGTAACGGGTGAGCAACAGGTGTTCCTTGATGGGCTCCTCACCCAGTTCCGCACGGCGCGACTTGCTGGACAGGATACCGATCATCCGATCCGCGTCCCGGACCGAGGACACCTCGGGATTGCTGACCACGATGGCGTCGTCCGCATAGTACATCGCCAGAAAGGCACCCTTCTCGATGCCAGCCGGCGAATCGCATATCACGTAATCGAATTCCTCGGACATTTCTTCCAGCACCCGGCCGACTCCCTCCTTCGTCAGGGCTTCCTTGTCGCGGGTCTGGGAAGCCGGCAGTATGTAAAGATCTTCGCACCGCTTGTCCCGGATCAGGGCCTGGCGCAGATGGGCCTCCTGGTTGATCACATTGACGAAGTCATAGACCACCCGTCGCTCGCAGCCCATGATGAGATCGAGATTCCGCAGGCCGACGTCGAAATCGATGACCGCCGTGCGATTGCCCCGCAAGGCCAACCCCATGGCCAGGGACGCCGCCGTCGTCGTCTTGCCGACGCCTCCCTTGCCCGAGGTGACCACGATGATTCTTGCCACAGATGAACCCTCCTCGGTCTGCCCTAAAACGCTTCGATGATCAATGCGGTATCACGCATGTAAACCTGGACGGTCCGCCCTCTGACCGCCTCGTCCAAATCCTCGCTGATCCGATAATGGCCGGCAATGGAGACCAGTTCCGCCTGCAAATCGCGGCAGAAGATCCGACATCCCTTGTCGCCGTGAACACCCGCCAGCGCCCGGCCACGCAGGGTGCCGTAGACATGGATGTGGCCGTCGGCCATGATCTCGGCACCGTACCCGACGGCGGCCAGCACCACCAGATCGCTTCCCCTGGCGTAGATCCGCTGACCGGAGCGCACCGGTTGCGTCACCAACATGGCCTTGGAAGGCGGCGGCGGAGAGGGTGGCGGCGGCGGGGATGACGTCTCGGTGACCCGGGTTTCCGGCACCGGGGCGTCCGCCAGAAGCGCCAATCGCTGGGCCGCCGCCAATTCCCGCAACGCCGGACCACCGCCGCGCAAGGCTACGGGAATCATGCCCATCTGTTGCAGTTGCCCCAGCAGATAGGCCAGATTGATCTCCGCCTCATCCGGCAAAGCGGAAACATCGATCACCACCGGCGCCCTGCGGAAAAACTCCGGTGCCCGCTCCACGGAACGCCGCAATTGTGCCGCCACCGTCATCATGTCGGTGCTGCGCAAGCGGACGATGGGCAAAGTGACCGACCCACCTTTGATTTCGACTGCCGGTGGGCGGTTGTGGCCTTGCGGGTCCGTGGTCATGGAATGAAATGGAGGTGACAGGCCGTCCAGGCGATGATCGGGAATTCTAGCACCATTACTTCGCCCGGGTAAACGGGGAGATGCGCCGCAACGTGGTGTCCCCGGCCAAATGGTGCACCAGGGCCATGCCACCGTGACCAAACCAGTAGATCCAGACCAGGCTGCCGAGGCCTTCGTGGATCTCACCGAGCCATTCGAACGCTTCCGGAATCTCTCCCTGAGGGGACAACAGGACGAAAATGGCGAACCCCACGGCCCCCTGCAGGGTCACCAGCGTCAGCCCCGCCCCCTCGACTAGGGCGGGCAGTCCGGGGCGCGGCCCGCCTGCCGGCAGACGCAGGCGCAGCAGATTCACCAGGTCGGCGGCGACCGCCCGCAGCCCCCGACGGCCCCAGGGAAACAGGCGCCCCACCCCGCCGTCGTGACCGGTGAGCAACCAGGACCAATGGAGCAGGGCGAAGCTGAAGGCGGTCAAACCGAACAGTTCATGGCCCATGAACGCCCAGGCTTCCAGCCCCTCCGCCTCGCCGGGCTCCTCCATCACCAGACTCAGAAACAACTGCAGGGTGACCGACACCGCCAAGCCGAAATGCAGCCAACGGACGGTCAGGCTCCAGGTGGGCTCCTTTTCTTCCCGCGTCATGTTTTCTCTCTTCGATCGCTTGTCGCTTCCCCCGCCCCCTTCACGGGAAGGGGCGGAAAAATAAACCGGCGGTGGGCGGTGGGCGCCGCACCGGTTGATGATTGTACCCCGGAACACCAATAATTAGTCGATCGGAAAATCAGCCGGCAGGTAAAAAATGAAAAACCAGGCGCCAAAACGCAGCTTGAGCGACTTTTTCTTCGCCACCACCCCGGAACAATGGCGGGTGATGGGCTTTTACGAACGCTTCGAACAGGTGGTCGCGGTCATCGTCACCATCATCATTTCCTTCATCATCGTGTTCGCCCTGTTTGCCCTGGTGCGCGAGGTCTTCGGCGCCGTCTTCCTGGGGCGCTACGACATCCTGAGCGCCGAAGGCTTCAAACGCCTGTTCGGAATGATCATGACGGTGCTGATCGCCATGGAATTCAAACACTCCATCATCAAGGTGGCCGGACGGCGGGAAAGTATCGTCCGGGTGCAGACCCTGGTCCTGGTCGCCCTGATGGCGCTGGCCCGCAAACTGATCATTCTCGATATCGAAAGGGTGTCACCGCTGGTCCTGGCGGCCTTGGCCGCGGCCGTCCTGGCCCTGGGTGTCGTCTACTGGCTGATGCGGGCACCGGCCGGCGCCGCTCACAAATCCGCCGGCAGGTCCCGGGGACGCACCCGGGCCACCAGGCGCCCCTTTCCCGGACCCAGGGCGG
>JALSSF010000057.1 GCA_026984375.1 Methylothermaceae bacterium | reverse complement strand
GCAGATCGAGCGCGGGCAACGGGTGACCGAACTGCTCAAGCAGCCCCAGTATCACCCGATGTCGGTGGCCGAGCAGGCGGTGTCCCTGTTCGCCGTCAACGAGGGTTTTCTGGACGACGTGCCGGTCAACAAGGTGCGCGATTTCGAGGATGCCCTGCAGGATTTCATGAAGGCGGAATACGCTGAGCTGCTCGACGAAATCAACCGTACCTGCGACTACAACGACGAGATCGCCGCCCGGTTGCGCGAGGCGATCGAGAAGTTCAAATCCACCCACACCTGGTAAGGGCTATGGCTGTCGGCAAAGAAATCCGCACCAAGATCGGGAGTATCAAGAATACTCAGAAGATCACCAAGGCCATGGAGATGGTGGCCGCCAGCAAGATGCGCCGGACCCAGGAGCGCATGAACGCCACCCGCCCCTACGCGCGGCGGATGCAGCGAATCATCCGACACCTGGCCCACGCCCATCCCGAGTATCGTCATCCTTATCTGTTACCCCGCGACGGCAAGCGTATCGGCATCCTGCTGGTGTCCACCGACCGGGGGCTGTGCGGTGGCCTCAACGCCAACCTGTTCCGCGGCCTGCTGCGGCGGATGAAGCAATGGGAGGAGTACGGCTGCCATCTGGAATTGAGTATCATCGGCCAGAAAGGGGTTTCCTTCTTCGCCGGGGTCGGGGGCAGGATCGTGGCGCAGAAGACCCAATTGGGGGACGAACCCCATTTGGGGGACGTCATCGGGGTGGTCAAGGTTCTGCTGGACAAGTACGATGCCGGTGAGCTGGATCAGATTCACCTGGTGTTCAACGAGTTCGTCAACACCATGACCCAGAAGCCGGTGATCCAGAAGGTGCTGCCCATCGAGGTGGAAGAGCTGGAGGACCAGCTCAGGCATCATTGGGACTACATCTACGAGCCGGACGCCAAGGAAGTGCTCGACGACCTGCTGCAGCGTTACGTGGAGTCGATCGTGTTCCAGGGGGTGGTGGAAAACAAGGCCTGTGAGCAGGCGGCCAGGATGGTGGCGATGAAGAGCGCTTCCGACAACGCCGGCAAATTCATCGACGAATTGCAGCTGCTGTACAACAAGGCGCGCCAGGCATCCATCACCCAGGAGCTTTCCGAAATCGTCTCCGGCGCGGCGGCGATTCAGTAATCGGGTTCAATCGTTAGTTTTCAAGAGGAACTTTACATGAGTTCGGGCAAGATCGTTCAAATTATCGGTGCGGTGGTCGACGTCGAGTTCCCCCGCGAAAGCCTACCCAAGGTGTATCACGCCCTCAAGGTCGAAGACGCCGGACTGACCCTGGAAGTTCAGCAGCAATTGGGCGACGGCGTGGTGCGTACCGTGGCGATGGGAAGCACCGACGGTCTGCGCCGCGGCATGACCGTCACCAACACGGGACAGCCGATCTCGGTGCCGGTGGGTACCGAGACCCTCGGCCGCATCATGAACGTTCTCGGCGATCCCATCGACGAGAAGGGTCCCATCGGTGAGAAGGAGCGCTGGCCGATTCACCGCAAGGCGCCCAGCTTCGAAGACCAGATGCCGGCCACGGAACTGCTGGAGACCGGCATCAAAGTGATCGACCTGATCTGCCCGTTCGCCAAGGGTGGCAAGGTCGGCCTGTTCGGCGGTGCCGGGGTGGGCAAGACCGTCAACATGATGGAGCTGATCCGCAACATCGCCATCGAGCACGCCGGTTACTCGGTGTTCGCCGGGGTGGGGGAGCGGACCCGCGAGGGCAACGACTTCTACCACGAAATGCAGGAGTCCAAGGTCCTCGACAAGGTGGCGCTGGTCTACGGTCAGATGAACGAACCGCCCGGCAACCGTCTGCGCGTGGCCCTGACCGGTCTGACCATCGCGGAGAAGTTCCGCGAGGAAGGCCGCGATGTGCTCCTGTTCATCGACAACATCTACCGCTACACCCTGGCCGGTACCGAAGTCTCGGCGCTGCTGGGACGGATGCCGTCGGCGGTGGGTTATCAGCCGACCCTGGCGGAGGAGATGGGGATGCTGCAGGAGCGCATCACCTCCACCAAGACCGGTTCCATCACCTCGATCCAGGCGGTCTACGTTCCCGCCGACGACCTGACCGACCCGTCGCCGGCCACCACCTTCGCCCACCTGGACGCCACGGTGGTGCTGTCGCGCCAGATCGCCGAACTGGGCATCTATCCGGCGGTGGATCCGCTCGATTCCACCAGCCGTCAGCTCGATCCGCTGGTGATCGGTCACGAACACTACGACGTCGCCCGCCGGGTCCAGTCCACCCTGCAGCGCTACAAGGAACTGCGTGACATCATCGCCATCCTGGGCATGGACGAACTGTCCGAGGAAGACAAACTGATCGTGTCCCGCGCCCGCAAGATTCAACGCTTCCTGTCCCAGCCTTTCTTCGTCGCCGAAGTCTTCACCGGAACCCCCGGCAAGTACGTGCCCCTGAAGGAGACCATCCGCGGCTTCAAGGGGATCGTCGACGGGGAATACGACGCCGTTCCGGAACAGGCTTTCTACATGGTGGGAACCATCGACGAGGCCCTGGAAAAGGCTGAGAAACTGGCGGCCTGAGGGTAGAGGACATGGCAATGACCATTCATGTGGATATCGTCAGTGCCGAGGCGGAAATCTTTTCCGGGACCGCGGAAATGGTTTTCGCCCCGGCGGAGCTGGGGGAGGTGGGGATCGCCCCCCGCCACGCCCCCTTCCTGTCCCGTCTGGTTCCCGGCGAGGTGCGCGTCAAGATCAGCGCCGATGAGCAACTGCCCTTCTACGTGTCCGGCGGTATCATCGAAGTCCAGCCCCACGTGGTCACCGTCCTGGCGGATACGGCCGTCCGGGCCAAGGACATCGACGAAGCGGCGGCGCTGGAAGCCAAAAGACGGGCGGAGGAGGCGCTGCGCGACCGTTCCGGCAAGATCGACTATGCCAAGGCCCAAGCGGAGCTGGTCGAGGCCGTGCGTCAGCTCCAAGTGCTGGAACGCTACAAGAAACACAAAGGACGCCTGGAAAAATAGGCTTTCGGATCTGTCGGATCGTTCGAAGGGCCACCACGGGTGGCCTTTTTGTTTTCGACCATTCCCGTCGGCCTTACCACCGATCACTTCTGCCGAAGGGGGCTGGGAAGGGTCTGTCAGCGGCCATGGATGGCAGCTCCGGGCCTAAATTTACGGACGAATTTCGGTCCGGCAGACCCTTCCCAGCTCCCGTAAAAGTCAATGGATCGGTGTTGAGTCTGCCGGCCTTTTCACTCGGCGGAATTTCGACTACGCTACCAAAAACGGACACTACGAATGTTGCCCATGAGGTTCGATATCGTGATTCTCGCCGCCGGGCAGGGAACGCGGATGCGCTCCGCCGTTCCCAAAGTGCTTCACCGACTCGGCGGCAAACCGCTGCTCCAGCACGTCTGCGAAACCGCCGCTGGCCTGTCACCACACAGGACGATCATCGTCTACGGGCATGGCGGCGAGCAGGTGCGGCGGTGCTTTGCCGACTGGCCAGTCGACTGGGTCGAACAACCCCAGCAGTTAGGAACCGGCCACGCGGTGCAGCAGGCGCTCCCCTTCCTGAACCAGGACGTCGTTCTCGTTCTCTACGGGGACGTTCCCCTGTTGCGCCGGGAAACCCTGCAACGGCTTTTGGCCGCCGCGGGGGAAAACCGCCTGGCCCTTCTGACCGTGACGCTGGCGGATCCGACCGGCTATGGCCGCATCGTTCGTGACGAAGGGGGACGCGTGCGGCGTATCGTCGAGGAAAAGGACGCCGGTCCCGACGAAAGAACCATCCGCGAAGTCAACACCGGCATCCTGGCGATTCCGCTCCGCAGGCTGCGGGATTGGCTGACGCGGCTCGACAACGACAACGCCCAAGGGGAATACTATTTGACCGACGTCGTCGCCATGGCGGTGGCCGACGGGGGGGC
>JALSSF010000056.1 GCA_026984375.1 Methylothermaceae bacterium | reverse complement strand
TCGGCGCGTCCATATCACGTCGATGCCGGCATAGCCCCACAAACCGGGAAAGACGGCGGCGATCCGCCGGCATAACTGCTGCCATCGTTCGTCGGGCTCCGCCACGTTGACCTCGCAACCCAAAAGGCGAAAACCATCGTCCGTCGTTACGATCCGCTGCCGGTTGACGCTGACGCAGACCGCCTCCCCCCGATCGAAGACGGCACTCAGGCTGAGCGGCTCGCCGGCGACGTAAGGTTGAACGATCCAGTCCCCCGCTTCGGGCAGCCTTTCCCCCCTGACAATCCCTTCGCAACCGACGCCGTCCACCGGCTTGACGACCCACGGCGGCGGGACCTGGTCGCGAAACTCCGCCAGACGCCAACTCGGAACGCAGGCGATTCCCCGAGCCTCCAACGCAGCGACCGTTCGAAGCTTGTCAGCGCACGCGGCGACCGCGTCAGGAGAGGAACCGAGGAGAACCTTGCCGGCTTGCAGCACCTGGGTGCTGTAGCGTGCCAGGATCCCGCTGCTTTCCGGCGCGATCGGCCAAACCGCGTCCACCTCCCGGAGCACCCGATCCCAGACTTCGCCGCCGTCCGCGACGACCACCCGATGGTGATCGCCCCCCCTGAGGCTGCCCAGGCGGGTATCGCGCAGCACCACCACCGCTTCGTCGGCCAGATCCCGCAGCAGGGCGACCGCCATACGCTCCCCTTCCGACTTGAGGGTCGGCGGCAACGCTTTGCCGCTCAGACCACCCCCGGTAACATATTCGAACAGGAGGATTCTCATGGAACTGATACCGGTCGTCGATCTCATGCAGGGTCAGGCGGTCCTCGCCCGCGGCGGCCGCCGGGGGGAATATCGGCCGCTGCGCACTTCCCTCTGTCCCTCCAGCGACCCGCTGGCGGTAATCGAATCGTTTCTGGCGCGCTATCCTTTCGAAACGCTGTATTTGGCCGACCTCGACGCGATTCTCAAGCAGGGGGATAACGGTATAATAATCGAACGTATCCGGTGCCGCTTCCCCGGTCTCACCCTGTGGCTCGATCGTGGCTGGCCTCCCCATCCGACCTCGCCGGGACTGGTGCCGGTGATCGGCAGCGAATCCCTCACCCGGGATTGGCACCGGCATTTGTCACGCCTGCCGAATCCCTGGATTCTCTCGCTGGACTTCAGCGCGGAAAGATTCCTCGGCCCCGAGGATCTGCTCCACTGCCCCCATGCTTGGCCTGAAAAGGTCATCGTGATGTCCCTGAGCCGGGTCGGGGAGTCCTCCGGACCGGACTGGGAACGATTACGCCGACTGACCCGACGGTTTCCCGCCATCGACTGGATCGCCGCCGGCGGCATCCGCAATCCGGCTGATCTTGCCGAACTCGAAGGGCTGAACGTCCGGCGGGCCCTGGTCGCCACCGCCCTCCATCAGGGAACCTTGCCCCCATCAAACGAAAGAACCACCTTCATCCCTGAAGGCGGCTCCTGAAACCCCATTCCCGACTGAATCAGTCGTGGGCGGCGAAGGGATGATGCACTCTTCTGGCCTGTTCCACCACTTCCCCCGGTTTCGGCTCGCCGGCCACCGCCCGTTTGATGGCCTCCTTGGTGGCTTCGTAGTTGAAATCCTGGATCTTGGCGTCGTCCTCGGCCAGCCAGTGGATGAAAACCCCGACGCAGATGAAGACATCGTCCGCCTCGTCCATGGGAATGGTACCGTCCTCGACGCACTCGGTCACCGCCATGGCGACGCCGCGCTGGGCGGGGCCGAACATCTGGGTGGCTTGCTTGCCGTTCTTGATGGTCACCTTGTTGAACATGACCGTGGCCGGTTTACACATCAGATTGGGAGCCACCACCGCCAACAACGCGCTGTGACCTGCCTTGTTGTTGGTCAGGCAGTTGGCGAAAGCAGTCTCCGCCGCACTTCCCCGCGGACCGATAATGAGATCGATATGGGCAACCTCGTTGCCGTCACCCTTGAGGGACTCACCGATCAGCAGCTTGTCGATTTTTGCCATCCTTACTTTTTCCTCTTCTTGGGTTGATGAAAATAACGCCAGAATTTTCTGAATCAACGACATGTCATGCCTCCCTAATCAGTGACCGGGCATCGGAAACCCGTCACTGTTACCATCCCCGATCCCTCCCGGGACAACCGTTGGTCCAAGGCCGCGGCCAACAGGGTCGCGACCGTCAGATCGGCCGTCGTACCCGGATTGATGCCCACTTCCTTGAACCGCACATCGATCCTTCGGATTTCCGGCACCAACGCCTCCGGCGTGTCGCAGCCGAGCAAGCGCCGCTCCAACTGCGCCATCTCCGCCTGAATCATCCCTGTGTAGCGTTTACCGAATTTGCGTTCCACATGGGTGTCGGGTATCTGTCGCAAAAAGGTCACGAATACCAGAACAGCGGTCCAACACCCGTCCCCCCATCGATAAACCCCATTATGATACCCGGGAATTCCCAGCTCATAAACATCTTTGAAGTTAAAAGTATAGTTAAAAGCAACGCGATCGTGGTTTTTCGCCAACGCCATCGCCTCCCGCAGGGTAACCGTCGGCGGATTGCGGACGTCTTCACGGTCTACCTTTCCCAGTCCACCGGGTCGCACCCGACGGATCGCTCGGTACACCCAATCGGCATCCTCGCGGGTGGTCGTCTGCAGAACCCGGCGCAATCGCTCCCGTAACGAAGAGCCCCCCGGCATCCGGGCCGCCATGAGCAAAGGGGCGGAAAGCAGCAGGATGCCCAGATTGGTGTTGCATCCCACCGCCTCGAAGCTGGCGACGGCGGCGCGGTAGATACGCTCCCCCAGACCGAGATCCTCCCGACACAGCCACGGGGCACTGACCTCGGCGCTGCGGAGGAAATCCGCCGCGGTCATGCCGTGGCCGGGGGAATGGATGCTGACGTTCCCCGGTTTGAACGCCTCGACGTCCAGACGACAGGCCTCCAGATAACAACGCTGCAGATCCCGGGTGGAGATCACGATGCCAACCGTGTCAGAAAATCGTCCACCAGCCGTTCGGTGATATCGATGTCACACACGCTCTGCAATCCTTTCCACGCCGGGATCCCGTTCACCTCGATCACCCAGAAGCGGCCGGTCTCGTCCCGGATCAGATCCACCCCGGCGTAATATAGATGCAATAGCTGTGCCGATTCCTCGGCCAGAAAAATCATCTCCCTGGAAGGGGAGATCCTCTGGCAACGAGCACCCTGAGCCACATTGGTGCGCCAGTCCGCTCCATGACGGCACATGGCCGCCACCACCCGGCCGCCGATGACGAACAGACGGAAATCCCGCGCCGGCCTCGTACCCACGTAGCGCTGCAGGTAATACACCCCGCCAGCCGGGCGCAGGGCCGCCACCGACTCCGGCGAGGTGTGCAACTGCACTCCCTCCCCCTGGGAACCGAACAGGGGTTTGGAAACCAGCCATCTCCCCAGAGACAGTTCCCGGCGGGCGATGGTGCGGGCTTCGTCCGGATCGGCGGTGACCCAGGTGGGGGGTGTAGGAATACCCGCTCGGGCCAGCAGCACGCTGGCCATTCCCTTGTCCACGCTCAGCTCGATCGGCCGCGGCGGGTTGTACACCACGATCCCCAGATTCTCGTAGACGTGCAGCAGGTCGAGGCGGAGGATCAGCTGTTCCAGACTGCCGCCGCTGATGCCGCGCACGAATATCCCGGCAGGCGCCCGCTCGCCGAAGCCGGGCAATAGCGCCAGCGGGCGGTCCGGCAGGGTCTGTAGCTGTCCCCGGGACAGGGAAACGAACACGATCTCCCACCCCCGCCGGGCCAGACTGGCTTTCAGGCGGGCACCATGCCAGCCCGGCTCGTCGCTGATGACGGCGATCCGCCCTTTCACGCGCCGAAGGAGCGGGCCAAGAGTTCCGCGTCGAGTTTTCCGCTCCGGAAGGTACGGCCGGCTTCGACGGCGGTGACCATAACGCTGGCCGGACT
>JALSSF010000055.1 GCA_026984375.1 Methylothermaceae bacterium | reverse complement strand
GAAACGGCCCGGGCATGTCGATATTCCCCACCGCGAAATCCGCCGCCGTATCCGGCAATCGGCCTATCGGGGAAGAGCCGACGTCGTCCCGGAAGAAGTGGCGGAATGCGCCAAACAGATCGCGGTCAACCGCCTGATCGAGCAATATCGTTTCCTCGGTCACCTGGTGGCCGACACCAATCCCCTGCCCCTGTCTCCCAAACCCTATCTGCCGGAACTGGACCCGGCCTTCTACGGCCTCGGCCACGAGGATCTGGATCGGGAATTCGACGCCTCCCTGATCAGCGGTTGCGGGCAGATGACCCTGCGCGACATCTTGGACAAGCTCAAACGCATCTACTGTGGCAAGGTAGGCAGCGAAACCATGCACATCCTGTCCCGGGACGTCCGCACCTGGGTCCAGCAGAAACTGGAGCAGAGCGAATGCCGCCTGTCCCTGTCCGGCGAACAGAAGCGCTGGTTGCTGAAACTGCTGATCGCCGCCGAAGGCATCGAAAAATTCCTGCATCGCCGTTACGTGGGCCAGAAGCGCTTTTCCGTGGAAGGGGCGGAAAGTCTCATCGCCATGCTGGACGAACTGATCCAGCGGGCCGGCGAACGGGGAATCAAGGAGGTGGTGATGGGCATGGCCCATCGCGGCCGCCTCAACGTCCTGGTCAACATCCTGGGAAAGCGTCCCGAGGCCCTGTTCCAGGAATTCGAGGGTAAAACCACACCCAGCGAAGGCACCAGCGGCGATGTCAAATACCACCTGGGTTTTTCCTCCGACATCGACACTCCCGGCGGGCCGGTTCACGTGGCCTTGGCCTTCAATCCTTCCCATCTGGAGATCATCGATCCGGTGGCGGAAGGCTCGGTGCGCGCCCGCCAGGACCGCATCGGCAAGGAGGGCGCCAACCGGGTGCTGCCCCTGCTGATCCACGGCGACGCCGCCTTCGCCGGACAGGGAGTGGTCATGGAAACCCTGCAGATGGCGCAGACCCGGGCGTTTCACACCGGGGGGACCGTGCACATCGTGGTCAACAACCAGATCGGCTTCACCATCAGCAATCCCTTCGACGCCCGCTCGACCACCTATCCCACCGACGTGGCCAAAATGATCGAGGCCCCCATCTTCCACGTCAACGGCGACGACCCCGAGGCGGTCTGGTTCGTCACCCGCCTGGCGCTGGAATTTCGCATGACCTTCAATCGCGACGTGGTGATCGACCTGGTTTGTTATCGCCGCCACGGCCACAACGAAGCAGACGAGCCGGCGGTGACGCAACCGGTGATGTACCGCCACATCCGCAAGCATCCCAGCGTCGCCTTCCTGTACGCTCACCGGCTGATCGAGGAAGGCGTCATCGAAGCGGCCGACCCCCACCGGATCGAACGCGAGTACACCGAGGCCCTGGAAAAAGGCGATCAGGTGCTGCGTCCCCCCCTGCCCAAAACCACCTTCCGCAACCGGGTCGCCTGGCATCCCTATCTCGGCAAGCACTGGGACACCCCCTACGACTCCGGCTTCCCCCTCGACAAGCTGCGGCAGCTGGCCCGGCTCTGGCTGCAACTGCCGGAAGGCTTCGAACTCCATCCCCGGGTCGCCCGTATCTGGGAAGAACGGCGCAAAATGACCGCGGGGGAGATCCCGGTGGATTGGGGTTATGCCGAGAACATGGCGTACGCCACCCTGCTGGCTCAAGGCAAAACTGTGCGCCTGACCGGTCAGGATTCAGGCCGCGGCACCTTCTTTCACCGCCACGGCATCGTCTACCATTACCGCACCGGGGAGCCCTTCATCCCCCTGAAAAAGATCGCCTACCAGCACCAAAGCCGCTTTTACCTCTACGACTCCCTGTTGTCCGAGGAAGGGGTGCTCGGTTTCGAATACGGCTACAGCACGGCGGAACCGGAGGCCCTGGTCGTCTGGGAAGCCCAGTTCGGCGATTTCGCCAACGTCGCCCAGGTGGTCATCGACCAGTTCATCAGTTCCGGCGAGGCCAAATGGGGGCGGCTCTCCGGTTTGACCCTCTTCCTGCCCCACGGCTACGAAGGCCAGGGCCCGGAACATTCCTCCGCCCGCCTGGAACGGTTCCTGCAACTGTGCGCCGAGGAAAACATGCAGGTCTGCGTTCCCACCACCCCGGCGCAGATTTTTCACCTGCTGCGTCGCCAACTACTGAGGCCTTACCGCAAACCCCTGATCACCCTGACTCCCAAAAGCCTGTTACGCCACCGGCTCGCGGTCTCCAGCCTGGAGGAACTCAGTCGAGGACGCTATCAACTGGTCATCGACGAAATCGACGCCATCGAACCGCGCCGGGTCAGGCGTTTGATCCTTTGCTGCGGAAAAATCTACTACGAACTGCTGGAAGCCCGACGCCAGGCCGGCATCAACGACATCGCCATCCTGCGTCTGGAACAGCTGTACCCCTTTCCCACCCAGGCCCTGAAACAGGCCCTGGGGCACTATCCCCATCTGACCGAACTGGTCTGGTGCCAGGAGGAACCCAAGAACCAGGGCGCCTGGTACCAGATCCGCCATCGCTTCCTGGAGGCGCTCGCCCCGGGCATCCGCCTCACCTACGTCGGCCGCCCCCCGGCCGCGGCCCCGGCCGAGGGCAGTTTTCCCATGCACGTCGAAGGGCAACACGCTATCATTGATGCGGCACTTCACCCTCAGCTCGAACTGAAACAGGCAGCAGGTTGATGGAAATACGCGTCCCCCCCCTGCCGGAATCGGTGGCCGATGCCACCGTCGCCGCCTGGCACAAGCACCCCGGCGACGCCATCCGCAAGGATGAAAAACTGGTCGATCTGGAAACCGACAAGGTGGTCCTGGAAGTCCCCGCGCCGGTGGACGGTCGCCTGATGGAAATCCGTCACCCCGAAGGGGACACCGTCACCAGCGGGGAGGTGTTGGCCGTCGTCGAACCCGGCGAAGTCGCGGAAGGCAAACCCGCCGCCAAGGAAGCCGAGGCCGTGGCTCCGCCTCTGAGTCCTTCGGTACGACGCCTCCTGGCCGAACACGGGCTCGAGGCCGACCAGATCCAAGGCACCGGCAAAGGGGGGCGCATCACCAAGGAAGACGTGCTGGCCTACCTGGAGAAACGCAAGACACCGGCGGCGGAAGCGCCGGCTCCCACACCCGCACCCACAGGCCACCGTCCCGAGCAGCGGGTGCCCATGACCCGCATCCGGGCCCGCATCGCCGAGCGTCTCCTGGAGGTGCAGCGCAACACGGCCATGCTGACCACCTTCAACGAGGTGGACATGGAGGCGGTGATGAACCTGCGGCGCCGTCACAACGAGGCCTTCGAGAAGAAACACGGCGTCAAACTGGGATTCATGAGCTTCTTCGTCAAGGCCGCAATCGAGGCGCTGAAACAATTCCCGGTGGTCAACGCCAGCATCGACGGCACCGACATCGTTTATCACGGCTACTACGACATCGGCATCGCCGTTTCCACCGAACGCGGACTGGTGGTGCCGATCCTGCGCGACGCCGATCGACTGGGTTTCGCCGACATCGAGCGGAAGATCGCCGACCTGGCCAGACGCGCCCGGGAGGGGACGCTGACTCTGGAGGAGCTTCAAGGCGGCACTTTCAGCATCACCAACGGCGGCGTTTTCGGTTCCCTGCTCTCCACCCCCCTGCTCAACCCGCCCCAAAGCGCCATTCTGGGCATGCACGCCATCAAACCCCGCCCGGTGGCGCTCGACGACCAGGTGGTGATCCGCCCGGTCATGTATGTGGCCCTCACCTACGACCACCGCCTGATCGACGGACGGGAAGCGGTGCTGTTCCTGCGCACCGTCAAGGAGATCATCGAAGCACCGGAGCGCCTCTTCCTGGGGCTGTGAACCGGGGCTTTTCAGAACGAAACGGTTTGTGTTAGCTTGACAGGCGAAGCGATCAGTCACAGGAGATCCGGTCATGTTCCCCATTCGTGACGAAAATCCGGTCATCCGCACGCCGGTCGCCACCATCGCCATCATCGTGATCAACGTGATGGTCTGGGCCACGATGCAGGGCTTCGGCACACCCCTCGCCCTGCTGCAATCCTTCTGCGACTGGGCCCTGATTCCCGGGGAACTGCTGGGGTACCTCAAACCCGGGGAAAGCGTTCAGTTGGGACCGGAGGTCGAATGCGTGCTGGAAGACCGCGTCCCGTGGATGACCCTGATCACCCACATGTTCATGCACGGTGGATGGCTCCATTTGCTGCTGAACATGTGGTTCCTGTGGATTTTCGGCGACAACGTCGAGGACGCCATGGGTTCCGGGCGTTTCGTCGTGTTTTATCTGTTGTGCGGTCTGGCCGCCGCCGCTGCGCAGATCCTGGGCGATCCCGCCAGTTCGGTGCCGATGGTGGGGGCCTCCGGCGCCATCGGCGGTGTCATGGGCGCCTACGCCCGCCTCTATCCCAACGCCCGGGTGGAAAACGTCGTTCCCATGGGTTTCTATCTGGCCATCGTCGCCGTGCCAGCCTATTTCATGCTGGGTTACTGGTTCGTCATCCAGATCCTATCCGGCCTGTTGAGCGACAGCAGTAGCGGGGGCGTCGCCTTCTGGGCCCACGTCGGCGGCTTCCTGGCCGGCCTCGGACTGGCCGGCCCGATGCACCGTCCGGACTATCTGGCCGAACACATCGCCCAGACGCCGAGGCAGCGCAGCCGTTATCGTTGGTGAAGCGATGGAACGGCCTTTCTGGGAACGCAAGTCTCTGGGGGAAATGACCCTGGAAGAATGGGAAAGTCTGTGTGACCGCTGTGGCCGCTGCTGCCTGCATAAAATCGAGGACGCCGACACTGGCGAAATCCTCTTCACCAACGTGGTCTGCGCTCTGTTCGATCTGGAGCGGGGCCGCTGCACCCGTTACCGTATCCGCCGTCAACTGGTCCCGGACTGCCTGGATCTCAAGGAGGGGCTTCCCCCGCTCCATTGGCTGCCCGCCACCTGCGCTTACCGCCTGCTGGCCGAGGGCAAGCCCTTGCCGGACTGGCACCCCCTGGTCTGCGGCGATCCCAACCGGGTGTTCGAAGCCGGAATCAGCGTCCGTAGCTTCGCCGTCTCCGAGGCGCAAGTCGAAGAAATCAGCGACCACGTCATGGAAGGACTGGGCTAGCCCTCACCATTCGAGAATACGCCACTGGCGTATCCGCACGCCCTCCTCCAGATCGCTGCGCTTCATGTCCATGATGCTATCGCCGTCGGTGTCGATCAGGTAATAGGGCGGCCCGACCGGGGGAATGACTTTGATCATGTAGACCTGCCCCCCTATCCGGTATTCCTCGATGACGTTCTCGCCGCGCTTGCGAATGACGACCTCCGGCTGCAGCGCTTCCTCCTCCACCTCTGGTTCCGGCAACGGTTCCAACCGGGGCGGTGCGTCCTCCGCCGCCTCGGCAAGACCAACCGCCATGACTATGATCAACGTCTTCCATTGACCCATGGACCCTCCCTTACGACTGTTCACGATATCCGGAACGCGAAAAACGAAAAAGCGGGATCGTCGTCCCGCTTTTTCTTCTGAAATCCGGCTTAAACTAGATACCCCGGTTGCCAAAGGAATCGGGCAACCGTCCTTTTCAGGGCTATTGCCCTAATTCTAACGAACCGGGGATTACTGACCGCCCTTGTCCTGATCTTCGGGCTCGGCCGTTACCCACTTGTAGAAGAAGTAACCAGCCGCGATGACGATCAGCGTGACAACGATGCCAGCCGGGCTCCGCATTTTTTCAACTAAGTCGAGTATCGCTCCCATTAGAACCTACCTATGCAATTATTTTCGAAATTTGTCTTGCCGCGCAAAACGCCAGCGCTTCTATTCTACGACTCTCCTTTGGGGTGTCAAGGACTGTGTAGTGACCCCCTGGTTTTTGCACACCCTAGGGTGCGATCTGCGCAGGCACCTGGTAGCCGAGCGCCTGGTGCGGTCGCTCGGTGTTGTAGTGGCGTATCCAACGCCTGATCACTTCCCGTGCATGGCTGGTCGACTCAAAGTGATGATGCCACATACATTCTTCCTTCATGGTGCGGATAAACCACTCGACCATGCCATTCCGTTCCGGGCTGTACGGCGTGATGAACTCCTGGGTCAGTCCATAGGCCCTGACCGTGGTTGTGTAGCGACTGGAGGTAAAGACCAGACCGTTGTCGCTGTGTAGCAGCAAGGGCCCGGAAACTCGGCCCAGATGACCAAACCGATGGATCATTGACTCCTCTTCTCCTTGGCCCAAAGCTCGATTTTCGTCACCGTGTCAGCCCCGCTGGCAACCGCGCACACCACCACGATCAATATCTCCACCAAGTCATAGCGCACCTTGGCCGGTTGCCAGGGACCGGTGATCGAGACAAACACCACGACAGGGGCTGTTCCATCGCTATCGTTTCCTCTCCGCAAAATTCGCCGTCCTTACAGTACAGTTAGAAAAATCGCAGATGCAAACTAACAAAAACCTCCAGAATAATGTGAGATATTCGTGCGGTTGCCCTGGCGCCCCTGCGTAACGAAGCCCGGCGCGGCCCTCCCAGGCCGCTGACAGACCCTCTCCCAGAGAAGGGTCAGATGGTAAGATGCCCTTGTTTTTCGTCAATCCGCCTCAATATCATATAATGCTAATGAAAAAGGTCGTCATGTATACCAGTTCCCACTGTCCCTATTGCCTGATGGCAGAACGTCTGCTCGCCGGCAAAGGCATCACCGCAATCGAGAAGATTCGCGTCGATCTCGATCCGCAGCAACGCCGGGAAATGATGGAACGGACCGGGCGCCGTACCGTGCCCCAGATCTTCATCGGCGACGTTCACATCGGAGGATTTCAAGAACTGGCCGCCCTGGACCGTCAGGGGGAATTGGACAAACTGTTGCAGGATTGAAGGAGGAAGTCATGCACATCGTCTGCGGCCATTGTTTCACCATCAACCGGGTTCCGGAGACGAAACTCGGACACCAACCCCGCTGCGGCAAATGCCATCGGCCGCTCCTGGACGGTCAACCGGTCGATCTGGACGAATCCCATTTCGACCGGTTCGTCACCCATAACGACCTGCCGGTTCTGGTGGATTTCTGGGCTCCCTGGTGCGGACCCTGCCAAATGATGGCGCCCGCCTTCGCCCAGGCGGCCTCGGCGCTGGTCCTGAAGGCGCGCCTGGCCAAGGTGAACACCGAAGCCTGTCCGCGCTTGGCGCAGCGCTTCGGCATCCGCAGCATTCCCACGCTGATTCTGTTCAAGAAAGGGGAGGAAAGTGCGCGCCTGTCCGGCGCGCTCAATGCTGATCAAATCCGGCAGTGGCTGGAAAGCCACGCCTGACACCGGCGGTCATTCTTCTTCCAGCGGTTCGAAATCATCCTTGGTAACCCCGCATTCGGGGCAGACCCAGTCGTCGGGAATGTCCTCGAACCGGGTTCCGGGAGGCAGACCGCCGTCCGGATCCCCCTCGGCCTCGTCGTAGATGTAGCCACAAACCACACAGACGTATTTGCGATATTCCTCGATCATACCTTCCTCATACAAGTTGCCAAAACGCTCGGTGCCTCACTCCAGGACGATCAGGGCGCTGGGATGACGCACCAGGATGGAATAACGGCGCCCCCGGCGTGAGGGCCAACCGCGAACTTCGACCCGTTTTCCCAGATAGCGTTGCAAATCGGGGAAATACGACAAGTTGCGCCGCGGTATCGCGACCTCGACATTGGCCAGAAACTGCAGCCGCAGGTACTTGCGTCCGGCTTTGAGCTTTCTGGGAACGCCCACCAGACGCTGCCAACCGTGCAGTTTCTTGCGCAGCAATGTCTCGATGGGTTTGGGGGCGTAATAAGGCATTCCCCAAATGCCTCTCCGGGCGGACTCGGCTTCTTCCTGGGCCGCCAGAATGGGCCGGGCGTATTTCAAATTGGGGGGATGGAGGTTGGCGATCGCCCATCCGGCCTTCACCAGCTCCAGGTTCAAGTGGAGCCCGTCGCGGCGGAACAGATAGGCCAGGGTACGCCCGTACTTGTCGTGCCGCTCCACATCGTATTCCAAGCGTACCGGCCGACCGGCCGTCAGGGCTTTCAGCAAAGCCTTCGCCTCCTCACCGCCCGGCTCCCCGCGTTTGCGTTCGGTTTCGATTTCCGGTGCGTTGATGTTCAGCAAGCGAATCCTGCGGCCATCCTTCAGCAACACCGTATCGCCGTCATAGACATGCTGCACCGGGTAATAGTCGGGCTCGGTGCGCAGTTGGACGATTTTGGCGCCGGGGACCGGGCGATCACTGTAATGCGATTGTCCCTCACGGTCACGCCATTGAAAAACGGCCGCTTGTGCGGCCGTTATCCCCAGCAAGACTCCCAACAGAAGGATGCGCAGCATCGCTCAGGTGGTCGAGGGCGAGGTCCCGGAAGGCACCCCCGTCACTTCGGCGGCGATGGCCTCCAGTTGACGCAGTTGGGCATGGCCGGCATTGGTCAGTTCGAGACCGCCGTTCACGATGCTCCGATAGAGGCCGGGCATCTTGTAAACGAGATAGCACAAATATCCGGTGACGGCAGCGGCTATGGGAAAGCCCACCCATGCCGGCAATCCCACCACGCCCAGACCACGGGTCAGCAGGGTGAGGGCATCGAGAGGCAGCAGCAGGAAAGCGCCGAAATAGGTCAGAACGAAGAAGGAATAAAGCAGCAGGACGAGAAATTCAAAAAGGCGGATCAAACCGAGATTGAGCCATTTCATCGTGGATAGTCACCCCCAAAAAGGCGATTGATCGTCGCCGGATGGTCGTCGCATCCAGCACCGGATAAGATAAATAGGAGATTATAGCATGCCACTCGAAGGGGCAGAGAACGGAACTCCCCCCACCTACCATCTGACGGCTTGTTTTTCCGGGGACCACTGGAGCGAAATTCGTTCGTTCCTGAATTCAGAGCCGGCGGCTCCTCTCCGATCACGGACGCCCCTTCCCCACTCCATGAAAAAACCGCGGACGATGCCGCGGTTTTTCGGGACATGACATTCCGTCAAGGATCACCCCACCTTGGGATCCAATTCACCGGAAGCATAGCGCTGATACATCGCTTCCAGCGGGATCGGCTTGATCTTGGATGCCTGGCCCGCACAACCGAACGCTTCGTAACGGGCTTTACAGATTTCCTTCATCGCCTGGGTGGCGACCTTGAAAATCTTGCGCGGATCGAATTCCTTGGGATTTTCCGCCAGGAACTTCCGCATGGCCCCGGTGGCGGCCATCCGCAGGTCGGTGTCGATGTTGACCTTGCGCACCCCGTGCTTGATGCCTTCGACGATCTCCTCCACCGGAACCCCGTAAGTCTGACCCATGTCACCACCGTAGCGGTTGATGACTTCCAGCCAATCCTGGGGAACCGAGGAAGACCCGTGCATCACCAGGTGGGTGTCCGGAATCCGGGCGTGGATCTCCTTGATCCGGTCGATGGCGAGAATGTCTCCCGTCGGTGGGCGGGTGAACTTGTAGGCGCCGTGACTGGTGCCGATGGCGATCGCCAGGGCGTCCACCTTGGTCTTTCTGACGAAATCGGCCGCCTCGTCCGGATCGGTGAGCAGCATTTCCTTGGTCAGCTTGCCTTCGGCACCGACGCCGTCCTCCTTGCCGGCCTGCATGGTCTCCAGCGACCCCAGACAACCCAGCTCGCCTTCCACCGACACGCCGCAGGCGTGGGCCATTTCGACGACCTTGGCGGTCACCTCCACGTTGTACTCGTAGGTGGCCGGGGTCTTGGCGTCCGGCATCAGGGAGCCGTCCATCATCACCGAGGTGAAGCCGGACTGGATCGAACGGGCGCACACCCCGGGATCGGCACCGTGATCCTGGTGGAGCACGACGGGGATGTCCGGCCACTGCTCTACCGCCGCCAGAATCAGGTGACGCAGGAACGGTTCGCCGGCATATTTGCGGGCCCCGGCCGAAGCCTGCATGATCACCGGGCTGTCGACCTCGGCGGCCGCCTGCATGATGGAATGCACCTGCTCCATGTTGTTGACGTTGAACGCCGGCACGCCATAGTCGTTTTCCGCTGCGTGATCCAGGAGTTGTCGCAAACTGATCAATGCCATTCAAATAGCCTCATTCATTAAACAATCAAGCATGAAAACCCTCCGGATCCTTGCCGGATCCGGAGGAACGATGTCAGCCGATCCGCGGATCCAGTTCGCCGGAAGCATAGCGCTGATACATCGCTTCCAGCGGGATCGGCTTGATCTTGGACGCCTGCCCCGCACAGCCGAACGCCTCGTAACGGGCTTTACAGATTTCCTTCATCGCTTTGGTCGCGGCGGCGAAGATCTTGCGCGGGTCGAACTGCTTGGGGTTTTCCGCCAGGAACTTCCGCATGGCTCCGGTGGAAGCCAGCCGCAGGTCGGTGTCGATGTTGACCTTGCGCACCCCGTGCTTGATGCCCTCGACGATCTCCTCCACCGGAACCCCGTAGGGTTGGCCGATGTCCCCGCCGTATTCGTTGATGATCTTCACCCATTCCTGGGGAACCGAGGAAGATCCGTGCATCACCAGATGGGTGTCCGGAATCCGGGCGTGGATCTCCTTGATCCGGTCGATGGCGAGGATTTCTCCGGTCGGCGGCTTGGTGAACTTGTAAGCCCCGTGGCTGGTACCGATGGCCACCGCCAGGGCGTCCACCTTGGTCTTTCTGACGAAATCGGCCGCCTGTTCCGGATCGGTGAGCAGCATTTCCTTGTCGATCGCCTCACCCTTGTCGGTGACCCCCTTTTCCAGGGAACCCAGGCAACCCAGCTCGCCTTCCACCGACACGCCGCAGGCGTGGGCCATTTCAACCACCTTGGAAGTCACCTCCACGTTGTACTCGTAAGTGGAAGGCGTCTTCATGTCCGGCATCAGGGAACCGTCCATCATCACCGAGGTGAAGCCGGACTGGATCGAACGGGCGCACACCCCGGGATCGGCGCCGTGGTCCTGGTGGAGCACGACGGGGATGTCCGGCCACTGCTCCAGGGCGGCCTGCACCAGATGACGGATGAAGTAGGGCCCCGCATATTTGCGGGCCCCGGCGGACACCTGCATGATCACCGGGCTGTCGACCTCGGCGGCCGCTTCCATGATGGAATGGACCTGCTCCATGTTGTTGATGTTGAAAGACGGCACGCCATAGTCGTTTTCCGCTGCGTGATCCAGCAATTGTCTCAAGGTGATGAGTGCCATGACAGCCTCCTCCTGCTCAGGTTAGGACAGAACTTCTTTGACCGCCTTGACGACGTTGTCCACGGTGAAGCCGAATTCCTTCATCAGCAGGCCACCGGGAGCCGACTCGCCGAACCGGTCGATACCGAGCACCTTACCATCGAGGCCGACGTATTTGTACCAGCCGTCGGTCGCCCCCGCCTCCACCGCAACCCGCGCGGTGACGTCCGGCGGCAGTACCGCCGCCTTGTACTCGGCACTCTGGGCGTCGAAGACGTCTTCGCAGGGCATCGAGACCACCCGCACTTTCTTCCCTTCGTCGGCCAGGACCTTGGCGGCCTCGTCGGCCAGATGCACTTCCGAACCGGTGGCGATGATGATGGCGTCCGGCTTGCCGTCGCAGTCCCGCAGCACGTAGCCGCCCTTGGCGATGGCCTCGATCTGCGCCGGCGTCCGTTCCAGATGCGGCACTCCCTGCCGGGTCAGGGCCAGGGCGGTGGGCCCGTCGGTGCGGTTGATCGCCTCGCGCCAGGCCACGGCGGTCTCGACCGCGTCGGCGGGACGCCACAGGTGCAGGTTGGGGATCACCCGCAGTGAGACGTGATGCTCCACCGGCTGATGGGTGGGGCCGTCCTCGCCCAGACCGATGGAGTCGTGGGTCAGGACGTAGATCACCGGCAGCTTCATCAGGGCGGACATGCGGATGCCGTTGCGGCAGTAATCGGAGAACACATGGAAGGTACCGCCGAACGGCCGGAAGCCACCGTGAAGATAGATGCCGTTCATCATGGCCGCCATGCCGAATTCCCGCACCCCGTAGTGGACGTAATTCCCGTCCTCATGGGATTTGCCCGGATAGTTGTAATCCTTGCAGTCCTTCCAATTGGTCAGGTTGGAGCCGGTCAGATCGGCGCTGCCGCCGAAGAATTCCGGCAGATGGGGCGCATAGGCGTTCAGGGTGTTCTGGGAGGCCTTGCGGGTGGCGACCTTTTCGGCCTTGGCGTTGACCTCGTCGATGTAGGCCTGGGCGACCTGGGGCCAGTCGGCCGGCAGCCGGCCCTCGAGACGGCGGACCAGTTCTTCGGCCAGATCCGGCAGTTCAGCCTTGTAAGCGGCCAACTTGTCCTGCCATTCCTGCTCCCATTTGGCACCCTTCTCCCGGGCGTCCCAACCGTCGTAGATTTCCTTCGGGATCACGAACGGGGGATGGGGCCAGCCCAACACCTCCCTCGCCAGGGCGATCTCGTCGTCCCCCAGCGGAGCGCCGTGGCATTCCTCCTTGCCCTGCTTGTTAGGCGAACCGTAACCGATGATGGTCTTGCAGCAGATCAGGCTGGGCTTGTCGGTCGTACTGCGGGCCTCCTCGATGGCGCTCTTGATGGCATCGGGATTGTGGCCGTCGACGTCCCGGATCACATGCCAGCCATAGGCCTCGAAGCGCTTGGCGGTATCTTCGGTGAACCACCCTTCCACTTCACCGTCGATGGAAATGCCGTTGTCGTCCCAGAAGGCGATCAGTTTCCCCAGTTTGAAGGTACCGGCCAAAGCACAGGCCTCGTGGGAAACGCCTTCCATCATGCAGCCGTCGCCAAGGAACACGTAAGTGTAGTGATCGATGATGTCGTGGCCGTCGCGGTTGAACTGGGCGGCCAACACCTTTTCCGCCAGCGCCATCCCCACCGCGTTGGCGATCCCCTGTCCCAGGGGGCCGGTGGTGGTCTCCACCCCGGGGGTGTAGCCGTACTCGGGATGCCCCGGCGTCTTGGAGTGAAGCTGACGGAAGTTTTTCAGCTCCTCCATGGGCAGATCGTAACCGGTCAGATGCAGCAGGGCGTAAATCAGCATGGAACCGTGCCCGTTGGACAGGACGAAGCGATCCCGGTTGGGCCACTTGGGGTTGTTGGGATTGTGGCGTAGATAATCGTTCCACAGGACCTCGGCGATGTCCGCCATGCCCATGGGCATTCCCGGATGGCCAGACTTGGCTTGCTGGACCGCATCCATGGCGAGTGCACGGATGGCATTTGCAAGTTCTCGGCGTGAAGGCATGATTCTTTCTCCTATTGGTTCTCGAATTTATTGTCGATCAGGACGCATCTTATAGCCGCTGTCATGCAGGCGCAATCCCGTCAACCGGCCTGTTCCGCATCCCACTCGCGGTGATAGGCTTCGATGGTTTCGAGGTCCTTCCGGGCCCCGATGAAAAGGGGAATGCGCTGGTGAATGTGGGTCGGCTCCAGGGTCAGGACCCGCTCGCGCCCGGTGGAAACGATCCCGCCGGCCTGCTCGATGATGAAACCGATCGGATTGGCCTCGTACATCAGACGCAAACGGCCGGCCAGCCCCTTCTTCTTAAGCTTCTCGTCCAGAGGATAGGTCCAGAAGCCGCCCCGCTGCAGGATGCGGTAGGCCTCGGCCACGAAGGAGGCGATCCAGCGCATGTTGTAGTCGCGCCCCCGGGGACCTTCCTTGCCCTGGAGGCACTCTTCGATGTAACGCCGCACCGGCGGCTCCCAGAAGCGCCAGTTGGACATGTTGATGGCGAATTCCTTGGCTTCCTCCGCAATCCGGATATTGGACTGGGTCAGGAAGAACTCGCCCACACCCTGGTCCAAAGTGAAACCATGGGCGCCGTTGCCCGTGGTCAACACCAGAGTGACCGAGGGCCCGTAGACACAGAACCCGGAGGCCACTTGGGCCGCCCCCGGCTGCAGGAAATGTTCCTCGGCGGGCTCGTCGATCCCTTCGGGACAACGCAGGATGGAAAAGATGGTGCCGATGCACATGTTGATATTGATGTTGGAAGAACCGTCCAGGGGATCGAAACAAACCAGATATTTCCCCCGGTTGGCCTTCGGCACCACGATGATGTCGTCGTTCTCCTCCGAGGCCATGGCCGCCACGTGACCGCTGCGGCTGAGAGTGGCGATCATGATGTCGTTGGAAAGCACGTCCAGTTTCTGCTGCACTTCCCCCTGAACGTTTTCCTCGCCCACCTGTCCCAGGTTGCCCGCCAGGGCACCGTAGCGGACCTCGCGGGCGATCGCTTTGCAGGCCCGGGCGATGTCGGAAATCAACAAGGTCAGCTCGCCGGTGGCACCGGCCACCTTACGCTGTTCCTGGATCAAAAATTCCGTTAAGGAAACCCCTTGACCTTGCATAACATCTTCCTCCTACATTCAATCGATAAAGGGCTCAGGCCGCCGTCGACAGCGCCAGGGCATCCTTGACCTTGACGATTTTCAGGGTATTGGTCCCGCCGCTCACGCCGGTCAGATCTCCCTTGGTAATCAGCACCCGATCCTCCTCGGTCACCGCATGGCAGCGCAGCAATTCCTTCAAGGCCGCCTTGTTCTGCACCACGTGCTCCGTGGTCTCGCAGCGGAAATGAATGGGATAGACGCCGCGGTACAGAGTGACCTTGCGGCAGGTGTGCAGGTGACGGGTCATGGCGTAGATGGGAATACCCGAACGGATCCTCGACATCCACAATGGCGTGGAGCCGCTTTCCGTCAGCGCGGCGATGGCCCGAATGTGCAGGTGGTTGGCCACATACATGGCCGCCATGGCGATGGCCTCGTCCACCCGCTTGAATTGACGGTCCATGCGGTGGGAGGAACGCCGTACCCTGGGACTCTTCTCCGCTTCCCGGCAGACCCGGTCCATCGCCTTGACCGCCTCCACCGGATAGTTGCCCGAAGCGGTCTCCGCCGACAGCATCACCGCATCGGTGCCGTCGAACACGGCGTTGGCTACGTCCAACACCTCGGCCCGGGTCGGCAGGGGGCTTTCGATCATCGACTCCATCATCTGGGTGGCGGTGATGACCACCCGGTCCATGTCCCGGGCTTTGGAGATCAGATCCTTCTGGATCTGCGGCAGGCGGGCGTCGCCGATTTCCACCCCCAGATCGCCGCGGGCCACCATGATGACGTCGGAGGCCTCGATGATCTCCTCCATCACACCGGGCTGCACCGCTTCGGCGCGTTCGATCTTGGCGACGATACCGGCCGTGCCGCCGGCCTCCCGGAGCAAATGGCGCGCCAAGTGGATGTCGGCGGCGCTGCGGGGAAAAGAGACCGCCAGATAATCGGCCTCGATTTCCACCGCGGTCTTGATATCCTCCTTGTCCTTGTCGGTCAGGGCCGGGGCCGAAAGGCCACCCCCCTGCTTGTTGATGCCCTTGTTGTCGGACAGCACCCCACCGACCTCGACGATACATTCGACCCGTTCGCCCTCGATCCTGTCCACCCGGAGGACGATGCGGCCGTCGTCCAACAGCAGAACGTCGCCGGGCTGCACGTCCTTCGGAAGATCGCGGTACACCAGACCTACCTGGGTTTCATCCCCTTGGTCCAGGGGGAAGTCCGCGTCCAGGGCGAAACGGGCTCCTTCCTGAAGCACCACCTTGCCCGTCTTGAAACGGCCGATCCGGATCTTCGGACCCTGTAGATCCGCCAAGATGCCGACATAATGGCCCTTGCCTTCGGAAATCTCCCGGATCAGACGGGCCCGGCGCCGGTGGTCGTCGGCGGTTCCGTGGGAGAAATTCAGGCGCACCACGTCGACGCCGGCGTCGATGAGCTTCTCCAGCATCTCCGGCGTGTCCGTCGCCGGCCCCAGGGTAGCGACGATCTTGGTGCGTCTCGGCACGTAAACGTCAGCCATGAATCAGCGCGCCTCCATCATCGCCTTGGCGGTATCGAGCATACGGTTGGAGAACCCCCATTCGTTGTCGTACCAGGCCAGCACCTTCACCAGGGTGCCGTCGATGACCTTGGTCAACGAGGATTCGTAGATGGAGGAATGGGGATTGTGGTTGAAGTCCATCGACACCAAGGGCTCGTCGCTGTAGGCCAGGATACCTTTCAGTTCTCCTTCCGCCGCCTCCCGGACGATGGCGTCGATCTCCTCCTTGGCGGTGGCCCGGGCGGCCTGGAAGGTCAGATCCACCAGGGAGACGTTGATGGTGGGAACCCGCACGGCGAAACCGTCGAGCTTGCCGGCCAGTTCCGGCAACACCAGGCCCACCGCCGCCGCAGCCCCGGTCTTGGTGGGAATCATGTTGTGGGCGGCGGCGCGGGCCCGGCGCAGGTCCTTGTGGAACACGTCGATGAGCCGCTGGTCGTTGGTGTAGGAATGAATGGTGGTCATCAGGCCGCGCTCGATGCCGATCCGGTCGTGCAGCACCTTGGCCAGCGGCGCCAGACAATTGGTGGTGCACGAGGCGTTGGAGACCACCGTGTCGGAGGCCTTGAGCGTCCCGTGATTGACACCGTAGACCACAGTGGCGTCCACGTCCTTGCCGCCGGGGGCGGAAATCAGCACTTTCTTGGCCCCGCCCTGCAGATGGGCCGAGGCCTTTTCCTTGGAGGTGAACAACCCGGTGCATTCCATCACCACGTCGATTCCCAGCTCGCCCCAAGGAAGCTTGGCGGGATCGCGTTCCGCCAGCACCTTGATGCGGCGTCCGTCGACCATCAGGCTGTCCCCTTCCACCGCCACTTCGAAGGGGAAGCGACCGTGCACGGTGTCGTAGCGTGTCAAATGGGCGTTGGTCTGGGCATCCGCCAGATCGTTGATCGCGACGATTTCGAATTCACCGGTGCGTCCGGATTCGTACAGGGCCCGCAGCACGTTGCGGCCGATCCGGCCGTAACCGTTGATTGCCAGCTTGATAGCCATGAAGTGTTACCCCCAAATTGATGGTTCTGAAAACCGGTTCCCACCACTCCCTCGGGCGGGGATTCGATTGGTCAATTCGGGGAACTATATCAAACCGGATGGAACCACGTCCAGATGCAGGCCGGCGCCACCTTGCCACCTGTCACTTCTGCCGAAAGGGGCCGGGAAGGGTCTGTCAGCGGCTAGGGAAGGCCGCTCCGGGCCTAAATTTAGGGACGAATTCGGTCCGGCAGACCCTTCCCGGCTCCCCTAAAAGTGCATTGACGGGTGTTGAGCACCCCGTAGAACGGCGATCACCCTTTCCACGACGTCCCGACCGGGATCGAGCCACAACGCACCCCGCTCGCGGCGCAGCCAGGTCAACTGCCGTTTGGCCAGTCGGCGGGTGGCGACGACCGCCTTTTCGATCATGGTAGCGTGGTCGTACTCCCCTGCCAGCCAGCCCCAGACCTGACGATAACCGACACTGCGGATGGCGGGCAACCCGGGATGAAGATCGCCCCGACGGTAGAGTGCCTCCACCTCCGCGACCAATCCGGCCTCCAGCATTGCGTGAAAGCGGTGCTCGATCCGCCGGTGCAACTGCGCCCGGTCCCGGGGTGCCAGCGCCACCTTGACAGGTCGGAACGGCAATTCCCCGGTCGCGGTCTGCCCCCACCAGGCACTCAACGGCTTTCCCGTCAGGTAATAGACCTCCAAAGCCCGCTGAATCCGCTGGGGATCGTTGGGATGGATCCGGGCCGCCGCCCGGGGATCGACGGCGGCCAGCCGGCGGTGCAGCGCCGCCCAGCCATGCCGGGCGGCCTCGGCGTTGATGCGCCTGCGCACTTCGGGATCGGCTTCCGGCATAGGGGCGATTCCCCGCAGCAGGGCATGGAAGTACAACATCGTACCACCCACCAGGATCGGCAGCCGATTGCGGTGGGCGATGGCTTCGATCAGCGCCAGGGCATCGCTGCGGAACCGCCCCGCCGAGTAGGACTGGGAGGGATCGAGGATGTCGATCAGATGATGGGGAATCCGGGCC
>JALSSF010000054.1 GCA_026984375.1 Methylothermaceae bacterium | reverse complement strand
CAGGGCCTGCTGCACCAGGCGCCGCAGGGTACGCTGGCTCAATCCGGCCGTCGTCGGATACACCGGCAGGATGCCCGGCGTGTCCCCCCCGGCCGGCTCCAACTCCGGATGGATCATTTCCCGCCCATGGGAAGCGGCTTTGACCTCCCCGTAGCAGCGCCAGCGACTGCCGGGCACCAGCCGGTTGCGCAGGGCGGGAGTGAAGTTGAAAAAACGCAGTTCGATCACGCCGCTGCCGTCCCGCAGGCAAGCGACCAGTACCGGCCGGCGCCTGCCGGTGACATCCGTCAGCACGACCTCGCCCTCGATCAGCACCTTGGCACCGGGTCTGGCGGCCGCGATCGGGGTGAGAGTGGAACGATCCTCGTAACGCAGCGGGGCGTGAAGCAGCAAATCCCGGACGTCGTGAATGTCCAGACGCTGCAAGCGGGCGGCCAGCGCAGGACCCACGCCCTTGAGCACGGTAACCGGCGGAAAGGACGGGGCAGCGGCGGCTGCCATCTAAATCTACGATCGGGTCCGTTGAATGCGCAACACCACGGGCAACTTGCGCAGCCTGCGGATGATACGGGCCAGATGGACACGGTCACGAACCGTGAGGGTGATCAGGTCGGTACTGGTGTGACTGTCCTGCTGGGTGATCTGGAAATTCTCGATGTTGGCCCCTTCGTCGGCGATGGTGGCGGCCACCCGCGCCAGGGTGCCACGCCGGTCGAGCAACACCACCCGCAGATCGACGGGAAACTCCCCATCGACCCGCCGATCCCACTCCGCCGGCACCCAGGTAACCTGTTTTTTCCGGAACTCCAGGGCGTTCTTGCAACCGCTCCGATGCACCACCAGGCCTTTCCCCGGATTGAAAAACCCAATGATGGCGTCGCCGGGAATCGGACGACAGCAGCGCGCCAGGCTGACCACCATGCCCTCGGTGCCCTTGATGACCAGAGGCGTCCCCGTACCGCTTTCCTCCAGGGCCACGTCGACCCCCTCCCCGTCGGCGGCCAGTTGTCGGGCCACCAGCAACGCCATCCGGTTCCCAAGGCCGATTTCTTCGAACAGGGAGGGCAGATCCTTGCAGCCGATAGCCTGCAGCTTGGCCTGGAGCTGCTGGGAAGGAATCCTTTCCAGGGACAACCCCAGCTTTTCCAGCTCCGCTTCCAGCATCCGCCGTCCCAGGGCGACGGCTTCGCGGGTCTTGAGGTTACGCAGGTAGCTGCGGATGGCGGTCCGGGCCTTCGCGGTGACCACGTAGTTGAGCCAACTGGGATTGGGGCGGGCCCATTCCTGGGTCACCGCCTCGACGGTCTGACCGTTGGCCAGCAGGGTATGCAGGGGAGCCAACTGCCCGTCGATCCTAGCCGCCACGCAGGTGTTGCCCACCTCGGTATGGACGGCGTAGGCGAAATCCAGGGCGGTGGCACCATAGGGCAACTTGACGATATCACCCTGGGGGGTGAAGACGTAGATTTCCGTCGGAAACAGATCGACCTTGAGATTGTCGAGGAATTCCAGCGATCCTCTTTCGCCCTGCTGGTGTTCGATGAATTCCTTGATCCAGGCGTAGGCACGCGCCTTGGCGCTGTCGTCGATCTCCTTTTTGTAGAGCCAATGGGCGGCGATGCCGTTCTCGGCGATCCGGTGCATGTCCCGGGTCCGGATCTGCACCTCCACCGGAACGCCGTAGGGCCCCACCACCACGGTATGCAGGGATTGATAGCCGTTGTCCTTGGGCAGGGCGATGTAATCCTTGAAGCGTCCGGGAACGGGCTTGTAGAGATTGTGGACCACCCCCAGAGCCCGATAGCAGGCATCGACGCCGTCCGTGATGATGCGCACTGCGTAGACGTCGTAGACCTGGTTGAAGGACAGGCCCTTGGTACACATCTTCTTGTAGATGCTGAAGATGTGCTTCTCCCGTCCCTGGATTTCACAGTCGAGCCCGGCCTCCATCAAACGCTGGCGGAAGCTGGCCTCGATGGTGCCGATCACTTCCCTGCGATTGCCCCGCGCCCGCCTGACCGCCTGCCGCAGTACCCGATAGCGCATCGGATACATGGCCTTCATGGCCAATTCCTCCAATTCCAGGCGGATCCGGTGCATCCCCAGACGGTTGGCCAGGGGAGCGTAGATGTCCAGGGTCTCCCGGGCGAAGCGGCGGCGCCTCGGCGGTGCCATGGGACCCAGGGTGCGCATGTTGTGGAGCCGGTCGGCAAGCTTGACCAGGATGACGCGCAAATCCTTGGCCATGGCCAGAATCATCTTGCGCAGGGATTCCGCCTGGACCTCCTGCTTCGATTTGCAGTCCAGCTGGGTCAATTTGGTGACCCCGTCCACCAGTTCCGCCACCTCCCCGCCGAACAGCTCGGCAAGCTGGGCCTTGGTGACCGGCGTGTCCTCGATGACGTCGTGGAGTACGGCTGCGACGATCCCGGCGCAGTCCATGCGCATCTGCTCCGCCAGGATCAGGGCCACTTCCAAAGGATGGCAGATGTACGGCTCACCGCTGAGACGGAACTGGTCCGCATGGGCCGCGTCGGCGAAATCGATCGCCTGACGCACCATCGCGACCTGGCGGGGTTCCAGATAGCCGGCCACGACCGTCAACAGATTCTCGGCCAGGTGATCTTGGGGCCGATGTAGTTGCAGGGCCGGCTCTGCCATGGAAATTCTCCAGCTAGATCATTTGCGGCTGCGGCGCTGTCTCCCGGATCGGCGCCACGCCGCCGTCCATATCGACTTCGCGAAGCTTGTCGATGTCCAGCTTGCCGGCGGCGATCTCCCGCAACGCCACGACGGTCGCCTTGTCATCGCCCCACTCCACCAGGGGCTCGGCCCCGGCCAGCAGTTGACGGGCCCGCTTGGTGGCCAGCAACACTAGTTCGAAGCGGTTGTCGACGTGTTCCAAGCAGTCTTCAACGGTGATACGCGCCATGGCGGCTCCTTCGGTCGGTTGTTATCAAAGAACTTCTGTTGTAATCATATAGCAGAATTGTTGCAAAAAAGCAATTCAACAATCCCGCTGTTCCAAAATTTCCACCGCCGGCAGTTTCTTGCCCTCCAGGAATTCCAGGAACGCACCGCCGCCGGTGGACTGGTAGGAAATGCGGTCCCCCACCCCGAACTTTTCGATGGCGGCCAAGGTATCGCCGCCGCCGGCGATGGAGAACGCCGGACTGGCGGCGATGGCCTCGGCGATGCGCCGGGTGCCGTGACTGAACTGTTCGATTTCGAACACCCCCACCGGCCCGTTCCACACGATGGTGCCGGCCTGAAGGATTTTGTCGGCGTACTGTTCGGCGGTCTCCGGACCGATGTCCAGAATCATGTCGTCCTCGCCCACCTGGTCCACCGGTTTTACCGCCGCCTCGGCGGTTTCGGAAAATTCCTGGGCCACCACCACGTCGACCGGGATGGGAATCTCGGCGCCGCGGGCCTCGGCCTGTTCCATCAACCGCTTGGCCTCCGGCACCAGATCGGGTTCGTAGAGGGATTTGCCCACCGGATACCCCGCCGCGGCGATGAACGTGTTGGCGATACCGCCGCCCACGATCAATCGATCCACCTTCCGGGTCAAAGTTTCCAACACCGTCAGCTTGGTGGAGACCTTGGAACCGCCCACGATGGCCAGCAGGGGACGGCGGGGATCCTCCAGCGCCCTGGACAGGGCCTCCAGCTCCCGGGCCAGCAACAGACCGGCACAGACCTGCGGGGCGAACCGGGCCACCGCATGGGTGGAAGCCTGGGCCCGGTGGGCGGTGCCGAAGGCGTCCATGACGAAGACGTCGCACAGGGCGGCCATCTTCTTCCCCAGTTCCGGGTCGTTGGCCTTCTCGCCGGGGAGGAAGCGCACGTTTTCCAACACCAGAACCTCGCCCGACCGACAGTCGACCCCGTCGATCCAGTCCCGAACCAGGCGCACCGGGCGTCCGAGCAGCTGCGCCAGGCGGTCGGCCACCGGCGCCAGGGAGTATCGCTCGTCGTATTCCCCTTCCTTGGGCCGACCCAGATGGGACATGACCATCACGCAGGCGGCCCCCTGGTCCAGGGCTTTCCGAATCGTCGGCACACTGGCGCGGATCCGGGTGTCGGAGGTGACCTCACCGTTCTGGATCGGCACGTTGAGATCGGCCCGGATCAGAACCCGCTTTCCCCGGAGATCGAGATCGGTCATCTTTTTGATGGTCATGTTCCCTCCTTACGGTTTAAATCAGAATCAAACGCTCTCCTGTTGCTGAGCCGCTTCGGTCTCTTCCGGCCGTTCCTGCTTCCACTTGATGGAGCAGCCCATGCTGGGATACTGCTCTCGGGGCCCGACCCCGGTGATGGCGATCCGCTTCATGGCCTCGAACAGTTCCCGGCGGGCATCGGGGGCCGGATTCTTGCCTCCCTCGACGATCCGCCCGCGGTACTGCAACTGCAGATTGGCGTTGTAACCGAAGAAATCCGGGGTGCAGACCGCACCGAACGCCTTGGCGACCTCCTGGGTTTCGTCCATCAGGTAAGGGAAGGGGAAGTGTTTTTCCTCCGCCAGTTTTCTCATGTTGTCGAACGAATCTTCCGGATATTGCTCCGGGTCGTTGGGATTGACGGCGACGCAGCCGATGCCGTATCTGGCCAGCTCCCGGCAATCGCGGACGATGTGGTCCAGCACCGCCTGAACGTAGGGGCAGTGATTACAGATAAACATGACCAGCAGGCCGTTGGGGCCGCGGCATCGATCCCGGGTCCAAATCCCGCCGTCGACACCGGGCAGGGAAAAATCGGGGCAAGGCTTGCCGAACTCACAGACAGGGGTTTCCAAACGGGCCATGACGGTTCTCCTCTCGTGAATTTGATATGTCGCTTTTTTGATTATCGTGCCGATCACCGCCCGCAAGCGGTAAAGGCAACCAAAATCATAACAGACTCAACCGGCGACCTGCGACCTCCCCTGTGCCCGGCCGGAAACCGGTTTTTTCCGGGGATATTCGCACAGATCACGGATGACGCAGCGCTCGCATTTGGGATTTCTGGCCGTACAGACATAACGCCCATGGAGAATCAGGAGGTGGTGGGCGTCTTTCTTGAATTCCTCCGGCGTGTATCGTTCCAGTTTTTCCTCGACCTGCCGCACGGTCTTCCCGGGCGCCAGACCGGTACGGTTGCAGACCCGAAAGATATGGGTATCCACGGCGATGGTGGGCTCGCCGAAGGCGGTGTTGAGAATGACGTTGGCGGTCTTGCGCCCCACCCCGGGGAGCGCCTCCAAGTCCCTACGGCTGCGGGGAACCCGACCGCCGTGTTTCTCGAGCAACTGCCGGCACAGGGCGATCAGATTTCTCGCCTTGGTGTTGTACAGACCGATGCGGCGGATGTAGCGTTTCAGTCCCTCCTCCCCCAGAGCCAGCATCTTCTCCGGGGTGTCGGCCACCCGGAACAATTCCGCGGTCGCCTTGTTGACGCTTTTGTCGGTCGCCTGGGCCGACAGCACCACCGCCACCAAGAGTTCGAAGGGAGTCCGATATTTCAGCTCCGTGGCGGGGTTGGGGATCGCCTCGGCCAGGCGCTCGAAGATCCGGCGCCGCTTCTGCTGATTCATGCCTTCTTCCCGCACAAGGCCGCTTTCTTCAGGGCCAATTTGGCCCGGCGCCGATCCGCTTCCCGATTAAGCCGGGCTTGCCTGGCCCGGTAACGGGCCTTGGCCAGCTGGCCGCGGGCCAGGATCTCCGCTCTGGAAACGGGCCGCAGCGAAGGCGGCGTCGGCACCATCTCGATGCAATCCACCGGACAGGGGGGCAGGCACAATCGGCAACCGATGCATTCGGCGGCGATGACCGTATGCATCAGATTGGGGGCCCCGACGATGGCATCCACCGGACACACCTCCAGGCAGCGGGCACAGCCGATGCAGCGGGATTCGTCGATCAGCGCCACCTGCTGGAAACGGCGGCCGGATTCTTCCGTAACTGTGACAGCCATCACGTTTCGACTTCAGCGCATTGAATATACTCGAATTTGATCCAGATCAAAATCGCGGCGAGACATACTGGCACCACCGGAGGTAATGCGCTATGGCAGCCGAACCGCTTGCCCATTTGAGAACGCACTCGTTCCCCTCCCCGTTCGAACGTCTTTGGCGATACGGCCGCTCCCTGCTGGGCACCCACTACGCCAGCGGTCTCATCCTGGTCGGGGTGATGCTCACGGCCGTGTTCCTGGTGACCGGCAACAGTCTGGACGGCCAGCGCGGTAACATCGGCCGGGTGAAACTGGCCGACGACATCGCCTATCTGACCGAATCCATCCGCGCCGACGTCCTGACGCTCGCCCAGAGCGACGATCCGGACACCCTGCGCCGGACGCGATCCCGGATGCTGGACACCGCCAACCGGCTGCAGGACGCCCACGAGGTGATGGTTTCCGGCGACCGGGTCCTGCCCAAGAAGGACCTGTTCTTCGTCACCGCGCCCGGGCGGCTTTCACCGGAACTGCGAACCCTGTACTACGGCCCCGCCCAACTGGACCACCGCTTCCGTAAGTTTATCACCGCCGTCAAAACTTTGCCCGACGGGCGTCTGAACCTGGAAGACCCCAAAGTCCGCGCCGTCCTGGACCGGATCGAAAGCCTGCGCCCCGATCTGGAACGAGCCGCCTGGCTGGTGGAAAACGAAAGCTCGGCGGTGTTCGACAACGCCGTGACCACGTTTTCCATCCTCTACGTCCTCATGATGGCCGGACTGGTCGCCGTGGCCCAGATGGTCCTCAAACCCCTGGTCACCCGTCTGGAGGAGACCATCGCCCAGTTGCAACGGGAACGGGATTTTACCAAAACGGTACTGGACACGGCCCAGGCGCTGATCGCCGTCACCGACGAGAACGGCGTCATCCGTCTGATCAACCAGTACGGCCAGGAGGAAAGCGGTTGGACCCAAGAAGAGGTTGCGGGCAAGAACTTCTTCGACCGCTTCATTCCTGAACCGGAACGGGAACGGTTCCGCGACCAGCTGCGGCGCTATCTCAGCGGCGAACTCTTGGAGAGTGAACTGGAGACCGCTTTCCTCCTTCGCAGCGGCGAGATGCTGAACATGTTCTGGCACAACGCTCTGATCCAGGGGGAACGACCGTTGCTGCTGCTGACCGGTATCGATATCACCGCGCGAAAACAGGCCGAGCGAAAACTGCGCCACACCCTGGAGCAAGTGGAACGGCTCCAGCGTCAACAGGAAACGGAAATCCGTCTCGCTGCCAGCCTGCAACGGGCCATGCTGCCTCCGCCCGAAATCGCCCTGCCTGGTATCGAGGGGCACGCCGTCCTGCGGACCTCCTCCGCCGTCGGGGGCGACTACTACGATTACTACGAGGTCGATGGCCGTTACAGCGTCGTCCTGGTGGGCGACGTCACCGGCCACGGGGTCGGGGCCGGCAGCCTGGTCAGCGCGGTCAAGGCCGCCGTGTTCCAGCTCAGGAACCGCCGCACCCACCGGCCTGCGGAGATTCTCGCCGCCGTCAACGAAGTCGTCGCCGACGTCGGCCGTCAGACACTGTTCATGACGCTGGCCTGCCTGGTCCTGGACGCCCAGAACGGCCGCCTGCGGCTGGCCTGCGCCGGTCATGCGCCTCCCTATTGTCGTGAACCCGACGGCGACTGGCGGACGCTGGAATCCTTCGCCCAACCGTTGGGACAGGAAGCCGGAGCCGATTACCGCAACGCCGAGCTGGAATGGGACCTGCCCCTTGGCTCCCGGTTGTTCCTGTTCACCGACGGCCTGGTGGAAGCGGAATCCCCTCTCGGGGAAATGTTCGGCTACGAACGTCTGGAACAGGTACTGGCCCAGAGCGGCGAGGACGATGCCGCCACCCTGTGCCGTCGGGTTTTCGACGCACTGGCGGCCCACACCCATACTGACCGGTTCGAGGACGACGTCACCGTCGTCGCCCTCGCTCACCACGAACGGGTGGTCGCCGCCGAAGCGGTCAGTCCCGAACACCTGCATCATCTGCCGTCGACCCGCTACCGCCGCGGCGAACACCCCGACCCGGAAATCGACCGCCGCTGGCTGATCCTGGAAACGGACGGCCCCTTCGCCGATCTGCTGCCCGACATCGCCCGTGACGACATCCGCCGCGTGCTGCCGCTGAAACATCCCCTTTACCGGGAACGGCCCCGGGAAGTCTTCCTGGCCCAGCATGCCTGTGGCGCCCAAGACGACCTCACCGCCCTGCTCGGCCCGGGACACTGGCGCCAGAACTACCCCCTGACCCACACCGACGACAAGGGATTCATCCTGGAGGAGATAGGAGCCCTGCTACGCGACCGCGGCTGCGACGAAGAAGCGGCTCAACAGATCGTCGTCGTCGCCGACGAGATGCTGGAGAACGCTTTCTACGCCGCCCCCCGTGACGGTCGTCACCGGCCGCTGTACGAAAAGGGCGGCACCCGAGAGCTTCAGGACGAAAACGTCCTGATCGAAATCGCCCAACAAGGGAACGTCTGGGCACTCAGCGTCACCGACGACTGGGGCACCCTGAGCGCCGAGCATTTCCTCCGCCATCTGGCCCGGGCCGCCCGGGAAGGGGTGACCGCAGGAGTAGGTGGCGCCGGCCTCTACATGATGTGGCAGTTGAGCCACTATCTCCAGCTTCGGGTCCACCCCCATCGCATGACCCGGGTGACCGCACTCTGGAACCTGGAACGCTGGAGCCCGGTTTCGGAAGACAGCGGCTTCCAATACCTCGAACAATGACGACGAGGGAGAGATCCATGAACGAGCAAGTCCTGCATTTCAGCACCGCCGGCGATCCGACCCTGCAGGTGTCGGCCCGGTCCGAGGGAGACATCACCCGCTACCGATTCCACGGCACGGTGGACGCCCAGGCCCGGGTCATCCTGGAAGACCTGGGGAAAACCCCGCCGCGAACCCCCGACGCCGTCCTGGATTTCGCCGAGGTCGAGCGCATCAACTCCATGGGGCTGGCGCTGCTGCTGAAACTGCTGAACACCTGGGAAAAGGCGGGCATTCACATCCGCATCGTCAACCTCAACCGCATGGCCGTCATCCTGTTCAAAATCACGGGACTGGGACGGTTCCTCGAAGGCAGCCCCCCGGACCCGGTGAAACCGCTGGAAAACACCGCGGCCACGGAAACTAAGGCGGTCCCGTCACCGCCCCGGCGGGAAAAGCTCCGGTTCTTCGCCCATCTGCAAACCAGTCAGCAATTGAACGGCTGGTATCTGTTCAATACTTACCTGCAACGTCAGCTGCAACAAGACATTCGGTTCACTTCCAGGACCCTGGCGGAACGCGGGCCCGACGACGAACCGGCCGATCTGGTGTTCGCCGGTCCCTTCGAGACCTGCCGCCTCATCCGTCGACACAGCTTTCGGGTGCTCGCCAAACCCAGCGGAGAGACGGACGAAGTCGTCGTCCTCGCCCACAGCGACGACCGACGCCCCATGGACCGGGCACCCCATCCCAAAGTAGCCGTCTCCAGCAAACAGAGCTTCGTTTACCTTCTCGGCCGCTTCCTGTGCGACGAACAGGGGCTGGACTCGTCCCGGTTCCAGTTTTTCGAAACCGGCAACGACATCAAGGCGATCCAGTTCCTGATCCGGAAACGGGTGGACTGGGTGATGATGTCGCGCAAGACGTTCGAGGGACTATCGTCCCTGAGCCGCCGGCAGCTGCGGGTACTCGACCGAAGCCAGACCGAACTGGCGGCTTATTTCTTCTGCGGCGCCCCTTACCTGGACGACAGCCTGGTCCACGATCTGCAAGCCGCCCTCACCGGCATGCGAGACTGCGACAAGGGCGCCCCCATCCTGCAGGATCTGGATCTACAGGGTTGGGAAGAACCGGAACCGGCGGAGCTGGACCTGATATTGAGAGTGTACGACGCTTACGCCGGGTGAGGGAAGGCGCCGCGCTCTATTTGACCCGCATTCCCGGTTCGGCCCCCTCGTCGGGCGACAGCAGGTAGAGTGCTTTGCCCCCCGGGCCGGCCGCCAGCACCATGCCCTCGGACACGCCGAAACGCATCTTCCGGGGCTTGAGGTTGGCCACCATGACGGTCAGCCGTCCCTCCAGGGATTCAGGATCGTAGGCGGCCTTGATGCCGGCGAACACGGTCCGGGTCTCCCCACCCAGATCCAGGGTCAGCCGGAGCAGCTTGTCGGCTCCCTCCACGTTTTCCGCCCGGACGATCCTGGCGATGCGCAGATCGATCTTGGCGAAGTCGGAATAATCGATTTCCGGCGCGATGGGTTCGACCGCAGCCGATTCGGCCGCACCCGGTGCCAGGTTTTCCCGGGAGGCTTCTACCATGGCCTGCACTTTGGCCGGATCGACCCGCAAGAGCAGCGGTTTGAAATCATTGATCCGATGCCCGAGGATCGGCCGGGTGGCCACGTCGGGCCAGGGCTGATCACCGATGTCGAGAAACGCCTCGGCCTCCCGCGCCAGCCTGGGCAGCACCGGCTTGAGATAGGTCACCAGAATGCGGAACAGGTTGAGCCCCTGGGTGCAGACGGCCTGCAGTTCGCTGTCCCGTGCCGGATCCTTGGCGATGACCCAGGGTTTGCGCTCGTCGATGAACTGATTGGCGGCATCGGCAAGGGCCATGATTTCCCGCATCGCCTTGCCGAACTCACGGTTCTCGTACAGGCGGGCGATCCTTTCCCCTGCGTCGAGAAATCCGATGAACAGGTCGGGATCGACCAGGGAATCGGCGAGCCGGTTGTCGAACCGTTTTCGGATGAAACCGGCGCAGCGGGAGGCGATATTGACCACCTTGCCCACCAGATCGGCGTTCACCCGCTGAATGAAATCGTCGAAGTTGAGGTCGATGTCGTCGACCCCCGGCCCCAGCTTGGCGGCGAAGTAATAGCGCAGGTATTGGGGGTCGAGATGGTCCAGATAGGTCCGGGCCCGGATGAAGGTTCCGCGGGACTTGGACATCTTTTCGCCGTTGACGGTCAGAAAACCGTGGGCGTGGATGGCCGAGGGCGTGCGGAAACCGGCTCCATGAAGCATCGCCGGCCAGAACAGAGCGTGGAAATAGATGATGTCCTTACCGATGAAATGGCGAAGCTCCGTGGTACTGTCCGGCCCCCAGTACTCGTCGAAATCCAGTCCCTTCTCCCGGCACAGATGGAGGAAACTGGCCATGTAGCCGATGGGGGCGTCGAGCCAGACGTAGAAATACTTGCCCGGCGCATCCGGGATCTCGAAGCCGAAATAGGGGGCGTCACGGGTGATGTCCCAGTCACGCAGCCCGGCCTCGAGCCATTCGTTCACCTTGTGGGCCACCTCCGGCTGCAGGTGACCGGGCTCATGGACCCAGCGCTTGAGGAAATCCGCGAAAGCCGACAGCTTGAAGAAGAAGTGTTCGGTCTCCTTCTCCACCGGCTTGGCACCCGAAACCGCCGATACCGGATTCTTCAGCTCGGTGGGCGCATAGGTGGCGCCGCACGCCTCGCAGCTGTCACCGTACTGATCCCCGGCACCGCAACGGGGACATTCGCCCCTGATGAAACGGTCCGGCAGAAACATCCCCTTCACCGGATCGTAGAGCTGGGTGATGGTGCGCGACTCGATGTAGCCCCCGGCTTTCAGGCGGTGGTAAATTTCCTCGGCCAGTTCCCGGTTCTCCGGCGAATGGGTGCTGTAGTAACAGTCGAAACCGATGTCGAAGGCGGCGAAGTCGGCCCGGTGTTCCCGCCCCACCCGCTCGATCAGTTCCTCGGGAGTGATCCCCTCCTCCTGGGCCTTGAGCATGATGGGAGTGCCATGGGTGTCGTCGGCGCAGACATACCAGCACGTCGATCCCCGCATCTTCTGGAACCGGACCCAGATGTCGGTCTGGATGTACTCCACCAGGTGGCCGAGATGGATGGGGCCGTTGGCATAGGGTAAAGCGCTGGTGACGAGGATCTTGCGGTGATTGGCTGGCATGATGTCGGTTCCCGTGACTGAATCTACACTTAAAGGGTGATATTTTATCCCAGTTCCGGACTGCCTTCGTGATCGGCGGATATCTTGCCGCAATTGACTGGAAAGCGGTGCTCGTTGCCGCCGCCGTGCTGGCGGCGATCTGGCTCCTGACCCGTCCCCCGCGACGGCCGGCGCCCCGGCGTCCCGTGCCTTCCGCCAGGAATAATCGGGCGGGCCATTCCCTGCGCCCTTTGTGGTCCTTTCTTAAAATGGTCTTGTTCCTGATCCTGATCGTCAAAGGGGGCAACGGGCTGTTGGAGCTTTCCCGCCGCCTGCGCCCGGAAACCCAGGGACCATCGCCAACCGTCGCTTCGGAGGTGCCCGCTGGCGGCATCCGGAAAAAGGCGCCCCAACATCCCTCGGCTCCGATCCCCAGCGTGCATCCCTATTTGGATTTCGAGGCGATGGCATTCTACGACCGGGGCGAATACCGCCAGGCCATCGCCCTGTTCCGGCAGCTGTGCGAGGCGGAACCCCGTAACGGCTGGGCTCGTTTCCTGCTGGCCTGGAGTTACTGGAAGGCCGGCAAACCGGTACCAGCCAACCAGCAACTCCGCCACGCCTGCCGACTCGGTTACGATCAAGCCTGCCGGTTGGCCCGGCAGACCTGCCGGGCCGGCGAACCCGGAGCCTGCGGCACGCTCAGCCCGCTGCCTCCCGCGCCGGCCCCGGACCGGACGAGGCCGGTGGAACTGGTCATCGTGCCACAGCCGGCCCGGCTCTGGCGGCAACTGCCGGCTGACGTCAGCGTGGCACACGAGCAAAACACCGTCACCGTCCAGACCCGGCTCACGCCGGAAGGCCTCAGGCTCGACCCGCTGCCTGCCGCTACCTACCAGGTGACCTTGCACCTGGACAAGGACGGGGACGATTTGCTGTCCCCCAGCGACGGCTTTTTCCAAAACCGCATCCCGGCAACCCCGGCACACGCCGTGGTCCAGGTCAGCCCCGCCCGCATTCTCCATCTTCTCGAACCGCTGAACAACGCCAACCCGTTGCCGGAAGAACCCGATTCCGGACAAATCGGCGTAGCGGAATACAGTTCACCGCTTTACCTCGCCTGGACCCCTTTGGACCTGCCCGGGATCCGCTACCACTATGCGGTGATCGCCAGCCGGGACTCGGCGTTGACCTATGAAAGGGTTCTGGCGGCCGGCGTCACTTCCAAACCGGAGATCAGGCTCGACCTGCCAATCACGCCGGCCGGCCAGGCCGATCTTTTCCTCCTGACCGCCTATCGGAACGGGCGCATCGTCGGGCTGTTGGCCACCCACAGTCAAACCCGTTCCCAGGTGGGGCTGCGTTTCCGCATTCGCTCCGCACCGCCGGGATGAAGACGGCTATTTTTCGCTTTCCAGCGGCTCCACTTCCAGCACCAGGTTACGCACCCGGCGCACCCGCACCGGCGTTCCGGCCGGAATGGACTCCCTGGCCGTCGCCAGCCACAACGAACCGTCCACATAGACCGCTCCTCTGCCATGGAGCGGAATCGGCTTTTTCACTTCCCCCACCGCGCCGATCAAGGCCTGCAGCCGACGGTTGAGCAGGGGATTGGCCGAACGGGCCGGACGCCGGCGCAGGCGGTGGACCGCCACGGCGATACTGAGCAGCGAAAACACCGCAAAGGCACCGACCTGGTACTGCCATACCGGGGTCAGCAGCGACACCAGCGCGGTCAGCAGGGCGGCCACCCCGAACCAAAGGAAGAACTCCCCGGGGATCAGGATCTCCAACACGACCAGCAGCAGGGCGACGCTGGCCCAGAACCAAACGTTCCACAGGGGCAATTGCCAGGACACCGGAATCACCGGGAGCCGAAGCGGGGCGGTTCGGGTTCTTCGCCGTCACTCCCTTCCTGCAGCGCCTGCCTGGCCAGCTCGGCCACCCCGGCGATGGAGCCGATGACCCCGGAAGCCTCCAGGGGCATCATGATGAGCTTCTGGTTATCGGCGCTGGCGATGTCCCTGAGCGCCTCCACGTAACGCTGGGCGACGAAGTAGTTGATCGCCTGCACGTCCCCCTTGGCGATGGCCTGGGACACCATCATGGTCGCCTTGGCCTCGGCCTGAGCCAGGCGCTCACGGGCCTCGGCCTCGCGGAAGGACGCCTCCCGCTCCCCCTCGGCCTTGAGGATGGCCGCCTGCTTTTCCCCTTCCGCCCTGAGGATCTCCGCCTGCCGTTCGCCCTCCGCCTCCAGGATCTGGGCCCGCTTTTCCCGCTCGGCCTTCATCTGCCGCGCCATGGCGTCCACCAGGTCCTTGGGCGGGGTGATGTCCTTGATCTCCACCCGGGTGATCTTGACCCCCCAGTTCATGGTGGCGTCGTTGACCACGGTCAACAGGCGCTCGTTGATGGCGTCCCGATTGGAAAGGAGCTCGTCCAGATCCATGGCCCCCATGACGGTGCGAATGTTGGTCATGGCCAGATTGAGGATGGCCAGTTCCAGGTTGTTGACCTCGTAAACGGCACGGGCCGCGTCGAGCACCTGGTAGAACACCACGCCATCCACCCGCACCATGGCGTTGTCCTTGGTGATGACCTCCTGGCTGGGAATGTCGAGAACGCATTCCATCATGTTGACCTTGTGGCCGATCCGCTCCACGAAGGGAACGATCAGGTGCAGACCCGGCGACAGGGTCCGGGTGTACTGGCCGAAACGCTCCAGCGTGTATTCCCAGCCCTGGGGCACCAGCTTGACGCCGGCGAAGATGATGGCGACCACCACCAGCAGCAGAACGACGATGAACGTGGACATGAAACGCCTCCGACGATCGATGAGAAAAACGTTCTTTCCTTAAGGATAGTCCGGACGGGGCACGCCGGCGGCCGTCACGCCGATGCGGAAGGATCGTCGGGACGGAAGAAATGGCTCGGGCGCTTCACTTCCCGGACCTCGGATTCGGCGACCTTGCCCTTCTGGGCCAACTCCGCCAGCCACAGGTCGTGATGCTGGCGCGCCCAGGACAGGTCCACCGAACCGGTGACCATACCTTCCAGCGCCCCCTCGGTGCCGAGGGTGCCGATGTAGATGTGGCCCAGAGAAGCGGCCACGACGATCAGGGCGGCGGCCACGTGCAGGAGATGGCTCAGCTGCAGCTGCTCCCGTTCCAGTCCGAACAGGGGTAGATCGAGGATCAGGCCGGTGACCGACACCACCGTCCCCATGGCCATGAGAAGCCAGAACCAGGCCTTCTCCCCGGCGTTCATGCGTCCGGCGTGGGGGTGAGGGCCGCCGAACATCCCGCCGAAGGACTTGAGCCAGTCCCAGTCGATCTTCCGCCACAGGTTGTCGCGGAACCAGGTCAGCCCCATCACCACCAGACAGGCGACGAACAGGGGACCGGTCAGATTGTGGACGAACTTGGCGCCCGCCAGATAGGCGGCGAAGGACTCGTGGCCGATCAGGGGAATCAACAATCGGCGGCCGTAGAGCAGGCTCAGGCCGGTCAACGCGAGGGTCAGAAACAGGACCGCGGTGATCCAATGGAGCACCCGCTCGCCCAGATGCCAGCGGGACACGCGGACGCCGGTCCGCGGCTTCGCCAGGCGCTGGGGACCGTGGAGCAGGTGGAACAGTCCCAGGGCGAACATCACGCCGCCGAGCAGCACGCCCCCAACCCACGCCAGCGGCCCGTTGCGCCAGCGGCGCCAGACCTCGCCGGAAGCCTGGATCAGCTCTCCGCTCTCCAGACCGCGGACCGCGCTGTAACCCTCGACTCCCTCACGGACCTGGCGCCAGAGATCGGCACGGGGATTGGTCCAATCGACCGCGACCGCCACCAGACCCGCGGTCAGGAGCACCAACGCCAGGACGGTGGCCCACCACAAGCGGCGACTGCGATGGCCGGACACTGCGGTCGCCATGGTCACCGATCCGTCTGAACCTGCAACACCCGCCGCCGCAGGGTGGCGGCGTCCGGGTGATGCTCGTGGACATCGGCCTTGCCGGCGTAGCCGGGATTGCGGTCGAAGACCCGGTCCGCCTGGCGCTCGCAGGCGGTCAGAAGCAGGATCATGACGATCCACCACCCGAGCAGGCGGCTGCCGGCAACCTGCCTTCCGGGACGCCGCCGATCGCTCATGACTTCTTGTCTCCGTATGCCTGGCCCCAGCCCCAGGGCACCTGGGGTTTCACCGTCTCTCCGTCGCGGTCGGCGCGGCGCACCACCCGCTCACGGAAGATATCGGCGATGACGTCGCCGTCACCGGCCAGAAGGGCCTTGGTGGAACACATCTCGGCGCACAGGGGCAGCTTGCCTTCGGCCAGGCGGTTGCGGCCGTATTTCTTGAATTCGGCCTCGGAATGATCCGGCTCCGGCCCGCCGGCGCAGAAGGTGCATTTGTCCATCTTGCCCCGCACCCCGAAGGCCCCGTCCTGGGGGAACTGGGGGGCACCGAAGGGGCAGGCGTAGAAGCAATAACCGCAGCCGATGCACAGATCCTTGTCGTGGAGCACCACCCCGTCTTCGGTGACGTAGAAACAATCCACCGGGCACACCGCGGCGCACGGCGGATCGGAGCAGTGCATGCAGGCCACCGAGATGGACTTCTCTCCCGGCTCGCCGTCGTTCAGGGTCACCACCCGGCGGCGGTTGACCCCCCAGGGGACCTCGTGCTCGTTCTTGCAGGCGGTGACGCAGGCGTTGCACTCGATGCAGCGCTCGTCGTCGCAGAGAAATTTCATCCGCGCCATGTCAGGCTCCCCGTTTCAGACGGCACAACGACACCTTGGTCTCCTGCATCATGGTCACCGCGTCGTACCCGTAGGTGAACACGGTATTGCAAGCCTCGCCGCGCACGTAAGGGGCGGTACCTTCCGGGTAGCGGGCCTTGAGATCGGTGCCCTCCCACCAGCCGCCGAAGTGGAACGGCATGAACACCGTCCCCCGGGGCACCCGGCGGGTGACGAAGCAGGTCACCAGGATCCGCCCGCCTTCCGGCCCCTCGACCCAGACCTTGCCCCCGTGGCGCAGGCCGAAGTCGTTGGCGTCGGCCGGATGCACCTCCACGAACATCTCGGGTTGCAGTTCCGCCAGCCAGGGATTGGAACGGGTCTCGTCGCCGCCGCCCTCGTACTCCACCAGCCGTCCCGAGGTCATCACCAGGGGAAACTCGCGGGAGAAGTCGATCTGCTGCAGGGAGGCGTAACGGGTCGGCAGGCGGTAGAAGCGCCTGCGGTCGGGATAGGTGGGGTATTCGGCCACCAGATCGCGGCGGCGGGTGTAGATGGGCTCGCGGTGGACCGGAATCGGATCGGGGAAAGTCCAGACGATGCAGCGGGCTTTGGCATTGCCGTAAGGGGCGCAGCCGTGGGCGATGGCCACCCGCTGGATACCGCCGGAAAGATCGGTCTTCCAGTTGCGCCCTTCCGCTTCCCGCTTTTCCTCCGGGGTGAGGTCGTCCCACCAGCCCAGTTTCTTGAGCAGCGTATCGGAAAACTCGGGATAGCCGTCCTTGATCTCCGAAGCCTTGGTGTAACTATCCTCGGCCAGCAGGCTGACGCCGTCGCGCTCGACCCCGAAACGGGCACGGAACGGCAGGCCGCCCTCGGCCACCGGCTTGCTCAGGTCGTAAAGGATCGGGGTGCCGGGATGGCCCAGCTCCGGTTTGCCCCAGCAGGGCCAGGGAAGGCCGTAGTATTCGCCGTCGCAGGGACCGCCCTCGGCCTTGAGGGTGGTGGTGTCGAAAGTGTGCCAGTTGCGCTGCTGGCGCTTGAGGCGTTCGGGGCTGATGCCGCTGTAGCCGATGCTCCAGGCGCCGCGGTTGATCTCCCGGAGGATGTCCTCGACCACCGGTTCGTCGTTCTCGACCCGGATGTGCCGGGTCAGCTCGGCGGCGAAACCCAGCTTCTTCGCCAGCCGGTACATGGTGACGTGGTCGGGCTGGGACTCGAACAGGGGCTCGATCACCCGGTCGCGCCACTGCACCGAACGGTTGGAGGCGGTCAC
>JALSSF010000053.1 GCA_026984375.1 Methylothermaceae bacterium | reverse complement strand
TGGCACCGCGGGGACGGGCCGAAAACGGCCTCTGGAGGCCGCATGGCACGCCGCCTGACAGGGTGAGAGGTGATTTACTGACCGGTATTGAAACGGGGTTAAAACTCAAAAATCCTTTCGTCAGACTCTCGCCTGTCTCAGGGTGATTTACTGACCGGTATTGAAACGGGGTTAAAACATAGCTGTCCTCGTTTTTGTACTCGAGGACCGCCTTACGGTGATTTACTGACCGGTATTGAAACGGGGTTAAAACTACCCAAATACCGACAACATGCCACAGGTTGTTGGAGGGTGATTTACTGACCGGTATTGAAACGGGGTTAAAACGTAGCCGGATTCGTCGGAGCCACCTTTCCAATCGGGGTGATTTACTGACCGGTATTGAAACGGGGTTAAAACTTTTCCTCTTTATTAGTTTTAGAAAAAAAGGAATAGGTGATTTACTGACCGGTATTGAAACGGGGTTAAAACGCAATTACTTGCCGTTTAAAATTAAGGAACGGAGTAAGGTGATTTACTGACCGGTATTGAAACGGGGTTAAAACACCTCTACAATGACTCCCTTACCCCACTTCCCTGTGGTGATTTACTGACCGGTATTGAAGGTTGCCCGTCACCGAATGGCGGGACTCCCATTGCCGCCAACCACCCGCTTCGACGAAGCCGCGCCCCATCCCGGGGATTGCACGCCACTCCCGAATCCTGTAACCCGGCAATTGAAAATTTCCCGGTGGATATCGTTTAACCAGACAAGAGGCCGTGACCGCATCCGGCGGGGGATGCTTCGCGGACGGAACGATGGCGAACCACCAGGGAAACCGCAACATGCCTGTTTCTGATTTTTTCCACGGGGCTTTCAACGCTCTGATGAGCTGGGTCTGGAGCGCTGTTTTCTGCCTTGCCCTGATCGCGCTGCTGGCCGGTGAAGCGATGCTAGGCTATCTCTGGTACACGAGGCCGGAGGACTATAAAAAAGCCTTCCCTTACTACGAGCATTTTCAAAAAAAGCGGCCGGCCGACATCGTGGAACAATATCGGCTGAAGGTTTCAGGGCAAACCTTCCATTTCCGGGTTCCGCAAGGCAGATGGCATATTTCCTTCCCCCGGAATCAAAAAGGCCGGGCGGCGAGGTTCACGTTCAGGCCGAAAGGCCGTTCCGATGCCGTGACGGTGGTCCTGAGGGAGGACGGAACCTGGAAACCGCCCCGTTCGTACCGTGGCCCGCGCACACTGCTCCTCCAATGCCCGCCCCGGGACAGAGGCAAGACTTCCAATACCTGGCACTGGCGCCTGGATTTGAAGCGACCCAGACCGCTTTCCCTCCAAATCCATTGCTGGAACGGACGCGAATGGTTCCTGCGTTTCCCGGTCCCCCTCCCCCCCGGCTCCTCTCCCCCAGGGAGAGGGAAGACAAGCCGGTTCATGCGTTTGCCCCGGGGACGAATCAGGGCAACCGCATGACCGCCGTCTTTCCGCCCATGCTTGCTATGGAAACCCCTCTCCCACAGGGAGAGGGGAGACAAGCCAGTGCATGCGATTGTCCCGGGGACGGTTTCAAAACCTTACTTTGCCGGCGTTTTACCTGTTATATCGCGGTAATCAGCTTTTCTCCAGGAAACGCGCGGCGACAATCACCAGACATACTGAATCATCATGTCCTCTCCCCTGTTTGGCACCGGCTGGCTCCTTCCGGACTGGATCTTCCCCTGGATCGGGGTGGTGGCCGTGTGCGGCTGGATACTGGGTCTTCGGCGCACGGCCGTGGTGTTCGGCCTGGTCTGGGCCGGGCATCATCTCATGGCGCTTTTTCTTCCCCACCTGCTCGATCGACTGCCCTGGTGGGCGTGGGCGCTGATCGCTTTCCTGGCGCCGTTGCTCCTGATCCACCAATTCATCCGGCTGCTTTTCGGAGAGTCGGCCGCCGGACAGTTTACCGGCACCTGGCTGCTGAGAATCGGGGACAGGATTCTGGCCGCGCCTTTCCGGGGCCTGGCCAACATCATCCAGTGGTTACGCAACCTATAGGAGGGATACCATGAGTGAAGGCGATGCGGTTTCCCTGGCCCGGTTTCTGGTCCGGAACATGGCGCTGTTCTCCATTCTCATCGGCGCGCTTCTGATGATACTGGGGGCGCGAAAGCTGGCGATGCGGATATTGGCCATGGGATTGTTTCTGGCGTTCGTGTTTTCCCTGGTCGGTCCCGGGTGGCTCCCGTGAGTGATTCCGGTTTCCGGGAAATGACTCGGCCCGCCCGTTTTCACCTGAAATGGCGCATCAGTGCGCTGAGGCCCAGGGTCTGGGTGGCCCTGGAGGTGCCGGCGTCGGAAAAGGTCTGGGCCGGTCACATCCGCTTTCTCAACGACTTGTTGACCACCAGCCCGGGACGGATCGAGCGGCTTTACATCCTGGGCGCTTGCGGGCATCACCAGGTGGCCACGGCCCGGTGCGTCGACCGCCAGCAGGCCGGTTGGTGGCAGGCCCATCGGGACCGGATCGCGACGCTCCATCCCATACTTCAAACCGGGGAGGGGGAAGAAGACGTACTCCTGCTCGTGATCGCCGGCCGTCAGCCGGTGGATGCCGGCGACTGGCGATCGGGCCGCTGGCGGCCGCGGATCGCGCTGGTCTGCGACACCGCGCTGGACAATCCGGTCTTCGAGCGTCTGGGCCGGGACGTGGCCCGGGTTTCGCAATGGCTCGATGCCCCCCTGGCCGGGGCGTGGATCGAGGCGGCGCATATGATGCCGCTGGCCTGGAAACTCGACTCCCCCGGGGAGGCGGCCATGGTGAACGGCCGGCTGCAATTGCGGAATTGCCGGGACCACATCGAACTGTCACTGGATGCCCTGGCTGCTGAACCGCCCCTGCTTCATCTGCGTTTCGGGAGAACCGGGGAAAGGGCGGTGGCCGCGTGTTCGGACGGGCCGGTCTTGAAACCGGACTGGCAACGGTTGAACGATTCCGAGCGGGGGCTGCTGGCGGCGCTGGAGAACGGCAGGCCCCATCCCTGCCCCCATTGTGGCGGTGATCATCCCGCCCCGCTGCTGCGGTGCGGGCTCCAATGGATCGAACCCAGGTTCGCCCCGGGCGGCTGTGTCATCGTACGCGGCAGCGACTTCTTTCTGCTGGGGCGAAGCGATTACCGCGCCTGGCCCCTGACGAGCCGGGAGATCATTGCCGCCGATGGCCGGTTGTGGCACTTTCAGGCCGGATGGAAACCCGGCCGGATCATCGAGGAACCGCTGGAAAGAGGTGACATCCGTGTCTTTCACTTTCCGTCTTGACGGCGCCGGCTTCCCCATGGCCGGACTGGCGTCCGGCACCTATATCGGCCTGTTTCCCCTGGCCAAGAGCCAGTTGGAGTCCTGGGTCGCCGGAATGGAAAATCCGGAGCCGTTCGGCCAGACGTGGTACGACGAGCTGCTGGCGGTCAATCCACGCGCGGACCTGGGCCGGGCGGGCGATGAACCCTGGCGCTGTTTCGTCACCGGAATGCGGGTGGACGAGGCCCGCGCCTTCGCCCGCTCGTGCGGCGCCGGTTACCGCCTGCCCACGGTGGAGGAATGGCGGGCGCTGGACCGGGCCGGGGAACGGATCAGGCAGGCGCTGGCGGCATGGCGCTGGATGGAAGACAGGCCATCGGCCTGGGCCGTGAGTCTGTTGGAACAAGGTCTGTATCCTTTGACCTGGGAAGGCGTGCTGGAAGTCGCCGTCGGCGGTGACCGGCGGCTGCGCGGCATCGGCCGTCCCTGGACCGGATTGCATCCGAATTTGTGGCGCCATGACGATGATCGTGAAATTTTTCCGGGGGAGGAGCGTTTCAACTATATAGGGATGCGGCTCGCGTGGGACCCCCCGGAGCGGCAACCAGGATCCTTTCAATGAATTCATTTTCGAGGTACGGCCATGAGCGGCATCAAATGCTCCGATTACAGTCTCGACAGGGACCGTCTCGCGCTGCAACAGGCGGTAAGCAGAATTTCCCTGTCGGAAAACCGCTTGAAAGGGGTGTGCAAGCACCTGACCCGACAGCTCGATCAGCTTCCCGAATCCGCCCGGCGCAACGGGGGTGATCTCATCCGGCGCGCCCGGCAGTGGCTCGACGAGCTGTCAAAATTGCCGGTCCCCGACGATGTCGGGAACCTGGGGAACCTGGAGGCGCTCATCAGCGAGATGGAGAGCCTGTCCCGCTCGGGCGGCGCCCTGGTGGAGGAACTGACCAGACTCAAAGACCAGGAAGAACAACGCCAACGGGAGGCCGCCGCCCTGCTGAACCGGCTGCGGACCCTGACCCTGGAGCTGGACGGCGCCGAGCCGTTGCTGGCGACGTGGTGCGGGGATACCCTGGCAACCTGGCGGCGGCGACTGACCGGCCTGCCCGGCGCCATTGAAAACAGCGATTTCAGTACCGCCCGCAACACCCTGGAAGACCTGGAAACCGCCTTCCGGCAGCTCTGGCCGCAAGTCCAGGCGCGGGAGGCCCGCCACCGCCAGCGTCTCTATGTCGCCGAGGCACTGCAAAAGGTCTGCTGCGAGGAACTCGGTTTCAAGGAGATCCAGCCGCCCTGTCTGGAAGATCCACAGGATCCCGCCAGTGCCCTGATCTGCCGGTTCGATACCTACAACGACGGTATCGTCTCTTTCCGGCTCACCCTCGAAGACATCCAGGCCGATTCCTGCATCCGGGAAAACCGCTGCCTGAACGAGTTCGAAACACTTTCCCAACAACTGCAGGAGCGGTTCGGCGTCAAGACCCGTTTCCGCCCGGCCGGTGAAGGCGGCCGCCCCCGGCTCACCCGCCGCGACGCCAGGGACCTGCCCCAGACTGCTGCATCACAAACGGGAAAGCCCCATGGCTGAGCCCGTACTTCGCATCGGTCATGTCATTCCCCGATCCGAAGTCAACGGCCCCGGGGCCCGCTTCACGCTCTGGCTGCAGGGCTGTCACCTGGATTGCCCGGGTTGCTTCAACCCCCAATTGCACGATCCGCGGCAGGGACGCGCCGTGCCGGCCGCCGATTTACTCCGGCAAATCCTGGCCACCCCCGGCATCGAAGGAGTGACCTTCAGCGGCGGGGAGCCGTTTCTGCAGGCCGGGGCGCTGGCCACTCTCGCGGCCCGCCTTCAGGACCTGGGACTCAGCGTCATGAGTTATTCCGGATTCACCCGCCGGTTCATCGAAACCAACCTCCCCCACGGGCGGCAACTGCTGGCCCACCTGGACATCCTGATCGACGGCCCCTACCTGGAAGCGCAGCGCGCGCCATTGCGCTGGCGCGGCAGCCGCAACCAAACGGTCCATTTTCTCACCTCCCGGTACCGGCATCTGGCCACCGAAACCGCACACGCATGCGGACACGAGGTGGAAATCCAGATAGGGGAAACAGGCGTGGCCATGACCGGGGTATTCGAAACGCGGATCTGGACCCTGCTGGCCAAACGGCTGCGGCTGGAGTCCTCCCGTCATCCGGATCGGTCCGCGCCAATCATCCGCCCCGGGGAGGAACCATAATGCGCTGTCCCTATTGTCTGGAAAACAGCGATCCCAAGGTCGTCAACGGACATAATTACCGTTGCGGGGAATGTGATGAAGTGCTGCCACGCGATTATGTCGAAAGCAGGAACATTCCCAAAGGCCGCATCGGCATCGTCGGCTTCGCCGGGCACGGCAAGACCTGCTATCTGACGGCGCTTTTCCACGCCTTGCAAAAAATCTACCCGGCCCAATGGCGGGGCTTCTATCTGGCTTGCATGAACGAATACACAGGCTTGTTCACTTACCGGATGATCCCGGCCTTTCAGCGGGGGGAACTGCCGCCTTCCACCGCTTCGGCGTTTCCCCAACCCACGATCTATCACCTGAACGAAATCCCGCAATTCGGTCGGTGTATTTTGACCTTCTACGACACCCGCGGCGAAGTGTTCGAGCAGATCCACCGCATCACCGGCGCCGGCCGTTTCGTGGCCCACGCCGACTGCATCCTGTTCATCGTCAGCCTGACCGACTGTACCGGCAGCCATGAGCCCTGGCACGTCTCCATGAAACGCCTGCTAGACACCTATGTCATGGCCACCAAGGACTATCTCGGCGCCCATCTGAAACGGCAGCGCCTGGTCGTGGTGCTCACCAAGGCCGACTTGTTGATCGCGCATGAGGCTTTCTCCGTGCCGGAGACGCTTCGCCGCTATCTGATCGAGCAAATGCCACAGGACTACGGCGATCCGCTCGCCCAATGGCGGGCGCTCCCGGAAATTTCCGGGCGGATCGAACGCTGGCTGGCCGGCCACGGCGCCGCTCCGTTCGTGAACATGGTCCGGGCCGAATTCAAAAGCGTCCGCTACACGATGGTCTCGGCCACCGGCGCCGCCCCGGCCGGCAGGACCATGGGCGTGGAAATCGATCCCAACGACACCAGACGGGTCATCGATCCTCTGCTGTGCATTCTGGAGGGCATCCAGGCCGACCATGCACCCTGGCGCACGCGGATGGGGGACTTCTGGTTCAAATTCAGGTCCGCAGCCCTCCGTTTTGCCCGGGAGATTTGACAACAACGAAGATCACCGTGATGACCATCGAAATCCCCAGAACCCTCTATACCGAGCTGGCGGACTCTCCCCGGCAAAGGAGCGGCTTCCACACGGTCTGCTATTCCACCGGCCGCCTGAGCCCGGACGAGGTGGATCGCATCGAGGCCCATATCCACTGGCCGGAGTCGCTCGGACTGGAGGAAAAGTGGGTTTTCTTCCCGCTCGAACGGGAGCAGGGCGAGCCCCTTCACGGCCTCCTGCACTTCCGCGCCCTGCCCGAAGCCAGGGACCGGTTCGGGCGCGGCGGGGTGTTTCTGTGCCAGGGTTTTTTCCTGCCGCGGAAACTGTGGCAGGATGCCTCCCTGGAACACCTGATCGCGCTGCTTTCCGAACACCTGTTTCCCGACCGCGAGGCATTGCGCCAGTCGCCCATGATCCGGCTCGACCACGGCGATATCGCACCAGTGAAGTGGGATGGCGGTCACCTGGCCCGGATCACGGAGGCCCGGCAACCACCGCCGCCTTCCCCGGAGACGATTGCCCTGGCCGCGCTTCTCTTCGACGCCGTCAGGGATGACGGCGGAAATCACAAGATCCGGCTTCACGCACCTCCCGGCGATGTCCTCCGGGCTGTCGGCGATGCGCTGGCCTGGTTGCCCCCCTCGAGCCGTGGCAGGATCAGCCTCGACCCTGCCTATGACGGCGCCAGCATCGCCCTGGGACCGTTTCTGGCTGCCGGCTATACCCGGCAGCGCCCCCACGGCCGCGCCGTCGATCTGGAATCCGGCACCGGCGGGCTTCCGCCATTGCAGACCCTTGCCGCCCGCGCCTATGGCAACTGGCTGGATTTTTGCACCCGGACGAGCCAGACCGTTCCAGCCGACGACCTGGAGCACGGCGCCCGCCTGGCCGATTTCATCGGCGGCGCGGAGCAATCCCCGACCGGCCGGGTGTCGCCGGAGTTTTCCGAGGCCAACGCCGGGCTGATCGGAACCCGGTTCCGGGAGGAAGCCTCGAGACGTTTCGACGAAACGCTGGCGACCCGGTTGCACGACCACCTGCCCCCCTCAACGCAACTGCTTTTGCTGATCCGGGACTTCCCCATGACCGATCTGGCCGAACCACTCGAGCGCGCCATTGTGGAGGAGCGAATCTACCCCCGCCCCGACCGGTCCCGCCTGCCGGCCGCCATCCTCGCCGGGGAGACGGCGGGACTGCGGTTCCTTGCGCGCTTGTGGCACGAAGGCGCGGTGGAGAGTCTGGAGGAGCTGCCACCGGGTCACGACCGCCATCGCTGGCTCAGATATCTGGCAGGCGGCCCATGGCGGCACGAACCGTGGATGCAAAAGCTGATCCGGGACAACCGTGAAGCCTTCGAGGCGGCGGATATCCCGGTCGCCGACCCATCAACCGCCGCTTCGCCGGTTTCCCGCTTGTCAGCCTCCCTGCAGCGCTGGTGGCGCAACTTCACCGGCCGGTCCGACAACTGATTTTCCGGAGGAGGCACCCCATGGCAGTCTGGCAGGACAATCTCAATCGCGCCCTGTTCCACAAACAGACCTTGATACTGCATGGCAATATCCGCGACAGGGCTTATGTGTATCAGCGCCAAATCGTCCCCGGCTTCACCCCGCTGCTGCGGCAAATCGCCCGGGAAAACGGCATGCAACGCATTCTGCACCTGGGCGTGACGGGCGACGGGCGGGGCAACCGGGAAGGCGAACCGTGGGCGGTGGAACGGGAGGAGCTTCTGAATGAGGATACCGTGACGCTGCGGAAGACCGGCAAGAATCCGGCGCGTGTACTGGCCCGCTGGCTCAAGGAGGAAATCGAACGCCCCGGCCCCAGGACCCTGTTCGTCATCCATTACCTCGACAAGCTCACACCCTATGTCTCCAGCGGCCTGTATCCCCAGGATGTCATGGACAACCTTTCCCTCATCCAGAAACTGATCGAGAACATCGGTCCGGGCCACCGGCTGCTCATGGTCGCCCTGCGCGACACCATGATTCCCGTCGAATACTACGCCGATGCCCCGGGAACGTCGGTCCACCGAATCCCCCTGCCGGACCGGGAGGAGCGGCGCTTTTATTTCGGCCAAAGTCTCGCTCAACTGAATCCGGATCAGCTGGACCTGCTCGCCAATCTCACCGATGGCCTGCATTTCCTGGACCTGATCAACCTGAGTTCGGACCTGGCCTCCGACCGCCCCGGCTCGACCGGAGACATGAAAAAGAGGATCAACCGGTATCGTCTGGGAACCCAGGAAGATCCCTGGGAATCCCTGCCCCTTACCGGCGGCGCGAAAGGGCTGCTCGATACGGCCGAAGGCTGGTTCCTCGGCCGCGTCAAGGGCCAGGACCACGCGGTGCGTGACATCCTCAAATCGCTGCGCAAGGCCCGGGCGGGGCTGACGGGCGTGGCATCGGGCCAGACCGCCAAGCCCCGGGGGGTGTTCTTCTTCGCCGGTCCGACCGGGGTGGGCAAGACCTTTCTGGCCAAGAAACTGGCCGAATTCCTTTTCGACACCGGCGAGGCTTTCCTCCGCTTCGACATGAGCGAATTCAAGGAAGACCACAGCGTCTCCAAACTCATCGGTTCCCCTCCCGGCTACGTGGGCTTCGAGCAGGGCGGCATGCTGACCAACGCCGTGCGCGACCGACCCTTCTCCGTCGTCCTGTTCGACGAAGTGGAGAAGGCCCACCCCCGAATTCTGGACATCTTCCTGCAGATTCTCGACGACGGACGGCTCACGGACAGCCGCGGGCAAACCGTCTTTTTCACCGAAACCGTCATCATTTTCACTTCCAATCTGGGCACCCGGGCGACCGACAGCCGCGGCCGCCCGCTCGGAGAGAAACACGAACTGGAACAGATTCTGGAAACCGGTGACTCGCCCCGGCGCATCCAGGCGATCCAGGCACATTTCCGCCAGGCGGTCCAGGATTTTTTCACCTACGAGATTTCCCGTCCCGAGTTGCTCAACCGGTTTGGCGCCAATATCATTCCGTTCAACCATATCGAGTCCGGGGCGGTGCAATACGACATCTTCGTCAGCAAACTGAGGGAGATCGAGGGCGGCTTCAACGACAAGTACGGGGGAGCCGGCCACCGGTTGCACATCGAAGACACGGTGGCGGACTATTTTATCGCCCGGCACGGCGATCAGATCCGGCGCTTCGGCGGACGGGGACTGGTGAATGCGATCGAGGACGAAATCATCACGCTGCTGGCGGATTATCTGCTCGACTGTGAAAGCCGGAACGAACGTGGCCGGAGATTCCAGATCGTTTGGCATCGGACTCAAAATCGCCTGATCTGTGACGTTGTACCAAATAGAGAGCCATAACAAACCGGAACCAAACGCCTGTTTCATGCAACCGGAAATCACCGATATTATGAGACTGCACCTGGCGGAGCCGCCCGCCGCACCTCCGGAGATTCTGGCGGATCTGATCCGGCTTTCCAAACCGGAAATGAATACCGATGCGACACTTCGCCTGGCCGCCGTTCGCGCTCTGGGAAACTTCAACCTGCCCGAGGCTGTGGAATCCCTGGTTGCGGCAATGGACGACCCCGCGGAACGCATCCAGTTGCAGGCCATCGCCGGCCTGGAAAAACTGGGGAACGATTCGGCCTCTCCCGCTCTGCTCAGAAAATTTGGAAACTCACCGGAGAATTCCCTTGTCGCTCTGGCCGCCGCCCGGGCGCTGACCCGCCTGGGAACCGAAAACGCCGTCCACCGTCTGGCCGACCGGTGGCGCGGGAAAAAACATTGCTGGCTGGCCGCCTGGGCCCTGGGAACCATCGGCGCGGCGGCGGTGGAAACATTGGCCGGCCATCTGTCCCGTGCCGGCAGGATCGGTAACGGCGTTTTATCCGGTGCCCGGGACGGGGAAGAGCATGAAGACTTGACACTGCCCAACCCGTCCGTGAACGACCGGGAGCCGTTTTATGCCGAAGCGGCCCTGGCATTGCTCCAGCACCGCCATTGGGTGCTGTTGCGCGATATCAAAAACCTGCTGTGTGAACGCTGCCTGCTCCGTCCTCGGCAGGGCAGACGTCCATATGGCGTATTCCGCGCAATCCACTATGTGTATTGCCGGGGATGCCGGCGTTCGGACCGTCTTGGCAAAATCCCGAAACTCATCGGCACCGTCGGTCCCCGGCATCCGCCGCAACTGCGTGACGGACGGCTGTTGGCCTGCCTCTGGTCCGGTGAACGCGCCCGCAACGCCGATCTGGACGAATTGCACATTCTGGCGACCCCTGATATCGATCTCGACCAGGCGGTGGATGCCGTGGTCAGAACATTGAAGAACGACCCGAACCACAATTTGGCCGGGATTCCGGTATTTCTGCGCGCTTCGCCGCGTCTGTCCCGGAACACGGTGAACATGCTGCAACGGGAATTTGCCTCCGTAACCTCCGTATGACAGCGGGAAACGGGCCGGGGCGGTCAATCCCGCCCTTCAACCTTTGTCATTTTCTGATGAAAAGGAAACTCCATGGATAAGCTTATTGGATTCGCGGTGTATTTGTTCATCGTCATCTTCATTGCCTACTGGGTGATCACACTGATCGCAAAGATTCTTTTCATCTTTGGTATTGCGCTCTTCTATGCCTCCTGGATCGTCGTTCCGGTCTGGGCCTATTGGTTGTTGTGGGAAAGGGCCTGGCCGCTCCGGATCCGGGCGGGGGCGTTGAAACGGTTCACCCGGGTGACGCTTCGAAACGGCGGTTTCACCGCTGTTTTCCACAGCGACCTGGAGCACCGCCTGCAGCGCAGCAATCCCAGAGAGATGGTCATCTGGCTTCTCCTCCTGGGCTGGCTTTTGACTTTCGGGGTCATCGCCGCCGACATCGTTCAGAACTCCGTTGACACCCTGTCCTCTTCCGCCGGCTTTCTTGACAAGGCTTCCGCCCTGGGGAACATTGTTCTCGTCCTGTTGACGCTTCTGTTCGCAAGCATAGGCGTCCTCTCCCTGCCGCCCAGGAGCAGATCGATCGAAATAGCGGTGTCGGCGGGGATGGACTGGCTGGACAGGGTAAAAAACGCCCTGGCGGATTTCTCGGTACTCGTACCCTGCTATCAGGAGATGGCGAAATGGTCGCGCCGGCTGGAGATAACACCGCCACTCACGCACGAATACCTGGCGGCAAAACTGCAGCAACAGTTGGCTGTCCTCGGCGGCAATCCCGCCAAAAAAATGCGCCTGTTCGACCGGGAAAGCGATCGGGCCTACCGGCTGTATCAGGAACTTGAAACATGCGCCGCCATCCAGGAAGGCTTGTATCGGGTACTGACGGAAAACGGCCGTTTTTCTGAAGAACAATGTCGAAGCCGTCTTTCCAAAGGCCGGCATTTCCTGGTCCACCGCAATTGGACAGATTTCAGGAATTGGGCGCGGCGACAGCTTCAATAGGACGGTATTCGAGGCGAAACGGGTTCTGCGGGAACCTTCAGGGGCTTGATCACCGAACACCGCTACGCCCCCGCCCGGGACTCCGGGGCGTATCCATAAACGGACACTCCATCCCGAACGCCCTGTCGGATCCCTATCCTGACACTCGGCCAGAGGGGGGCGGATTCCGGGGGGGCAAAATTTTACCACCGCCGTCGTTGTAATAAATGAGCATCCGACAAACACAACCATTATCGGAGGTCAATATGGCAAAGATATACGCCGGTTGTGACGGCACTGAAGCGGCGACATGTCCCGTTTGTAAGAATTCAGGAGAAACCTGGAAGCACCCATGCTCACGGCATGGCCGATAAACCGCATCCACCAATTGAGAACCAGCAGGAGTAAGAAATGGTTGAATACGATCCCGGCATCATTCAGGAATTTGCCAACGAACTGTATCGAAAAGCAAGGAACCTGTGTTTCTTCTATGCCTTCGTTTTTGGCGCGGTCGGAGGAATAGCGTTGGGCCTATTCGTCGGCAAAGTCTGGATAGCCATCATAGGGGGAATCATGGCCGGCGCCCTGGGTTATTTTTACGGTCTGCAAAAAGGCTTTCTGCTAAAGTTACAGGCTCAAACCGCCCTCTGTCAGGTCAGAATCGAGGGAAACACGAGGCAGGAAACATGAAGCCAGACAAATTTCAAGGTCTTCATTGAAGGGCAAAGCAGCTGCACCCATGAGGAAACCTTCGGGCTGCAGCAATCTCGAACATAAAGACATGTTTGGTTCAGGGCAATCGCATGACCGGCGTTTCTCCCGTTCAGGGTGGATGTTGCATGGTATTGAAGCCCCTTGCCTCCGGGAGAGGGAGGAATCGCTTCATACGTTTGCCCTGACGCATGGTTTGAATTGCAATCAACAACAGGAGAGACGAAAACATGGCAACAGAAAAGATCGTCGAAGTGATTTATGGCAAGTATCATAAATTTGAGATCGTGAAAAAATCCGATTTCTGGGGAATCGAATTTTATATACGGAAAGATGGCAATCCTTACAAGGGATCATATTCAACCCTGGCTGCCGCGGTTGCAGCCGCGGAAAAAGAAGGTTGATCCAGGCAAGAGGTCTTTCTTGTTCGCACCCGTGAACGTGAAGTTACGACCGCTTTCACCAACAATTGAATCAACAGGTTGAGTCGGGTTGACTCCCGCCTTCCGGTTGTTTGCCGGGAGGCGGAATTCCATACCGGCTTTTACAGCCTTCCCCACGCATTGCCCCTCCTGATACCGCCAGGGAACATGGACGCTTCGGGCTAACACAGTATTCGGGAACACCTTGTCTCGCCTTCCGAATTGAGCTAAATTGGAACTCCGTTCACTGGGGAAGCATACCCATGTTTCATACCTCGGCTTTCCGGCCCTTTCGGACACATCTTCTGACCACCAAAGGTCACAAGGCTGACGCCTTTCTCTTCAATATTCCCCCATCCCTTATGATTTTTGGCCACAACCGCCGCATCCCCACCTCAAGCCGGCCTGTGGTCACTCTTCGCCGGGAATCCGGTTTCATCATCGTCCCGCCATGCGCCGGACAAGGCAAGCCAGGAGATCGGGATTATTTCGAGCCCTCCCCCGGCCGAGTGATCCGGAAACGGAATCCATCCACCCGGAACCATGTTTACCGCTGCGAGACGATCCCAACCGTCGGGTTGAGTGCCGGTACCGGCATGTTAAGCCAGGGTTTCAAAGTCGAACTGTATCCTTGGCTGAAAAACCGCTGGAGTGAATGAGATGGATCAAGACCCGGAAATCGACAAAGAGCTGAAAGACCTGTGGGGGCGGCGTAATGGGCTGGACCGTGAGGAATGGAAACGGCTTTGCATCCTTGTTCAAACTATCCTGTCGACGGTTCGCTGCCGAGAGTTGTCCGCACTGAGGGATCGTCACGATCCCCAATCGCTGATCCAGGATTTCATCGTTGACAAGGTCTTGACGAGCAGGGACAGCCAGTGCCACGGTGCCAGCGCCCTGTATTTCTTTTACCGGAACTATCTTCGGGATCGTTTGCGCTCTCAGATGCGCCTGGACAACCACTACGACGACAGCAATGAAGGCCTGCCGCCACCAGACGCCACGACTGATCCGAATCCTGGGATCGGGGAAGTTTTGCAGGAAGCCGGGCTGTCGGTTGAGCAGGTCAGGCAGGCCGCCTGTCAATGGTTATCAGAACAAGAGGAGTGGATCATTCTGTATCTTGGCCGTTTTTTGTGCCCTGAAGGCGACAGGCGTCTGCCTTTGAGCCGCCTAGCCAAAACATACAATATTCGCGCTTATCATCACAAAGCCATGCAGTTGGGCCTGGTTTGGGGGCACAACAATCCCCGCTACTTCCAGGGAACCAAGCTGGGTCAATGGTTGACCACGCTGGGCCTGGATATTGAGGCGAGTCAGTGGGACAGCCTGGAAGCAGCTTTACAAATCCTGTGCCTGACAGCGTTGTCTATGATAAACAAGCCTCCATCCACATCGGGACACAAGCCATGACACATTTCAAACGACCCCTGTCCCCGCCACTCGAATTCATAGAACGGCAGCACCTGGGACTGAGCGACCTCTTGATCGAACGCGCCCAAAAAGGTAACTTGCCACCGAAGGTGCTCGAGGCGGTCAAGCGGCATCCTGACTGGGTGGCGTACAGCGACTCCACGCAACCACCGGACACCGGACCCATTTCCCCTGATACCAGGATCGAGTTGTCTCCGGGTATTCTCGAACTCATAAACCGGTCTGTCCAGGCCCAACCGGCCAGGCTCGATCCTCCTCCCAGGGCGGGACAGATCGTCTGCATCGAGCAATTGCCGTTCCATTATGAAGAAACCTTGAACCTTGTCATCCGTTCTCCCCTGAATGTGCTCCTTGATGGTCCCTCTGAAACAGAACGGGTATGGCGGGGTTGGTTGTGCGCCTCTGAAGTAGAGTATGCCTCGTGGTGGGATTTCGTTTTGCAGGAGGATAAAGGTGTTTCCTCACCGGAAGCCGGCATGGTGCAATTGTGGAATCCGGTTCAAATCCCGGTGGCCCTGATTTCCCGCGTGGTGGGTGAGCTTTCCGGGAACCGTTTATCGGCTGTGCGCGCTCTGGTTGGTGAATACCTCGGCGGCCAAGCCGCCGAGACCGCGCCTGTCTGGCCGGGCCGCATCGCGGCTCGCCTCACTCTGGGTAATCTGACTGTCGTCACCGGCAGTCCTCTGGGCGGGGAAACCGATGAACGCCACCGTTACCGGGAAATCTATTTTCGTGCCGCCGAAGTACTGCGCCGTGCCAGCCGCCTGGCCCTGGAAGAAACCACCGAAACTGTCGAGGCCTCTACCCCGACGCCAACCGAACGGCTGAGAGCCTGGTGGGCTGCCCTGCCCGATCAATTCGGGGCAGGCGTTCTCGTGCCCGAGGAAGCAGTGCCGGTCGCGATGGACACCGAAGGATCCGGTGAGGAACGAACCGCCTTGCGCTGGCGTATTTCCGGTGGTGTACGCCTGTACCGCAAAGCGGCGGTTCTGGAAATTGCCAACGAGGGAAACCGCTCGGTGACCATTACCCTGATGACCGCTGAATCAGAGATACTGGACCACCGCCGGATTACGCCGGGCGAGCGTTGCACTGTCGAACTGGATGACCCGGAAATAAAAAGTGTGCGTCTTGAAGCAGGGAGACATCAACTCGATATTCCATTGGTGGACACATAGTTTTTCATTCCCCTCGGGCCCATCCGTCCCATGCATTTCGTCGCCCTCTTCTGTAACGGAACGGAAGTCCTGGCATTCACTGCTTCCGGAATCCGGAGGATGCCTTCCCGACCCGATGATCTCCATCATGAATTGAGTCTGTCGGTTCCTGGAATCGACACCACCACACCCCTGCTTTGGCTGCTGGAATCAAGCCTGCCGACGGCATGGCAGCGGCATGACTGGTGCAACCACGTCATAGGAGGCCAGGCATTCACCCGACGCGCCCTGATTGTCCGCGAAGCCCGTTGGCCTGCCCATCCACTTCCCCAGACGAAACGTTTCCATTACCGAAACGCCTTTCCCAAAGATGAATACGACTTTATCCACCATCTCCAGGATCTGATTCGAAACGGCCGGCTTCATCTTCTTCCCCGGCATCGCGAACATCTCCCTCCCATGGAAGGCACCGAGTGGTTTCTCCTGGCCCACGGCGGCCACCGGGGTATGTCCGCAATTCCATCGGCGCTTTTGCTCTATCCAGCCCAGACGGTATGGCTGCTGGCCTGCGGAAGCGGGAATCATTTGCAGGAGATGGCCCGGCAATTGCTGTCGAAAGGCGCGCAAACGGTAGTGTACACTTGTGGCCGCGTAAGCGCACCGGAAATCGAAAATTTGTTGCGGTACCGCCTGGAACAGGCAGGTCAACGCCCGGAAAAGGTGATCGCCGCATTGCCGGACGGGATACTGACCCGTTCCGCCCGACTGGAAGTCCTGGGGGCGGTTGAGTTGGATGACAGTCCTGTGCGCGGCTGTAATAGGGCAACCTGGCGGTTGGCGCACGGATCGAAGGCCGGGCTCCAGCTTGAAGGTGATTTCGAGACCTGGGAAAGATTACGGAATGCCTGGTCCCTCGGGCAATTGTGGCCGGAAGCCGTGAGGCGTCTGGATCTGGCGGCCCATCTTCTGTGGCTGGCGGAACGTCATGATCATCCCTGGATGGAAACTTACCTGCGGCAAAATCCACATTGCACGGCCGTCACGATCCTTAGGGAGCAAGCCAAGGCCATGCGACGCCTGGGACAATTCAAGGCGGCAGCCCACTACCTTCATCAGGCCTTCGAAATTGCCGAAGGCGATGAACAAAAATATCCCGTTTACACCGCCGGCTTGTTGATCGCCCTCGACATGAATCTGCCGGAGAGTGCCTGCCAGTGGCTCACAGCCAGTGAGCCTTGCCGCCCCACCGATCCGGCAACCGTGCTGGAAGAGGAATTCAAGGAAGGGGACTGGCGGACCCGTGTCCAAATACGCCGCGGGGATTGGGATGGAGCACACAGGTGGATGGAACGTAAATTGAGAGATGCCCTGGACCAGGGTGGCAGCGGAAACCGGGAAACAAGTGTTTTGTTGGGGCTTGGCGCCTGGCACCATGCCGTCAGCGGTGTCCCTTCGGCGGAGGAACTGGACCGCTGGGCACAGACGCTCGAGATGTCCCGGATTCCGACCTTCACCTTTCGGGGCAATGACACCCGTTTATATCGGCTTCGCTCGTTGGCCTTTCACCGTTGGGCCCGGGGATTGCCGGCCGAGCAATGGCTGCTCAGGGCTCTTGAGGCAGGTTGTCACCATTCCGATCCCGGACCGGCGGCCCAGGGACTTCTGGCCTGCGCTCTGCATTGCACAATCGAGCGGCGGTTTGTCGATCTCGCCTTCCAGGGCCTGGAGGAAGGACACTACTATCTGGAGGCCGCAGTGTTGGCAGCCCTGTTGAACGACCGGCGCTGCCTGTCTTTTTGGAACGGATTCTGTCGTATCCGCAACGAGGTCGTTCGCATCTTTCCGGAGTGGTCCAAAGAAGCAGTTGAACGGGAAAAAACGGAAAAACTCGCCCTCACCAGTCCAATCAACCAACGATGCCAACGCATCGTCCGGGCCGGCATGATCCCCCTGTAACATCTCGCTCCCCATGACCTGCCAAACGTCACTCATCTCGCCCCAAATGTTTCCGTCGGTTTCTTGGGTGGGCAGCGGCACTGGCCCGGATAGGCCCCTTTTTCATCTCCCATTAAGACAGCCGTCTTAACAATAGGCTGGGAATATTAGCCAAAGGAGGATGTTATGCTGCGCCTTGCGACAGTTTTGGGATTGGTGCTACTGACCGGTTGCGCTTCCCAGCCCATTGTCTATCCCAGTGCCCGATACCAGCAAAATAGCCCCGGCGAATTGCAGGCCGCGGTTGAGGAATGTAAAGCCATGGCCAATCAGGCTGGTGCTTCCCGGCTGCAATACATGGGTAAACGCAGCGCTCTGGGGACACTTCGGGGAGCAGCCTATGGCGC
>JALSSF010000052.1 GCA_026984375.1 Methylothermaceae bacterium | reverse complement strand
AGGCGCACACCAACGACGTTCTCCTCGCCGGTCTCGACCCGTTCCAGAACGACCAGACCACCGAGGTTGAAATCGGGATGGGCTAGCATCGGCAGTTCCTCCCCGATGCGCCCCGTCAGCGCCGCCCGTTCCGCCTCCAGGAGGGCCAGCTCGGTCTCGGCCCGCCTGACCGCGACGCTCAGCTGGCGGCGCTTGAGGTCCAGCGACGGCAGTAACCGCTGATAGAGCTTGAGACGTTCCTGTTCCTGGGTCAGGGCCTGTTTGCTGAGTTTGAGCCTAGCCATCTCGGCCGGTCGCCGTGGCTTTGGGATAATATTTTTCGATCAATTCATGCTTCATCACCAGTTCGTCGGGCGCGAAGCATTCCGCCAGAGTCTTCCACCCCAGGTCGAGGGCCTCGATCAGAGACAGGGAGACGCGGATGTCCATGAAACGCTCGCGGAACAGGCGGCCGAACTTGAGCAGCTTCTCGTCGAAGGCGGACAGTTCGAAGGCCATGGCCTGTTTCTTCTCCGCCTCCACCGCCCCGGCGTAGAGGCGGATCATGGTGTTCATGATCTGGCCGTGGTCCTCGCGGGTGGCCTTGCCCACCACGTGCTGCTTGAGGCGCGACAGGGAACCGAACGGGTCGATCATCCGGTCGTGGAGATAGAATTGGCCCTCGGTGATGTAACCGGTGTTGTCGGGTACCGGATGGGTGACGTCGCCGCCGGGCATGGTGGTGACCGACAGGATGGTGACCGAGCCGGCGCCCTTGAAATCGCAGGCCTTCTCGTAGCGGCGCGCCAGTTGGGTGTAGAGGTCGCCCATGTAACCGCGGATCGCCGGGATGCGCTCCTGGGCGATGCCCAGTTCCTTCATGGCGTCGCAGAAGGCGGTCATGTCGGTGAGCAACACCAGCACCCGCTTGTTCTCCTCCACCGCCATACGCTCGGCCACCGCCAGGGCCATGTCGGGAATCATCAGCCTTTCCACCAGGGGATCGGAAGCCTGGTTGACGAACATCACGGTGCGGTGGAACACCCCGTGGTTCTCGAAGGCGGTGCGGAAAAAGTGGAAATCGTCGAACACCAGCCCCATGCCGCCGAACACCACCACGTCGGCTTCCGCCTGGAAGCCGATGCGGGCCAGCAGTTCGTTGTAGGGCTCGCCCGCCACCGAGAAGATGGGGATCTTCTGACTCTCCACCAGGCAGTTGAAGACGTCGATCATCGGCACCCGGGTTTCGATCATCCGGGTGGGCAGAATCCGCATCACCGGGTTCACCGTCGGCCCTTCCACCGGGATGCGTGGTTCCGTGGACAGGTCGGGCCCGTTGTCGATGGGTTCGCCGGAGCCGCGGAAGATGCGCCCGAGAATGCGCTCGGAATAAACCACGTCGGGGGGATGGCCGAGAAAGGCGACGCTGGCGTCGGTGGACAGCCCCTTACCACCGGCATAGACCTGGAGACCGACCAGATCGCCTTCCAGGTCCACCACCTTGGCCAGGGACTTCTCCCCGTCCACGTTCTCCACCAGGGCCATCTCACCGAAGGCCACGCCCCGGGCCCGGACACGGATGATGTCACCGACGATCTCGACGACCCGGGTACTCCTGAGAAGACTGCGAACGATCTCAGTCATACCAACCGGCCGTTTTCACAGGGGCCACGCCGCCCTACCGGGTGCCGCTCCATTCAACCACACTCGGGATCACACCTCAAAGCAAAGATACGACATCCCGGCCGCCCACTTTTTTACCTGCCCCGTGGGGCGCTCCGCATGCGGCGTTCCGGCAGATATTCCACCGTGGGCAGCCGGCGCACCGGCTGCGGGTACAGGCTCATCAGCTGGAGAAACATCTCCGGCATCTCGGTGGTCACCGGCAACCCCATCCGCTTGGCCTCGGCGGCAGTGATGGGGTAATCGTGGGTCCAGGTGCCGGTGGACAGCAGCTCGGCCAGTTCCCGGGCCTTTTCCTCGGAGAACTTGGGACGCAGCAACTCGTAGACGGCGTCGCGCACCTGGCGAATGGCCTTTTCCGACTGATCGGCCAGGATCAACGTCTGGTCGTCCACTTGGTTGACGTCCTTCTGGGAGACCGCCTTGAGAACGGAGGCGGCGGCGTACTGCCCCAGTTGCGGGTCCACCGGTCCCAGCACCGCATGCTCGCAGAGAACGATTTCGTCGGCGGCCAGGGCGATCAGGGTGCCGCCGGACATGGCGTAGTGGGGAACGATCACCCGCACCTTGCCCGGATGGCGGGCGATGGCCCGGGCGATCTGCAGGGCGGCCAGCACCAGACCGCCCGGCGTGTGCAGCACCAGATCGATGGGCACGTCGGGATCGGTCAGGTGGATCGCCCGGATCACCTCCTCGGAATCGTTGACGTCGATGAAACGCACCACCGGAAAACCGAGGAAGTTCATGGATTCCTGGCGATGGACCATCAGGATCACCCGGCTGCCGCGCGCGGCCTCGATCCGGGCGATCAGACGGGCCCGGCTGGCTTCCAGCATGCGCTGATGAATGACCGGCTGCAACGCCGAGAGAATGAAAAACAACCAGAAAATCGATGCCCAGTCCATCGATACCCCCTTCAGTCGGTTTTGTCTTTCGGTTCGGTCAAGGCCACGTCCCAAGCGCTCTCGAAAGCCATTTCATCCTTGAAGCGCCGCCGGCGCCCGGAAGCCAGAAACAGTTTGCACAGCGCCATGCCGGCGACGAAGCCACCGATGTGGGCCCACCAGGCCACGCCGCCGACCTGCCCCGGACCGAGCAGGGCGCCGACTCCCGAAAACAACTGGGCGAAGAACCAGATCAGGATGAAGGTAGCGGCCGGCAGGGCGACGAACAGGGGATAGAAGAACACCGGTATCAGGGTGATGATGTGGGCCCGGGGGTAGAGCAGAAAATAGGCCCCCAGGACACCGGCGATGGCACCCGAGGCGCCGATCGTCGGAACAGTCGAATCCATGTTGGTCGCCCAATGCGTCACCCCGGCGACGAGACCGCACAGCAGATAGAAGGCCAGGAAGCGCCAAGGTCCCATCCGGTCCTCGACGTTGTCGCCGAAGATCCACAGGGTCCACATGTTGCTGATGATGTGGAGCCAGCCGCCGTGAAGAAACATGGAGGTCAAGAACGGCCAGTAGTCGTCCACCGGCAGCCCCATCCATACCGCCCAGTCGGGATGGGTGTAGCGAGCGGGCACGATCCCGAACCAGTAGAACAGGGCCTGCAACTGCCGGGGCGGCATGGCCAGTTCGAGCAGGAACACGGCGGCGTTGGCGCCGATCAGGGCCCAGGTCATCAACGGCGGTGACTGGCTGGGAACGGTGTCGCGTATCGGAAACATCGTGTCGGCCTTCATCGGTTGTTCAGATACGGAAGCATTCTAACCCGTATGCCAGCGTCAGGCATCCCGGACGGTCGCCGTCCCGTTTCCAGAGGCTGCGCCACCGCCGCCTGTGCGTATAATTCCCCTCTCTGGCAAAACCGGTTTGGGAGCCGTCCCGTTGAAATCCAAATACCGTACCGCCCCTCTGGCCATTTCCCGCATGCCTCCGGGAATTCCCTTCATCGTCGCCAACGAGGCGGCGGAGCGCTTCAGTTATTACGGCATGCGCGCCATCCTGGTCGTGTTCATGACCCAATACCTGGCCGACGAACTGGGCCGGCCGGATCCCATGACCCCGGAGGAGGCCAAGGGCTGGTTTCACCTGTTCGTCTCCGCGGTCTATCTCACTCCCGTTCTGGGAGCCCTGCTCGCCGACGGGGTATGGGGCAAATACCGGACCATCGTCGTGTTGTCCCTGGTGTACTGCCTGGGTCACTTCGTGCTCGCCCTCGACGCCACCCGCACCGGCCTGCTCCTGGGCCAAAGCCTGATCGCCCTCGGCGCCGGCGGCATCAAGCCCTGCGTCTCCGCCCACCTGGGGGACCAGTTCGGAGCCAGCAACCGTCACCTTCTCAGCCGGGCATTCGGCTGGTTTTATTTCGCCATCAACCTGGGCGCCTTCACCGCCATGCTGATCACCCCTTACCTGTT
>JALSSF010000051.1 GCA_026984375.1 Methylothermaceae bacterium | reverse complement strand
GGCCCGACCGGAACCTGTTCTTCGGCGGGGTCCACGCGGTCGCCCGCGAAGGCGGCCGTTTCCACGGCGCCGGTGATCCCCGCCGGGGTGGAGTGAGCCGGGTGGTTTGATCGATGGTAAAATTCAGTCATTTTTCCGACAGGTCACACGATCGATGAGTCAACAGCGCAAAGCCGTCGCCCTGATCTCCGGGGGGCTCGATTCCATGCTCGCCGCCCGGGTGATCCAGGAACAGGGCATTCACGTGGAGGGAATCAACTTTTTCACCGGATTCTGCGTGGAAGGCCACACCCACGCCATCCGCAAGCGCGACCGCAACAAGCCCAAGCGCAACAACGCCCTGTGGGTGGCGGAACGACTGGGGATCAAACTCCACATCATCGACATCATCGAGGAATACAAGGACGTGGTGATCAACCCCAAATACGGTTACGGGGCCAACCTGAACCCTTGCCTGGACTGCAAGATCTTCATGGTGGGCAAGGCCCATCAGTGGATGCGGGAACACGGCTTCGACTTCATCATCACCGGGGAGGTCATCGGGCAACGGCCCAAATCCCAGCGCCGTGACACCATGCCCGTGGTGGCTAGGGAATCGGGCGTCGGGGACCTGCTGCTGCGTCCCCTGTGCGCCAAGAACCTACCCCCCACCAAACCGGAACGGGAGGGCTGGGTGGACCGGGAGAAGCTGTACGATTTCTCCGGCCGCACCCGAAAACCGCAAATGGAACTGGCGCGGAAGTTCGGCCTGGTGGACTACGCCCAGCCGGCCGGGGGCTGCTGTTTCCTCACCGACGAAAACTATTCCCGCAAGCTGGCCGACCTGTGGCGGGCGCGGGGCGAGCGCGACTACGAACTGGACGACATCATGCTCCTCAAGGTGGGCCGCCACATCCGCCCTCGGCCCCATTTCAAACTGATCGTGGCCCGTGAGGAGGGCGAGGGCCGTTTTCTCCAGGGCTACAAGAACCGTTTCGTTCACCTGTATCCGGTGAGCCATTCCGGCCCCCTGACCCTGATCGACGGCCGGCTCGAAGACGGGGATCTGGAACTGGCCGGACGCATCGTGGCCCGCTACAGCCAGGGGCGCGACGCCGAGCGGGTGACCCTCAGGGCGGTCACCCCGGAAGGGGAAAAAACCCTGGAAGTGGCACCTTTCAAACCCCACGAGATCTCTCCCCGATGGGTACTGTGACGCGCAAGACCATCGACGCCCGCGGCCTCCTCTGCCCCCTGCCCGTGATCCGGCTGCAGGACGCGGTCAAGGATCTTCCCGCGGGTACCGAGGTGGAGCTGATCGGCACCGACCCGGGCGTCCTTCACGACGTGCCCGCCTGGTGCCGCGTTCACGGCCACCGTGTCCTGCAGACCCGCGACGACGGCGAGGAATACCGCGTCGTGCTCAGGATCGCCCGATGAACGTCGAAGACCTGAGGCTGCAGCAGAACCGGGCCAAACAACGAGTGACCCTGGCCGGCGCCCTGGTCAACCTGCTGCTGGCCGTCGGCAAGGTCGCGGCGGGGTTCTACGGCCAATCGCAGGCCCTGATCGTCGACGGCATCCACTCCTTCTCCGATCTGGCCACCGACGCGCTGGTCTTCGTCACCTTCCGCTTCGCCGGCCATGCGGCCGACGAAACCCACCCCTATGGGCACGGCCGCTTCGAGACCATCGCCTCGGTGGCCCTGGGCCTGTTTCTCGCGCTGCTGGCCGGCGGAATCGTCTGGGATGCCGCCCAAAGGCTACAGGGGGAAGCGCCGCTCTGGCATCCCAACCGGTGGGCCCTGTATGCCGCGGGCGTCTCCATTCTGGCCAAAGAGGCCATGTACCGGTACACCATTCACGTGGCCCGCAAGACCCGCTCCCGGCTGCTGGAAGCCAACGCCTGGCATCATCGCAGCGATGCGGTCTCGTCCATGGTGGTCGTCATCGGCATCGTCGGCGTCCTGTACGGGTATCATTTCGCCGACGCCGTGGCCGCCATCGTGGTCGGCCTGATGATCGCCAAGATCGGTCTCCAATTGGTCATCGAGAGTGCCCAGGAACTGGTGGACACCGCCCTGCCCGCCCGGCGGGTTCGGGAAATCGAACGGGCCATCCTGAGCACCGAGGGGGTCCATTCTCTGCATTCCCTGCGGACCCGCCGCATGGCCGGAGAGGCCCTGGTGGACGTCCACATCCAGGTGCACCCGGAGATCTCCGTCTCCGAAGGCCACGCCATCGCCGACAAGGTTCGCGACCGCCTGCTGCAGGAATTCGAGGAGATCACCGACGTGACCGTCCACATCGATGCCGAGCGCGACGTCGCCCAGGCGCCGATGAAGCTGCCCCTGCGCGGCGAGGTCATCCGCCGATTGCGCCAGGCCTGGGGAACACTTCCCTTCGCCGGACGGATTCAACGCATCAACCTGCACTATCTGGGGGGTAAGATCCATGTGGAGGTCTATCTTCCCCTTGACGTCATCAGCGAAGCGGTACCGGCGGAAAAAATCATCCGGCAATTGCGCCAGGCGGCCAAACCGTTTAACTTTATCGGTTCTGTGCAGGTTTATTTTACCGCCGACACCCCTAAAGGCACTGAATTGGTGCATGAAAAACCATAACGGTGCACCCAGGGGAACCGCCGGTTCCGGCACCTGCTGGCGGCTGACGGTAAAAAATGGCATACCGCCTGCATTTTTGCGGGAGACTTTGATTCTTCACATCAGCAACGAGGTAACAGAATGTCCGTTGACAAGGTACTTGAAATAATAAAAGACAAAGAAATCGAGTTCGTCGATCTGCGCTTCGCCGACACCAAGGGCAAGGAACAGCACGTGACCGTTCCGGCCCACACCGTCGACGAGGCCTTCTTCGAGAACGGCAAGATGTTCGACGGCTCTTCCATCGCCGGCTGGAAAGGCATTCAGGAATCGGACATGATCCTGATGCCCGATCCAGACACCGCCGTGGTGGATCCCTTCTTCGAGGCGCCGACCTTGATCCTGCGCTGCGACATCATCGAGCCGGCCACCATGGAAGGCTACGAGCGCTGCCCCCGCTCCCTGGCCAAGCGGGCCGAAGCCTACATGAAGTCCACCGGCATCGCCGACACCGCTCTGTTCGGGCCGGAAAACGAATTTTTCATCTTCGACGACGTGCGCTGGGGCGCCGACATCCATCGTTGCTTCTACGAGGTGGACTCGGAAGAGGCCAGCTGGAACACGGAAAAGGTCTACGAAGGCGGCAACATCGGCCACCGTCCAGCTCCCAAAGGCGGCTATTTTCCGGTGCCGCCGGTCGATTCCCTCCAGGACGTGCGCTCCGCCATGTGCCAGACCCTGGGGGAAATGGGCCTGAAGGCCGAAGTCCATCATCACGAAGTGGCCACCGCCGGCCAGTGCGAGATCGGTGTGGCCTGCAACACCCTGGTGAAGAAAGCCGACGAGGTGTTGATCCTCAAATACGTGGTCCAGAACGTGGCCCACGCCTTCGGCAAGACCGCCACCTTCATGCCCAAACCGCTGGTGGGGGACAACGGCAACGGCATGCACGTGCACCAGTCCCTGGCCAAAGACGGACAGAACATCTTCACCGGCGATCTCTACGGCGGCCTGTCGGAAACCGCCCTGTACTACATCGGCGGTATCCTCAAGCACGCCCGCGCCATCAACGCCTTCACCAACGCTTCCACCAACAGCTACAAGCGTCTGGTGCCCGGCTTCGAGGCGCCGGTGATGCTGGCCTATTCGGCCCGCAACCGTTCCGCTTCGGTGCGCGTTCCCTTCATCGCCAATCCGAAGGCCCGGCGTATCGAGGTGCGCTTCCCCGATTCCACCGCCAACCCCTATCTGGCCTTCTCCGCCATGTTGATGGCCGGCCTCGACGGCATCCTCAACAAGATTCATCCGGGCGACGCCATGGACAAGAATCTCTACGATCTGCCGCCGGAGGAAGAGGCCAACATCCCCAAGGTGTGCTTCTCCTTCGACGAGGCCCTGAGAGCCCTGGACGAGGACCGCGACTTCCTCAAGGCCGGTGGTGTGTTCAGCGACGATCTGATCGACGCCTACATCGAACTGAA
>JALSSF010000050.1 GCA_026984375.1 Methylothermaceae bacterium | reverse complement strand
ATCGACATGCTCTCCACCGGCATCAAGACCCCCATCGGCATCAAGGTGTCCGGTCCGGACCTGAGCGAACTGCAGCGCCTGTCCGCGGCCATCGAACGGGCCATGAAGACCCTGCCCGAGACCCTGTCGGCCTTCGGCGACCGGGCGGTGGGTGGTTACTACGTGGACTTCGAAATCGACCGCTTCGAGGCGGCCCGTTACGGTCTCACCGTCGGCGACGTCCAAGACGTGATCCAGAGCGCCATCGGCGGCATGAACGTCACCTGGACCGTGGAGGGCCTGGAGCGCTATCCGGTCAACCTGCGCTATCCCCGCGCCTTCCGTGACAACCTGGAAATGCTCAAGCGGGTGCTGATCCCCACGCCAACGGGCGCCCAGATCCCCCTGTCCCAGGTGGCCGACCTGAAACTGCGGCGCGGGCCGCCCTCGATCAAGAGCGAGGGAGCACGGCCCAACGCCTGGGTCTACGTGGACATCGACACCGACGACATCGGCGGTTTCGTGGCCAAGGCCAAAAAAGTGCTGGCCGAGCAGGTGGCCATCCCACCCGGCTACACGGTGAGCTGGTCGGGCCAGTTCGAGTACATGGAGCGGGCCAAGGCACGCCTCCAGCTGGTGGTACCCCTGACGCTGCTGATCATCTTCCTGCTACTGTACTTCAACTTCCGCAACCTCAGCGGGCCGGTGGTGGTGATGATCTCCATCCCCTTCGCCCTCATCGGCGGCATCTGGCTGATCTACTGGAACGGCTACAACATCTCCGTGGCGGTGGCGGTGGGCTTCATCGCCCTGGCGGGGATGGCGGCCGAAATCGGCGTCCTGGTGCTCAGCTTCATCGACCAGGAGGCGGACCGCCGCCGTGCCGGCAAAATCGCCCTCAGTGCCGAGGAAGTCTGGCAAGCGGTGGAACGGGGCACGTCCCTGCGGGTACGCCCGGTGGCCATGACCGCCATCTCCACCATGGCCGGCCTGGTGCCGCTGATGTGGAGCCAGGGCGCCGGAGCCGACGTCGCCCAGCGCATCGCCGCGCCCATGCTCGGCGGCATGTTCACGGTGATGGTGCTGAATCTGGTGATCCTGCCGGTGATCTACGGCTGGGTGCTGCAATGGCTGGAGAAGCGCCGCCGTCCGGCCTCCGGAATATCGGAAACTTCAGGAGAATCCCGATGAAACGCAACCGACTGATCCCTCTCATGACCACGGTGCTGCTGGCGGCCTGCGCCACCCAGCCCCGACCAGACAGGGAAACCCATGCACACGCACATACCCACGCCCATCGGGGCAGCCACCGCCATGACAGTTGGCCGGCTCCGCCACCCCCGTACGCCGGACGGCACAGCGACCGCTGGGCCGATCCCCGGGCCATCGCCCGGGGCGCCACCCTCTACCGCCGCCATTGTCAGATCTGCCACGGGGAAGACGGCCGAGGTGACGGCCCCATGGCCGCCGCCCTGCCCCATCCGCCGGCGGATCTGACTCATCACTTCCATCGGGCTCCCGGCCGGGGGGACGACTACCTGTTCTGGCGGGTCAGCGAAGGGGGGACGGTGACGCCGTTCCGCGCCTGGAATTCCGCCATGCCGGCCTTCAAAGATATTTTGAGTGCGAACGACATCTGGGACGTGTTAGCTTACGTCCATGCCTACTTTCACCTGGGGCTGGCCGAATGGAAGACGGCCGGCGGACCGACCGACGCTTCAGGGACGAAAACCCGTTCACTAAACCACTCCGAAGGAGGATGACACCATGAAAACCACGAAAACGTTGCTGACCGCATCGGTCACCGGCCTGATGCTGTTGACCGCCGCCTGCGCCGAGAAAAGCGTGCGTCCGTCACAGCCGATGGCATCCGCCCAACATCAGCATCGTCACGATCGGGCGGCCCACGAGATGAAATCGATGGGCGAACCCAGACAAGGGATGTCGATGGAGCACATGGAAAAGATGCATCAGCACATGATGAAGCGGATCGCACAAGCCAAGACGCCCGAAGATCACCTCAGCATCGCAGCCCATTTCGACAAGCAGGCTTCCAAGCTGTTGCGCATGGCCCGGCATCACGAGCAATTGGCCGAGGTCTACGCCAAGACGGACAACCCCAAAATGGCCGGCGACTCCGCCCGTCATTGCCGGAACATCGCTCAACGTCTGCGTGAGGCGGCGGAAGAAATGCAGGCGCTCGCCCGGATGCACCGCCGCATGGCCAATCCGTGAGGTGGACGGCCATGCGCTATCCTTCGATCCTGTTGACGGCGATACTGCTGATTTCCCCCGTCACCTGGGCCGGCAAGGAGGCCGGCCCGGCCCCGACGGTGACCGTCTACCGCAGTCCCAGTTGCGGTTGTTGCGGCCGCTGGATCGCCCATCTGCGGCAAAACGGTTTCCGGGTCGTGGAAATCACCGACGCCGACATGGGGGACGTCAAACAACGCCACGGCATCCCTGTCCAATTGCGCTCCTGCCATACCGCCGAAGTGGCCGGCTATACGATCGAGGGTCACGTGCCCGCCGTGGACATCCGGCGCCTGCTTCGGCAAAGGCCGCCGGCGGCGGGCCTGGCCGTCCCCGGGATGCCCGCCGGCTCGCCCGGCATGGAAATGGGACCGCGCCGGGACGATTACACCGTGTGGCGATTCGCCGAAGACGGCTCGATCGGGGTGTTCGCAACTTATGAGCGCTGATCTTCACTGCCCGATCGAGGGCGGCGGGCCGCTAGCGGCCTTCATTCCCCGGGGCCGGAAAGGAGAGAGACCATGAAATCTAAGCTTTCCCTTCACGCAGCCGGCCAGGCCACCGGCCTTTTCCTGGCCTTGAGCTATACCCTGTGCGTGCTCTGCTGCCTGCTGTTTCCGGAACACCGGCTCTATCTGAGCTGGCAGAAGTGGCTGCCCGGGTTTCGCTGGATCAGCGGGCCGAGTTTCCTCCTGGGACTGCTGGAAAGCTACGCCTACGGCTGGTACGTCGCCCTGGTGTGGGTGCCGCTGTACAACTTCTTTCTCCAGCCCCCGTGGTCGAGACGACAGGCCCATCCGCTGCGAGCGGCACCCCCCGGCTGCACCTGTCAGACGGTTTGTCACTGTCCCGCCCACCCGGACGTGGTTTCCGAAAAACCGGGCCACTGCCCGGAATGTGCCCGTCCCCTGGAACCGGACACCGAGTTCCGGCCGGCAGTGGTGGAGTACACCTGCCCCATGCACCCGGAAGTGCGCCAGAGCGAACCGGGCACCTGCCCCAAGTGCGGGATGGCCCTGGAACCGGTAACGGAAGCCGGAGCGGCCGAAGTCGAGTATGTCTGTCCCATGCATCCCGAAATCGTCCGTCCCCGCCCGGGGAACTGCCCCATCTGCGGCATGGCCCTGGAGCCGCGGCCGGTAAAGGGAGCGGCGGAAGCGGAAAACCCCGAGCTGGCCGACATGTCGCGGCGTTTCCGCCTCGGCCTCCTCCTGGGACTGCCGGTGGTGATACTGGCCATGCTCCATGACCTGGCGCCCCAGGCGTTGCCGCAATTCCTCGCCGGCCGTCGGCTCCAGTGGCTGGAACTGTTCCTGGCCACACCGGTGGTGTGGTGGGCCGGCTGGCCCTTCTTCGTGCGCGGCTGGGCCTCGGTGGTGCAACGCCGTCTCAACATGTTCACCCTGATCGCCTTGGGAATCGGGGTGGCCTGGGGCTACAGCACGGCGGCGGTGCTGTTGCCGGAATTGTTCCCGGCCACCCTGAGCACGCCGGAGGGACTGGTGCCGGTCTATTTCGAGGCGGCCACCGCCATCACCGTGCTGGTGCTGCTGGGCCAGGTACTGGAACTTAAAGCCCGCAGCCAGACCAGCGCCGCCATCCGCATGCTGCTGGAGCTGGCGCCGCCCGTCGCCCACCGGGTGGAGGAAAGCCACGGTTCGGTGGTCGACGTCCCCCTGGACCGGGTCCGGGTCGGCGACATCCTCCAGGTCCGTCCCGGGGAGAAGATCCCCGTGGACGGCGTGGTGATCGAGGGGCACAGCAGCGTGGACGAATCCATGCTCACCGGCGAACCCATGCCGGTGGAAAAACGCCCCGGCGACAAGGTGGTGGGCGGCACCGTCAACGGCACCGGCCGGCTGCTGATCCGG
>JALSSF010000049.1 GCA_026984375.1 Methylothermaceae bacterium | reverse complement strand
GAGAACCCGGTCGAACTCCGATCCCTGGGACTTGTGCACGGTCATGGCGAACACCGTCTGGTGGCCAGGCAACCGGGCCGGGGGCAGGCGGCGGCCGTCCTCGAAATGGACACTCACGCGCCCCTGATCGTCCAGCAGGCAGATGCCGACATCCCCGTTGAACAGATGGAGGTCCGGAACGTTTTCCAGGACCAGCAGGGGCCGGCCGGGATAATAGGCCCCGCCCTGGATTTTCCCCTGCCGCCGCCACCGCTGTTCCAAGGCATCGTTGAGCCAGTCGGCACCCAGCGGACCGCGGCGGTGGGCACACAGCACCTGGAACCGGGCGAACGCCTGGTGAACCACCTCGGGCTCCCCGCCTCCGACCACCGCTTCCCAGTAGGGTCGATAGCCTTCCTCGACCGCTTGCCACAGGCTGTCCTGGCACACCGCCAGCCGGTCTTCACCGAGCAACTCCAGGACCCGGTCGAAGTCTCCGGTTTGAATCGCCCGGGCCAGTCCAGCCAGACGCTGTTCGAAACGGTGAGCCTGACGCAACCGCCAGACGTGATCGGGGGCACCGTCGCACAGATCCGCCAGCACGCTGCCCGCTTCCACCGAAGCCAGCTGATCGCGGTCCCCCAGAAGCACCAGGCTTCCCTGGGGCGGCAGCGCCTGAACCAGCTTGCTCATCAGGGCCAGATCGACCATGGAGGCCTCGTCCACCACCACCAGGTCATAGGGCAGGGGACGATCCGGATGATAGCTCAGGGCGGTGGTGTCCGGACGCGCTCCCAGAAGACGGTGCAGGGTGGACACCTCCTGGGGAACCGAGTCCCTGAGCGCCTCGGGCAGGGGCAACGCCTCGGTTCGGCGGCGGACCGTCTCGCTCAGGCGCTGGGCCGCTTTCCCCGTGGGCGCCGCCAACGCCACGTTCAGTTCCGGCCGCTGCCACAGACGCAAGGCGATCAACTGCAACACCGTGGTGGTCTTGCCGGTTCCCGGCCCACCGGTCAGGATGGCGAAACGCCGCGCCGCCGCCCCGGCCACGGCTTCCCGCTGGGAGGCGTCGAGCCCGGCTGCCCGGACCAGCCGGTTCAGCTTGTCCCGGTCCACCGGCACGGGCGGGGCCGCCATCAGGCGCCGGACGCCTTCAACCAGCCGCTCCTCGTATTGCCACAGGCGCTGAAAGTAGAGGCGGTCCTGCTCCAGAACCAACGGCGCTTCCCCTTTGGGCTGATGGAGCCCGTGCAGTTTGGCCACCCAGGCACGGCGCTTCTCCGAGAGGGTCAGACACACATGACCGTCCTCCCGGGCCTGCAGCAAATCGCTGAACAAGTGAAGCAGCGCCTCGCCGGACAGTTGCAACCGGCGCTGGAAGAAATCCACCAGCACCCGAGCATGGGGATGGAGATCCGTGGCCGTCACGCCCGAACCCTCAGGCCGCCGATGGCACGTTCGTCAACATCCCTTCCAGCGCGGCCATCCATTGGGGCTCCAGATCGATGCGATAGACACCGGATCCCGGCTTCCCGTTCATGCCCCGCAGGAACAAGTAGCGCACCCCGCCGAAGTGCCGGTGGAATTCGTAACCGGGCAGGCGCCGGCGGAGATAACGGTGCAGGGCCAAAGCGTACAGGATCGCCTGGAAACCGTAATCGTGCTCCCTCATCGCCGTTTCCAGGGTGGTGGAACGGTAATCCTCCAGCTCGTTGGACTTGTAGTCGATGACGTAGAAGCGGCGATCGTGTTCGACCACCAGATCGATGAATCCCCGGAGATAACCCCGGAGCCGGGCGAACCGCAACGGCCGATACCAGGGCCGCCCCTGGAACAGTCGATTGACGACCTCGCAGCGCATGTCTTCGAGCGGCAGGAAAAATTCCAGTTCGTGGAGCTGGCGACCGGGCTCGACTTTGGCCAGGGTGAACTCCGGCACCGGGGTGGTAACCGCCCTTTGCAACAGCGGCACGACTTCTTCCAAGCGCAGCTCCGCCCCGAAGCCCGCCTGACGCCGGCAGTACTCCCACAACCGGACATCGACCCGCCCCTGGGCCAATTCCCGGAATGGTACCTTTTCCAACAGGGCGTGGAGCAGATTGCCGAACGCGGCCCCCTTCGGCAGGCGGTCTTCCCTATCCCCCAGCCCTTCCTCCAGCAGCCGCTCTATCCATTCCGAGGAAACCGGCTGCGCCCGTCCCCGCACCAACGCCGAATAACTGGTCAACACGCTGGCTTCTTCAGCCAGCCGACGGCCTAGAGGCGACGGCTTCACCAGGTCCGGCTCCCCACGGCCGGAACGCCACCGCCGGGTCGGGATCCGGTGCCAATCCCGACAGTGGTAACCGAAGCAATCCCGATAGCGCTCGGTCAGAATCCGCGCGCCGTCGAACACGTCCTTCCCCTGGTGGCGGGTGAGCAGATGGTGGAGCGGCGACCACGGGGCATCTTTGCCACCCGTCTGTTTCTCCAACAGATAGACCCGACAGTGGGCCCGGGCCCGGGTCAGGGCCACGTAGGCGATGCGCAGGCTTTCCTGGCGTTCGGCGAGGCGATGAGCCTCCAGGGCCCGGGAATAGGCATCCGCCTCGATCTGAAACACCACCCGGGTACCTTTCTCGTCGGTCACTACCACCGGATCGGAATGCCGCTCCCGCTTTTCCGGTGACCAGAGATCGAAACACAAAACCACCGGATACTCCAATCCCTTGGCGCTGTGCATTGTCACCAGTTCGACCGCGTCGGCGTCGCTCTCCAGGCGCAACTGATCCACCTCGCCTGCGGGGCTGTCGAGGCGGCGCCGATACCAGGTCAGCAGCGCCTGGGGACTCAGGCGCCGCCGCACCGCCTCCTCCTGGAGGATCTCCAGCAAGTGTCTCAGATCCGCCAGGGTACGGGCGCCGAAACGCTGGCCGGCGATGGTCTCCCAAACGTCGAAACGGTGAAACAGCGCCTCGACGGCCGCCATCAGGCTGTCGTCACGCCAGCGCTCACCGGCCTCGGCGAACGCTGCCAGCCACCGGCCGCAGGCGTGACCGTCTTCGTCCAGGGCGGCCAGATCCCGAGCGTCGCAGCCGAACCAGCCGTCCGCCAACACCCGCTTGACTCGGTCCCAAGACGACCCTTCCCACAGGGTGACCAGGAGACGGTACAGTCTTTGGGCCGTGTCGGTCTCATAGACCGATCGGCGGTCGATGAGGACGGCCGGCACCTTCCGGTCACGAAGAGCGTGGTGCAGAATCTGTGCCGTCTCGTTGCTGCGCACCAGGACGGCGATGTCCCCCGGTTGCAGCGACCGTCTCTCCCCGTGAGAGACCAGGGTGGCGCTTTCCAGCAACGCCACCACGTCGGCGGCGGCGTGCTGGGCCAACTGCTCGATGGCACGGGCCTGGTTGGAATAGCGGTAAGGGCCGGCGTCCGAGGAAAACGCCTGCCACCACAGAGGAGCAGCCGGATCGTCGCCGATCCGCAGCGCCATGTCGTCGCTGCCGCATCCCGCCGCGACCGGATGATAGCGAAGATGGGGGTGACAGAACGCCCCCTGCGCCGCCAGATCGTTTTCCCCGTCCTGAAACAGACGGTTGATGGCCTCCAGCAGATGGGGGTGGGAACGGTAGTTGGTCCCCAGCCGCCAGACCTTCCGCGCCTGTCCGGCCGCCAGAAAATAGGTGTCGAGATCGGCGCCCCGAAACCGGTAGATCGACTGTTTGGGATCGCCGATCAGAAACAGCCAGTGGTCCCCGCCGCCGAACAGCTTGGAGAATATCTGCCACTGGTACCGGTCGGTATCCTGGAATTCGTCGATGAAGAACACCCGGAAACGCTTCTGCAGGCTGGGAATCGGCGACTCGCCGACCACCTGGGCCAAACGGCGCACCACCCAGTCGTGGGTCATCCGTCCCTGCTGGCGCAGACGGCGCTCGTATTCGGTACGCCAGTCGTTCCAGGCCTGCTGCAGCCAGGCGATCTCCAGGTGTGCCTGGCGCCGCCCCAAATCAGCCAACGCCTCGAGGACGCGGCGATGCTCCCGGTAACCGGGCAGGTTCTCCAGCCGCGGCGGCCGGACTTTTTTCTTGCTCAGCTGCCGTTCCAGGAAAGCCAAGAGATCGGAACGGATCTTCACCTCGGCCAGACGCGCCGGCAACCCGGCCTCGCCGCGCAACTGCCGCCACCACTGGCGGACGTCCTTGTTGAAGTAATTCTCCTGGCACAGCCGGTCCATCCAAAGCGCGAACGCCTGCCATGTCGAGGCGTCGAGATCGACAGCCGTCGATTCCGGCCAATCCACTTCCGGAACGAAGGTCACCGGCGGCCGCCAGGCCAGAATCAGCCGAGCGAGTTCGTCGGGAGTCGCGGTGCGCTGCAGAATCCGCCGCCAGTGGCACCTGGACAAAGTCTGCAACCGGAGGCGCCAGAAATCGTCGACGATCGCCTGATTGAAGGAACGCTCGTCCTCGAGCATGTCCTGCCCGAGCAGCTCACCGGCCTCCAATGCCTGCTGCCGCAGGGCCTGGTGGCAGAATCCGTGGATGGTCTGAATCGGCATCAGATCCAGCTTCAACAGCTCCGCCGCTACCCGGCGCCCGGCCAGCACCGGATCCGGCAACCGGACGATCCAGTCGTGGAGATGCCCGTCATCGGTGGGCCTGCCGGCCAGCGCGTCCCGCACCTGACACAACCGCTGGCGGATACGCTGGCGCAATTCGGCGGTGGCGGCACGGGTGAAGGTCACCACCCCCATCTCTTCGACGCTGATGCCCTCCTCCACGAGAAAACGGGCCACCAACTGGGCGATGGAGTAGGTCTTGCCCGTGCCGGCGGAAGCCTCGAGCAGATGAACGCCCGGGGAAAAGCGCGTCCGATAAAGGTCGAGGGTGGCCACGGCGTCAGTCCGATGCCGATCGATGGCGAAAACGTCGGCGTTACCGCGCTTTCGGCTTAGAGACCACCTCGATCTTCACTCGGGCCAGGCCCTGTTTCAGAAATCCCAGTTCCCTGGCGGCGCGCCGGGACAAATCGACGATCCGTCCGGGCGTGGAGGGACCGCGGTCGTTGACGACCACCACGACGCTCTTATCGTTTTCCAGATTGGTCACCCGGATCCGGGTACCGCAGGGATAGCGGTTGTGTGCCGCCGTCAGAGCGTTCTTGTCATACCGGTCGCCGCAGGCGGTCTTCCGCCCCTGAAACACGTCGCTGTAATAGGCGGCGGTGCCGGTTTCCGCAGCGCCGGCCGTTCCGCTTCCCACCAGACAGATCAGGGCCAGGGCCGCCAGATGGTCACTGATTTTCTTCATTCGTCGTTGAACCTCCCTTTAGAACAACCAAACGGATTGACGGATCGATTTTTCTCCAAACGTTCCAGGTAGCGTGCGATGTCATGATCGTCGACGAAGCGGGTGTCGAGGAACGACGCCAGACTGGCCAACGGCCGGAAGGCCGCCTTTCCGGCCACCGTACCGTCCTTTGCCAGATACAGAGGAATCCCGACATGGCGATAATCGCTGCCGGGACGCAGTCTGGGAATGGCATCGTCGTTGTTGACGTACCGGAAGGTCACGGTTTTCAGGCGGGTGTCATAGCACGTTTGAAAACTCCGGGTTCCGGTATAAGGCTGGCCGTAGGTATAGACGCCCGCCACCTGGATTTCCGGATGGTCGAGCCTCGTGAAATACGCCAGAATGACCGCCAGCGCCCCACCCAGGGAATGACCGGTGAAATAAACCGACCGCCCCTGGGCCTGCAACTGTTCCAGTCGTTGGAACAGGGCTGGATCCTTGCGGACCTGCCGCAAGGCGCGGTAAAAGCCGTTATGGATGCCGACCTTCTTGCCGCAGAGTGGGTCCTCCCGCCCTTCCTGCACCCAGATCTGCGCGTCCTTGAGGACGTCCTTCACATCCTCGGTTCCGGCCAGAGCGACGACGGCGCGACGATCGTCGAAAGCGAGAAATCCCTGGGTTCCCTGCTCCGCATCCTGGATTTCCCGGTCCAGCCGAAAACCGAGCGCCGCCAAACTCCGCTTTCGCTGCCGTTTGGACTGATAGGCGACGGCGCTGAGCCGGGCCAGCCGAAAGGCCAGTTCGGGGCTGAAGGTCCGGCACACCGCCTCACCGGCCCGGGAAAAGTCGGTTTTCGGGCCGCTGGCACAGCCCACCATCAGCGCCAGCAAACCGAACGCCACCCCGACGAGAAACCGCTTCATCGTTCCCCCCATCCGAAACATGGCAATGGCATTATTCGCAGGCCGGCTGAACCCAATCTGAATCTGAACGTTTCACACCTGCCACCGCAGCAGCTTTTCCCGTTTCTTCACCAACCGGGTGACCGCATGTCGCTGGCTTCGATGTCGATCGGCCAGCAACCAGCCGACGGCCGCAGCCGTCTTCGGATCCGATTCACCTTCTCCGAGTACGCCCCGCAACCAGGAAAATTGCTCGGCTGCATCGTGATGCCTTCCCAGAACGTTCTGCAGGCGCTTGAGTCCGGCGATGGCTTCAGCGCTCCGGTCGTCACCCGATTCGGCCGTCTGGAATTCGAGCAGATAACGCAGTTTCTTCACCTGAATCCGTAACCGGTGGAGATCCTGCGCCGGCGTCTCGTCCGTCACGGCGGCAAGGCGACGGCGCAATTTACGCAGCCGGCGCCGAATCCGTGGTTCGAGCGCCTTGGACACCGGCAGCCGGGCATCGGTGACGAACCACGCTTCCGCAGGCTGAGCCAGCCACTGGCGCCAGACCTGTTTCACGGAGCGATATTCCGCACCCTGCAGCAAATCCACCACCTCGGCACGAGCGCTTTGGCGTCGTTGCCGCAATATCGCTTCCAGCCGACCCAGACCGGGCTGGAGGAAATCCGGCAGAACGCCGCCCCACTCCGGCAACAGGGCCAGAAACACGTCGGCGTCGCGGCAGGCGTTGGTTTCCCTGGCGACCGCCGCCAGACGACGACGGAACTCCGCCAGTTCGGGAACGAGACAATCCTTCAGTTCCCCCAGCAGGGCCCTGCCGCGCCGCAGGGCCACCCGGAAGCGGTGAAGACACTCGGGATCCGCGTCGTCACGGATGCCCGCTTCCTCGGCTTCCACCACCGCCAATTGGGAGGCGAGATAATGGTGTGCCGCCTGTGCCAGTGGCTTTTCCTTCACGCACTGCCTCGACATCGAACAGAGAATGGCCGCATTTTGCCCGGCGTACGTCTTCCCGGCAACTTGCCGGCGGATTTTCCGTCAATGTTAAGATAGAATTATTCGGTTTGGAAAATCGGATTCACGCCATGGAGACCCTGGAACTCAACAACCTGACCCGTAAGATCGACGACCTGCAGAGCCGCACCGAGGCTCTGAGGGGGTATCTTTGACTACGATCGCAAGAAAGAACGCCTGGAGGAAATCCTACGCGAGCTGGAAGACCCGGCAATCTGGAACGATCCCGATCGAGCCCAGGCGCTAGGCAAGGAGCGGGCCCAGCTGGAGGAGACGGTCCGGACCCTCGACAACCTGATCCAGGGGCTCGGCGACGCCCGGGAACTGCTGGAACTGGTCCTGGAAGAGGGCGACGAGGACACGCTGGCGGCCATCGCCGAGGATCTCGCCAACTTCGACAAGACCGTCGCCGACCTGGAGTTTCGCCGCATGTTCTCCGGGGAGATGGACGCCAACAACGCCTTCCTCGACATCCAGGCCGGCTCCGGCGGCACCGAGGCGCAGGACTGGGCGGAAATGCTGCTGCGCATGTACCTGCGCTGGGCCGAGCGCAAGGGTTTCAAGACCGAAATCATCGAGCTGTCCCCGGGAGAGGTGGCCGGCATCAAAAGCGCCACCATCAAGGTGGAAGGTCCCTATGCCTACGGCTGGCTGCGCACCGAGACCGGCGTCCACCGTCTGGTTCGGAAATCCCCCTTCGACTCCGGCAACCGGCGCCACACTTCCTTCGCCGCGGTGTTCGTCTCCCCCGAGGTGGAGGACGACATCGACGTCGAGATCAATCCGGCGGACCTGCGCATCGACGTCTATCGGGCTTCCGGTGCCGGCGGTCAGCACGTCAACCGGACCGAGTCGGCGGTGCGCATCACCCATCTGCCCACCGGCATCGTGGTCCAGTGCCAGAACGACCGCTCCCAGCACAAGAACAAGGCCACGGCGATGAAGCAGCTCAAGGCCAAGCTGTACGAACTGGAGCTGCAGAAACGCCGCGCCGAACAGGAAAAGGTGGAGGAATCCAAAGCCGATATCGGCTGGGGCAGCCAGATCCGTTCCTACGTCCTGGACCAGTCCCGCATCAAGGACCTGAGAACCGGCGTCGAAGTGGGCAACACCCAGGCGGTCCTCGACGGCGACCTCGATCCCTTCATCGAGGCCAGCCTCAAAAGCGGTTTGTAAAAATCATTTCCTTCACGACATGAACGAACAGACAGTCATCCAGGATCTCATCGCGCAACGCAAGGCGAAACTGGCCGCGCTGCGGGAGGCCGGTTTCGCCTATCCCACCGACTTCCGCCGCGACGCCGTCGCCGCCGAACTTCACGCCCGCTACGGCGACAAGCCGGCCGAATACTTCGAGCAAACCCCGCTGCGGGTACGGGTGGCGGGCCGGATGATGACCCGCCGCATCATGGGCAAGGCCAGCTTCTGCCATCTGCAGGATTATTCCGGCCGCATCCAGCTGTTCGTCACCCGCGACGGCCTACCGTCCGGGTTGTACCAGGAATTCAAGAAATGGGACATCGGCGACATTCTCGGCGCCGAGGGGGTCCTGTTCAAGACCAAGACGGGGGAGCTGAGCGTCCGGGTCGACGCCATCCGCTTGTTGGCGAAATGCCTGCGTCCCCTGCCGGAGAAATACCACGGCCTGACCGACCGCGAGGCCCGCTACCGCCAGCGCTACCTCGATCTGATCATGAACGAGGTCAGCCGCCGCACCTTCCGCATCCGCTCCCAGGTGGTCCAACACATCCGTCAGTTCCTCATCGAGCGGGACTTCCTCGAGGTGGAAACCCCGATGATGCAGGTGCTTCCCGGAGGTGCCGCGGCCCGACCCTTCGTCACCTATCACCATGCCCTGGACATGCAGCTGTACCTGCGCATCGCCCCGGAACTCTACCTCAAGCGCCTGGTGGTGGGCGGCTTCGAGCGGGTGTTCGAGATCAACCGCAACTTCCGTAACGAGGGCCTGTCGACCCAGCACAATCCGGAATTCACCATGCTGGAGTTCTATCAGGCCTATGCCGAATACCACGAACTGATGGATCTGACCGAAACCCTGCTGCGGGAACTGGCCCAGATCGCCCTCGGCGACACGGTGGTTCCCTACCAAGGGAGGGAATACGATTTCGGACGGCCCTTCCAGCGCTACACCCTGTTCGAATCCCTGCTGCGCTTCAATCCCGGCCTCAGCGCTGATGACATCGACAACCTGGAAGGCGCGCGCCGGGTGGCACAACGCCTGGACATTCCGGTCCTTCCCGGCTACGGCCTCGGCAAACTGCAGACCGAGATCTTCGAGAAGACGGTGGAACCCAAACTGCTTGATCCCACCTTCATCACCGAATACCCCGTGGAGGTCTCCCCCCTGGCGCGGCGCAACGACAAGAATCCCGAGGTCACCGACCGTTTCGAACTGTTCATCGCCGGACGCGAGATCGCCAACGGCTTCACCGAACTCAATGACCCGGAGGATCAGGCCGAGCGCTTCCGCAGACAGCTATCGGCCCGGGATGCCGGCGACGAAGAGGCCATGCACTTCGACGAAGACTACATCATCGCCCTGGAACACGGCATGCCGCCCACCGCGGGGGAAGGCATCGGAATCGACCGCCTGGTCATGCTGCTGACCGACTCGCCCTCGATCCGCGACGTGCTCCTGTTTCCCCATCTGCGCCCGAAGGCACCGCAGCCGGGCGACTGAAATCCTGGCAAAATCCGGCTAGACTTAAACCAAACCGGTTCAAGTCCGGGCGGTATTTACGTTTCTGCCGAAGGGGTCCGGCAAAAGCAAACGGAGCGGTGTTGAGGGACATTTGATGGATTCGACGGTTTCGGTCACCGAGACCCGCGAGAACGACTTTCTTCACCGGTGCCTGCGGGCCCTGAAGGAAAACAAGCTGACCCTGCCCACCATCCCTGACATTTCCGTCAAGATCCGCCGGGCCATCAACGATCCCAAGGCCAACAACACTCGGATCGCCCGGGTGGTCCAGATGGATCCGGTGATCACCGCCCGGCTGATCCAGATCGCCAACTGCCCCTTGTACCGGGGGCGGCGCCGGATCGAAAGCTGCCCGGAAGCCTTGACCCGCCTGGGACTCAAGGCCGCCCAGCATCTCATCACCACCTTCGCCCTCAAGGCGGTGTTCAAGGCCAAGACCCGGGCCATCCAGAAACGCATGAACGATCTGTGGCACCACAGCAGCTATGTGGCGGCGATCTGTGCGGTACTGGCCCACAAGACCCCGGGATTCGATCCCGACCGCGCCATGCTGGCCGGCCTGATCCACGACATCGGCATCGTGCCGGTCCTCACCTTCGCCGACGACCACATGGACCTGCTCACCGATCCGGCCGAACTGGAACAGGCCGTCGATCGGCTCCGGGGACCGGTGGGCGCCGCGATCATGCGCCACTGGCATTTCCCCGAGGATTTCGAAACCATCACCCTCGAAGCGGAAGACTGGTTCCGCGATCCCAAACCGGAACCCGACTACCTGGACATCGTCCTGGTCTCCCAGCTGCACAGTTTCATCGGCACCCCGGACATTCACCGCTATCCTCGCATCGACACCATTCCCGCCTACCGCAAGCTGCTCGCCGGGGCTCTGGATACGGAAACCAGCATGAACGTGTTGGAGCGAGCGCGGGAAGAAATCTGGCAGATCCAGAAAATGCTGACCGTTTGAACGATGGAAGTCCGTCGCGTCCTTCAGTCCCTGGGCTCCTTGGTCGCTCGGGGGGCGGCACCCGCCAGGCCGGTTGAGCCGATTCAAGCGCTCCAGCCGGGCCAACGCCTGGAGGCCCAGGTGCTGAGTCGGATCGGCGACCGCCAAGTGCTGCTGGAACTGGCTGGCCGGCGGCTGGTGGCGGACAGCGAGGTCCCGCTGCGACCCGGCACCCGGGTACGGCTCGAAGTCGTCAAACCGGGTAGCCAGCCTGAGCTGCGGGTGCTGGAATCCATCCGGCAACCGCGGATCACCAGCCTGAAAACCTTCCTGCCCCGGCAAATCCCCCTCGCCGAGGCCATGCGCACCCTGGCCGACCTGGCGGCCGACACCTCTCCTGACGAAACGTTGCCCACACCGCTGCGTGAATCGATCGCCCGTCTGGTGCGATCGCTGCCCACCCTCAGGGACCTGACCTCGGCGGACACCCTCGCCCGAGCGCTGGATCGAAGCGGTCTGTTCTCCGAGGCACGCCCTTCACCGGATTCAGCCCCCGACCTCAAGGAGCGGCTGCTCCAGATCGCCGCCGTCCTCCGCCACGCCTCGGAAGCGAAGGAAACCAGGCCCGCAACGAAGGCGGAACCGTCCCCCGCCGCCACGTCCAGAGGAGTGAAGCCGGCCGCTTCCGCACCTCCGGCCCGATCCCAGCCCGGGAACACTGCCACCGCCCCCAGCGGACCGCCAGCCGCCGGTCGACCCGCTCCTTTTCCGGCCAGCCCTGCTGATGCACACCCGACGGATCCGGCCGGGGACGAGGAACGGCTGGCACAACTGTTGCACAAGGTGTCCGGCGCGGTCGCCCGTATCGGTCTGGACCAGCTGAACTCGCTGCCAAGGCCGGAAAATCCCACTCCCACCTGGCATTTCGAACTGCCGTTTCGGCAGGACCAGGAATTCCACGACCTCCGGCTGACGGTGCGGGGGGAGAAGGCGGCCTCTTCCGGAAACGGGAGCGCGCGGCCGTGGACGGTGGATCTGGAGATGGATCTGTCCGGCCTGGGAAGGATCCAGGCCAGACTGATCTACGTGAACGGGGAAATCAGCACCCATCTGTGGAGCGATCGGGCGGCCACCCGGAACCTGTTCGAACACCACCTGGAGCACCTGGCCCAACGTTTCCGGCAGGCGGGCCTGACGCCCCGGACCTTCCGGGTGACCGAGGCCGCCATCGCCAGCCCCCAGGCCATCCACGACACACCATTGATCGACGAGCGGGCATGAAGAAGGAAAAGAACCTTATCAATCCGCCCGACATCGCCGTGGCCCTCGATTACGACGGCGACTCGGCCCCCAAGGTAGTCGCCAAAGGCCGGGGGGAAATCGCCGAGCGCATCATCGCCCTGGCCGAGGAACACGACGTTCCCCTGCATCATGATCCCGAACTGGTCAAGGTGTTGAGTCATGTCCCTCTGGGGGACGAAATCCCGCGGGAACTCTATCTGGCGGTCGCCGAAGTCATCGCCTTCGCCTACTGGCTCAGCGGCAAAAAGGGGCCGGGTCAGTGACGGTGGGGATCGTCCGCTTCCGATCCGTACAACCGCAGCAACAGATTGGCCTCTTCCCGGGTCAGGCCGCACTGGCTCACCAGCTCCTCGAATCCGCCCCCTTCACGGATGCACTTGATGGCCGCCTGATACGAGACGACACTCTCCGGGGACTGCCGCAACGCCTCGCTCCGCTCGCGGATTTCGTCCAGATCGCAGACGAGCTGCTGCAGCCGCTCGTCCATTCGCACGGCGGCGGCGCACAAGCCGATGACGTCACCCTGCTGACGCTCCTGGATCTGCCGCCACCGCTGGCAAAGTCGTTGCCAATGGCGCTGCCGCCGCCAGAGCCAGAAAAGGGCGATCGCTTCGAGTGTCACGACCAGCGACAGGAGGACGAAGGGCAACACCCAGGATGAAAGATCCACGATGTCACAGGGCGTTCATTTCAGCGATTTCCTCGTCACTCAGCAACTTGTTCAGGTCCACCAGGATCAGCAGCTTGCCGTTCCGACTCGAAACTCCCTGGATGTAACGGGCGCTTTCCTCGTTGCCCACGTTGGGAGCCGCTTCGATTTCATCGGTGCGCAGCTCCACTACTTCGGCCACGCTGTCGACCAGAATGCCGATGACGTGTTCGCTGGCTTCGATGATCACGATACGGGAAAGGTCGTCCGGCTCCTTGTAGGGCAGGCCGAACCGGCTCCGGGTGTCCACCACGGTGACCACGTTGCCCCGGAGGTTGATGATGCCGATCACGTAGTCCGGAGCTCCGGGAACCGGGGCGATCTCACTCACCCGAAGCACCTCCTGCACCTGCATCACGTTGATACCGTAGGTCTCGTCCCCCAGTTGGAAGGTCACCCACTGGATCAATTCGCCGTTGAGTTTTTCCGCAGCTTCCGCCATGTTTCACCTCGATTGGGTCAAGTCAGATTGCAAGTCGGCAACGAGCGCTTCCGCGTCCAGCAACGGACAGGCGGGATCGCCGGTCAGCATACCCAGCAGCCAGGGCCGGCTCTGCCGTTGCTGGCGCCAGCGGACCTGAGCGACGGGAACCGGCCCGGATTCCGACACGCCGTCACAGGCCAACGCCGCTCCGCTCCTTGGCACCGGAACCATCCAGCGGTAGCGGGATCCGTGCCTTTTACCGGCCAAAATCAGGCGGGCCGTGTCCACCACCAACCAGGTACGACCGTCCGTTTCCAGCCGACCCAGGACCGGCTCCGTTCCCGATTCCGGCGGCTGGGCTCCCTCGATCCGCCTGGCGTCGTCTATCTGACAGCTGGGAACCGCAAAGCGCAACTTCCCCAAATGGAGAATCGCGACCTGGAACACTGGTGTCAGCCACTCCGGACAACCGGGCGGCAGCGGCTCGGTGGCAGGTTCCCGGGGTCCGGAATCCGGTGGCGTCTCCACCGAATCGGCCGATGGACCGGACCCGGTCCCCAAGAGCTCCTCCAGATAGCTCGTCAGCTCGGGTTCGGCCGAAATTTCCGCCTGCGAACGCGATCCGCTCATGCCGATGCCGCTTTGGAAGTCTGTTGGGTCTGGGCCAAGAGATGCTCGAGCAGCTCGGCATAGGCTCGGGCGGCCCGGCAATGGGGCGCGTAGCGGTTCAAGGGACGATGGGCCTGGCTCGCCTCCCGGACCTTGGTGTCCATGGGGATCACACCCGACCACAGATGGTCGCCGTGGCGTTCCGTCAGCACCCGCAGGGTGTCGCGGCAGACCCGGGGACGCCGGTCGAACAGGGTGGGAACGATCAGATAGGGCAGCGGCTGCCGCCGGGAACGGTCGATCATCGCCAGGGTCTTCAGCATCCGCTCCAGTCCCCGCAGGGACAGGAAATCCGCCATGAGCGGAATCAACAGCCGGTCACAGGCGGCCAGGGCATTCACCATCAGCACACCCAACATGGGGGGGCTGTCGATCAGGACGTAATCGTAGTGGGAATGCATCTGCTTCAAGGCCTGATCGATCACCAGCCCCAGCCCCTCGATCGCACCGGCCTGGCGTTCCACCGTGGCCAAGGCCATCACGGCGGGCATGAGATCCAGCTGGCGGATGTCCGTCGGTCGGATCAGGGCCAAGGGATCCGGGCGGCGCCGGGCAATGGCGTCGCGAAACAGGTGATAGACCCCCGCCTCCACCGTCTCGGGAGCAAACCCGAAATAACCGGTCAGGGAGGCGTGGGGATCCAGGTCGATCATCAGCACCGTGGCGCCGCGCTGTGCCAGCAGCCCGGCCAGATTGGCGACCGTGGTGGTCTTCCCCACGCCGCCTTTCTGATTGGACACCGCCCAGACCTGCATGGCGTTACTCCTGCCCTCCTGGAACCGGTTGTGGATACCGCCCCTTCACCGGATAACGGGCCAGATTCTTCGCCTGGAGGACCACTACCACCCGGCGATTGCGATACCGTCCGGCCTCGCTGCCGTTGTCCGCCACCGGATGGTATTCCCCGTAGCCCACCGCCGCCAGCCGGGTCGGAGCCACGCCGTATCGGATCAGGCGCCGGACCACGCTGGTGGCCCGCGCCGCCGACAGTTCCCAGTTGGAAGGGAACTGGCGGTTGCGGATGGGCACGTCGTCGGTGTGGCCTTCGACCTGAATCGGATTGCCGGGCATCTGACGCATCACCTCCGCCAGTTTGATCAGGACCGGATCGGCCGCCGGGTCCAACTCCGCGCTGCCGCTGGGAAACAGCATGCCACTCTTCATCTCCACGGCCACCCAGAAACGGGTGCGCTCCACTTCGATCAAATCCTCCTCGATATAAGGGGCCAACACCTCCTCCAGTTGGTCGGAAATCTGTTCCAGCTTGACCGCCTCCTTGCTGAGACCGGTATCGGTCTCGATCGGTACGAACTTCCTGGCCGGCTCCCCTACCTGAATCGGTTCGTCCGTTCTGGCCTCGTTCTCGCCGGCGCGGTTCTGGAACGCCTTTTCCAGGGATTCGGCCAGGACGCGGTATTTGCCGGCGTTGAGGCTGGAGATGGCATACATCACCACGAAAAAGGCGAACAGCAGGGTGATGAAATCGGCGTAGGAAACCAGCCAGCGCTCGTGGTTTTCCCGCTCCCCGGTGACCGGCCCGCGCCGGAAACGTCCCCTCATGCTAGAAACCCCCGCAGTTTGAGTTCCACGTTGTGGGGATTCTCCCCCTCGGCGATGGCCAGAATGCCCTCCAGCAGCAACTCCTGAGACAACATCAGTACCCGGACCTGGCTCTTCAGCTTGTTGGCCACCGGAAGAAAGATCAGATTGGCCAGACCGACGCCGTAGATGGTGGCCACGAAGGCGATCGCGATCCCGGAACCCAGTTTGGCCGGGTCGGTCAGATTCTGCATCACCTGGATCAGCCCCAGCACGGCACCCAAAATCCCGAGGGTGGGGGCGTATCCCCCCATGGCTTCGAACACCCGGGCCGCCGCTTGAAGCTGTTGTTCCCGGGTCATCATCTCTACCTCCAGGGCGTCGCGGATGGCGTCGGTCTCGTTGCCGTCCACCAGCAGCTGCAACCCCTTGCGGGTGAAACCGTCCGCTTCCCGGTCGATTTCATCCTCCAGCCCCAGCAGTCCCTCCTTGCGGGCCAGTTGACTCCAATTGACGATCTTCCGGATGGAGGCTTCCAGATTGACCCGGGGCGGTACGACGATCCAGCGCAACATCTTCACGCCACGCAAGAACAACGCCGGCGGTGTCTGCAGCAGCACCGCCCCCAGGGTACCGCCGAGGACGATCAGCAGCGCCGGACCGTTGATCAGGAAGGCCAGTCGCCCGCCTTCCAGCAGATTGCCGACGACGACGGCGGCGATTCCGATGATCAGTCCGACGATGCTGAGCGGGTCCATCACCCACCTCCTCGGAAAGGCGCGTCGAGGCAGCGCCCGGCATCAGGCCGCATAGCGCTTCATCAAACTGGGAACGTCGAGAATCAGGGCGATCATGCCGTCACCGGTGATGGTCGCCCCGGCCAGGCCGTCGAGACCGTGTAGCTTGGCTCCCAGGGCTTTGATGACCACCTCCTCCTGGCCGATGAGATGATCCACGACGAAACCGACGTGGCGGCCGCTGGCGTTGACCACCACGACGTGACCACCCTCCTGCGACGTACCGTTCCGCCCTCCCTTGACGAGCCAGTCCTTGAGATAGAACAGCGGCAATGCCTGGTCGCGGACGATCACCACTTCCTGGCCGTCGACCACGTTGGTCTTGCCCAGGTCGAGGTCGAGGATCTCCACCACACTGGCCAGAGGCAGGGCGAAGGCCTGGTCGTCCAGTTTCACCATCAGGGTGGGCATGATGGCCAGGGTCAGGGGAACCTTGATGGTGATCTTGGTCCCCTTGCCCTCGACCGAATCGACCTCGACGCTGCCGTTCATCTGATCGATGCGGGTCTTGACCACGTCCATGCCCACCCCGCGGCCGGAAATGTCGGAAATCTCGTCCTTGGTGGAGAAACCGGGATAGAAGATCAGTTGGAAACATTCCCGCTCGCTCAGGCGGGCGGCGCTTTCCTCGTCCATCAGCCCCTTTTCGACCGCCTTCTGCCTCAGGACTTCAGGGTTCATGCCCCTGCCGTCGTCCTCGATGGTCAGTTCGATATGATCCCCTTCCTGGGTGGCAGTCAGCACGACGACCCCTTCCCGGGGCTTGCCTTTCTTTTCCCGTTCGTCCGGCATCTCGATGCCGTGATCGACGGCGTTGCGCACCAGGTGCACCAACGGATCGGCCAGCGACTCCACCAGATTCTTGTCCAGGTCGGTCTCCTCCCCCTGCATCTCCAACCGCACCTCCTTGTTGAGACTGCGGGCCAGATCCCGCACCACTCGGGGGAAGCGGCCGAACACCTTCTTGATGGGCTGCATGCGGGTCTTCATCACCGCCAGCTGGAGATCGGAAGTCACCACGTCCAGATTGGCTACCGCCTTGGCCATGGCCTCGTCGTCGTGGACCGCCCGCAGGGTCTTGAAGCGGTTGCGCACCAGCACCAGTTCCCCCACCATGTTCATGATCTCGTCCAGGCGCTGGGTGTCGACCCGAACCGTGGTCTCCGCCGGCGGATTCGGTTTGACCTTGCCGGCAGCCGCCTTCACCTCCCGGGGCTTTTTCGGCTCCCGGGAACGGGGTTTTTCCGGCGCCGGTTTGGGCCCAGTCTCCGGTGCTGATTTGGGAACGCCCAGGTGCTTCCCGGGACCGTGGAGCTGGTCCAGGAGCGCCTCGAACTCCTCTTCGGTGATTTCGTCGTCCTTCCGGCTCGGCGTGTCGCTCTTCCGCTCCGCTGCGGCGGCACTGGTCCCCTTCTCGGCACCGGCCGGCTTTCCCGGCGCTCCTCCGGGACCGTGCAGTGCGTCCAGCAGGGCCTCGAATTCCTCCTCGGTGATTTCGTCGTCGTCTCCATCCGTGGCCGGCTCGGCCTCCTGATCCTTGGCTGGCGCGGCTTCCTGGGCCAACATGGACTCGAATTCCTGTTCGATGGGGTCCTTGTCCGTCGGAGTTTCCGAAACCGGCGCCGTTTCCTGGGTGGGTGTCGTCCCGGCGGCATCGTCCGGCACGGCGAAACCCTGCAAGGCCTCCAGCAATGCTGGACTGGCGGGCTCGGGTTCCTCCCCGAGCCGGATCCGGCCGATCATTTCGTTGATCACGTCCAGCGCCTTCAGCACCGCGTCCATCAGCGGCGGACTGACCTTACGCTCCCCCTGGCGCAAGACGTTGAAGACATCCTCCGCCCTGTGGCACAGCTCTACCAACGGCTCGATGTTGAGAAAACCGGCGCCGCCCTTGACGGTGTGGAAGCCACGGAAGATGGCGTTGAGCAGCTCGGTGTCCTCGGGCGCATGCTCCAGCTCCACCAACTGCTCGCCGAGTTGCTCCAGAATCTCGCCGGCCTCGACCAGGAAATCCTGCAGAATTTCGTCGTTGAGATCGATCGCCATGACGAATTCCTAAAATC
>JALSSF010000048.1 GCA_026984375.1 Methylothermaceae bacterium | reverse complement strand
TACACCAGCCCGGGCGGTTCCTCGGAAAGGATCACCCTGTTCTGGGCCCGGATCGACAGCAGCCGCGCCGGCGGCATCCACGGGCTGGTGGAGGAAGACGAAGACATCCGGGTCCACGTCCTGCCCTTCCGCGAGGTCTATGGCAAGGTCGAAAGCGGCGAGATCAACTCCGCCGTCCCCATCGTCGCGCTGCAATGGCTGGCGCTGCACCGCGACGACCTGCGCCGGCGGCGCTAGCAGCCGTCCACGATCTCCGCCCGCAGAAAAATGCGCTGCTGGTCGCGGCCGGTCCGATAGCGGTACCCCGACCCAAGAGGGCGGCCGGAATCGGCAGCGTCATGAGCGCCCAGTTCGATCCACCGTCCCGGCTTCACCACCACGGTGGTCTCCATCGCCTGCAGCGACCGGCTCCCGTCGCCGCGCAGGCGCTTCGACCAGGGCGAGACGGTCACCCGGACATCGCAGCCGACGAGCCGAGCCGTCACCCGGAAACCGGTGGTCACGGGCCGGTACTCGATCCCGCCCAGCGCCTGGGGAGGGAAGCCGTAAAGCCGGATCACCGGAACCGGCCTTTCCTGTCCCACGACCAGATAGGCCGGCTGCCCTTCGAGAACCCGCAGCCGCTGCCGCATCGTCCAGTCCCGCACCGATTCGGAAGCGTAACGATGGGCGCGGAGGCGGACGGAACCCGGCGGCGCCCGGCCCTCGACGTCGAAGCCGCGGTTCAGTTCCGCCAGGGTCAGCCGCTCGCTCTGCAGCACGGTGAGGATCAGATTCCTCGAAGGCCGGTCCAGACGCCGCACCCATTCCCGGAGCGCCTCGATCCGGTCCGGAGCCCCCTTGACCATCAACCCGGCGTCGACGGGCACCACCGCCTCGCCCGGCTCCAGCAGCGGGGACAGAACCCGGGCCAGTTCGGCCGGAAGCCGGTGGCGCACCGGCAGGAACTCCATGGCGGCGAAAACCGCCTGGAACCCCGACAGCACCATCAGGGTCATCGACAGGGCGACCGCAGCATCGAAGCGTTTCATGGCATGACCTCGGAAGTTGCGCGAATCCTGGCATCGGTTATGATGAATACTGTAAACCTTAGTCGAGGGAAACCGGTCATGGGATACGAATTCAAGCGTTTTCCCGTTTGGGGATTGATGGCGTTGATGGCGGCCACCCGCTTTCACCATTTCGGCGACCTGCAAACCCCGCCCGACGCTTCCTGGGCGGTCTTCTTCCTCGCCGGACTGTTCGTTCCCCAGAGCGGCTTCTTCGCCCTGCTGTTCCTGGAAGCCGTCCTGATCGACCTGCTCGCCACCACCTACGGCGGCGTCAGCGACTGGTGCATCACCCCGGCCTATCTGTTTCTCGTTCCCACCTACGGCGTCCTGTGGTTCGCCGGCCGCATCTGCCGCCGCCACGATCTGGATCGGACCGTCGGCCTGATCCGGACCCTGGTGGTGTTGACCGTGGCCGTCGGCCTGGCCTTCGCGATCTCCAACGCCGGTTTCTATTTCCTGTCCGGCTATTTCGACCACCTCCCGCTTCGGGACTATCTCCGCCAGGTGGCCGGCTACTTCCCGCCGTATCTGCTCACCACGTCGGCCTATGCCGGCCTCATGCTGGCCGGCCGCTGGTTGTGGCGCCAGCGAACCGCCCCGCTTTCCCGCCCGACCGGCTGACTTCCCCTGTTCAACATCCCCTTCGCCCCGTACAATACCCCGTCCTGCCAGGTGCCCCGCCAAGGGGTGAAACGGGAAGCCGGTCCAAGTCCGGCGCTGCCCCCGCAACGGTAGGTGAGTCAAGGCGGACCATCAGGCCACTGGGCGCCTCCCGCCCGGGAAGGCGGTTCGCCGGCCCTGCGCGGCGCTCACGAGCCCGGAGACCGGCCTGGCAGAGGGTTCACGGCTTTACCGCCGTGGTTCGGCAACCGACGCGCGGAGGGCGCGTCCTGAACAAGGAGAACGATCATGGGTTCGTTAGCACGTTTCCTGCTGCTGGCGCCGCTGGCGGCGGTCGCCGCCGAAGATCCGGTCACCCGCCTCGACACCCTCACGGTCACGGCGACCCGCGTCCCCACCCCGCTGCGGGACGTGGGCAGCAGCGTCACCGTCATCACCGCCGACGACATCGCCGCCCGCCAGGTCTACACCGTCGCCGACGTGCTGCGCTCGGTGCCGGGCCTGGACGTGGTCCAGAGCGGCGGCCTGGGCAAGACCACCTCGGTCTTCCTGCGCGGCGCCAATTCCAACCACACCCTGGTGCTGGTGGACGGCATCGAGGTCAACGATCCGTCCAGTCCCGGCGGCCTGTTCGACTTCGCCCACCTCACCGTGGACAACATCGAACGCATCGAGATCCTGCGCGGTCCCCAGAGCACCCTGTATGGTTCCGACGCCATCGGCGGGGTCATCCACATCATCACCAAACAGGGCGCGGACACGCCCCGCCACGGCCTGAGCGCCGAGGGGGGCAGCTACGGCACCTGGAAGGTGCTGGGGAACACGGCCGGGCGCATCGACCGGTTCCGCTACGCCCTGTCCGCCTCGCAACTGCACAGTCACGGCTTTTCCGCCGCCGACGACCGCCTCGGCAACGAGGAGGACGACGGTTACCGCAACACCACCGTTTCCGCCCGGGCCGGCTGGCAGGCTCTGGACAACCTGGACCTGGACGCGGCAGTGCGCTTCCATCACAGCGACACCGACCTGGACAATTGCGGCGGCCCCGGCTGCGACGATCCCGACTACACCCAGAAGGAGGATCAGGTGTTCGCCCGCGGCCAGGCCCGTCTGGACCTGCTCGACCGGCGCTGGCGGCAACAGCTGCGCCTGTCCTACAGCCGGACCGAACGCCGTTTCCGCGACCGCCTCGATCCGGCCGACAGCTTCGCCGCCGACAGCAATTTCCGCGGCGAAAAGTTCAAGCTCGACTGGCAGAACACCGTGACCCCGACAGCCTGGGATACCCTGGTGTTCGGCGTCACCACCGAAACCGAGTGGATGGACAGCAACGATCTCGCCACCCGCTCGGCCACCACCAACGGCTTCTACGGCGAGAACCGCATCCAGTGGCTGGACCGCTTCGTCACCACCGCCGGGATCCGCCTCGACGACCACGACACCGCCGGCGACAAGGTCACCTGGCGCGTCACTCAGGTCGTCCGCTTCCCGGAAACCGGCACCAAGCTGAGGGGCAGCTACGGCAAGGGCTTCAAAGCCCCCACCCTGTACCAGCTGTTCGCTCCCGACAGCGGCTTCGGCCCGGTGGGCAACCGCAACCTGAAACCGGAACGCAGCCGCGGCTGGGACGTCGGCATCGACCAGTCGTTCTGGAACGAACGGGTGCTGGTGGGGGCCACCTGGTTCCACAACCGCTTCAGCAACCTGATCGACTTCCAGTTCGGCAGCGGCTACGTCAACGTCGCCGCCGCCCGCAGCAGCGGCCTGGAAACCTACGCCGAACTCCACCCGCTGGACTTCCTGACCCTGCGCGGCACCTATACCTACACCAACACCGAGGACGACCGGGAACAGCCGCTGCAGCGCCGCCCCCGTCACAAGGGCAGCTTCGACGCCGACCTGGCCCTGACCGAGCGGGGCCGGCTCCACGTCAACGTCCTCATGGTGGGCAGCCGCCATTTCGGCCCCTTCGACATCAAACAGAAACTGCCCGGCTACGTGGTGGTCAACCTGGCCGGCAGCTATCGCCTGACCCCCTGGCTGACCCTGTACGGCCGCATCGACAACGCCTTCGACCAGGAATACGAGGAAGTGCCCGGATTCGGCACCAGCCGGGTGGCCGGCTACGGCGGCGTCCGCCTCACCTTCTGAGCGGCGGGGGTGGCGCCGGCGTGGGGCGTCACCCCCGTGCCCGAACGCACCTGCCGGCGGAAGGCCCTGTGACCTTGTGCCATCCCGCAGCGTCAAGCGATAATGGATTTCAGCTCCTTGCCGGCACCGATATGGAACCTGAACTCCCCTCCTCACACGACCACCGGCGTTGCATTCGGACTGCTGCTTCTGCCCCTCTCCACCGTGGCCAGCGAGGCGCTGCAACTGGCGCCGCTGCAGATCCGCGCCGACATCCCGGAGCACCCCGTCGTCTCCGGCGAGACGCTTCTGCAACGGGGCGACACCT
>JALSSF010000047.1 GCA_026984375.1 Methylothermaceae bacterium | reverse complement strand
TTTCCCACGAGGAACTGCTGACCCGACTCGCCGAGGATGGCTACCTATAGCGAATCCGGATGGGCAATTACCGGATCGTCTATTCGGTGCAGGGAGACATCCTCATCATCCAGATCGTTCGGGTGGGACACCGCCGGGACATTTACCGGTCATCTCCCTCAACGGATGCGTCCTGAACCGGCCGCGCCCACAGATCGTGATCGCCCGAGCCGGTGATCACCACTTTGACGAACCGGCCGGGACGCAGGTCCCGCCCCCCTTCGATTACCACCACCCCGTCGATCTCCGGGGCGTCTCCGTAGCTGCGGGCGATCGCCCCATCCTCGGTCACTTCGTCCACCAGCACCGTCTCGATCCGACCGACCCGCTCGGCCAGTTTCTCGGCGCTGATCCGCGCCTGCAGGGCCATGAGCCGCTCCAGCCGTTCCGCCTTGACTTCCTCGGGCACCGGATCGGGCAGGTCGTTGGCCGCCGCCCCCGCCACCGGCGAGTATTGGAACGCCCCCACCCGGTCGAGGCGGGCTTCGCTCAGGAAGGCCAGCAGGGTTTCGAAATCCGCCTCGGTCTCCCCCGGAAAACCGACGATGAAGGTGCTGCGAATCACCAGATCGGGGCAGATCTCCCGCCAGCGCCGGATTCTCTCCAGGGTGTTCCCGGCGTTGGCTGGACGTTTCATGGCCTTAAGAATGGCGGGACTGGCGTGCTGCAGAGGCACGTCCAGATAGGGCAAGATCCTGCCTTCCGCCATCAGCGGGATGACCTCGTCCACGTGAGGGTACGGGTAGACGTAATGCAACCGCACCCACACCCCCAGTTCCCCCAGGCCTCGGGCCAGGTCGGTCAGGTGGGTCCGCCAGCGGCGGCCGCGCCAGTCGTCCTCCCGGTATCTAAGATCGACCCCGTAAGCGCTGGTGTCCTGGGCGATGACCAACAGCTCCCGCACCCCCGCGGCCACCAGACGTTCGGCCTCGCGCAGTACTTCGCCGATGGGGCGGCTGATCAGATCCCCCCGCAGCGAGGGAATGATGCAGAAGGTGCAGCGGTGGTTGCAGCCCTCGGCGATCTTCAGATAGGCGTAGTGGCGCGGAGTCAGCTTGATCCCTTCCGGCGGCACCAGGCTGGTGAAGGGATCGTGGGCCGGGGGCAGATGGCGGTGCACCGCCGCCATCACTCCCTCGTAATCCTGGGCGCCGGTCACCTCCAGCACCTGGGGAAACCGCCCGCGGATGGTGTCGGCCCGCTCCCCCAGACAGCCGGTGACGATCACCCGGCCGTTTTCGTCCAGGGCCTCGCCGATGGCCTCCAGGGACTCGGCCACCGCTTCCTCGATGAAACCGCAGGTATTGACCACCACCAGGTCGGCCTCATCGTAGCTGGGGGAAATTTCGTACCCTTCCGCCCGCAGGCGGGTGAGAATACGTTCGCTGTCCACCAGGGCCTTGGGACAGCCGAGGCTGACGAAACCGATGCGGGGTGAAGAAGATTCGGACATGGCAATCGCGTCTTGGGAAATGAGTCATTGTATCCCCAAGGCCGCATTGTCGGAAACCTCGGCGAGGCATGCGTCACCTACGACACGAAAGACGCCTGCACGGGGCGGGCGTCGCAGGGGCAATGTCAAAAAATTTTACACCGCGGCCCGGCGGCGACCGAAACCCAGGCCGGCCAGGCCGAGGCTGAACGGGAGCAGGGGGGCGGGTTCCTGGATCCTCAAGGACGGCGGCCCCAGACCGTGCTCGGCGCGGAAGCGGATCCCGACGCGTCCGATATATAATCACAACCCACATAGCTTGACGGCTATTGAGGGGAGGAGCCGGGATCGGCTGATGTTTCGGCCGGTCCATGAGCGAGGGCTTGCCCACCCCTGTCGAACACCAACCAACACGGCATCCGAGGAAAACGACCGAGCATGATCGAAGTCGAGCATCTCTCCAAACGCTTCGGGGACGTGACCGCGGTGAACGATCTTTCCTTCACCGTCCGCCCCGGCGAGGTGTTGGGATTTCTCGGTCCCAACGGGGCCGGCAAGACCACCACCATGCGCATGATCACCGGTTTTCTGCACCCGGACCGGGGCACGGTGCGGGTCTTCGGTCACGACATCCGCACCGAACCGTTGGCGGCCAAGGCGATGCTCGGCTATCTGCCGGAGGGGGCGCCGGCCTACGGGGAAATGACGCCGCGGGCCTTTCTCGGCTTCATCGCCCGGGTCCGGGGGTTGAAGGGCGCGGAGCGGCGCCGCCGTATCGACGCCGTGGTCGAGCGCCTGGCCCTGGGTCCGGTGCTCGACCGACCCATCGACACCCTGTCCAAGGGATTCAAGCGCCGGGTGGGCCTGGCCCAAGCCATCCTGCACCGGCCGCCGGCGCTGATCCTGGACGAGCCCACCGACGGCCTCGATCCCAACCAGAAGCACGAGGTCCGCACCCTGATCCGGGAGCTGGCGGAAACCAGTCTGGTGATCGTCTCCACCCACATCCTCGAGGAAGTGGGGGCGGTGTGCAGCCGCGCCCTCATCATCGCCCGCGGCCGCTTGCTGGCCGACGGCACCCCGGCGGAATTGGAACGGCGTTCCCGCTATCACGGCGCGGTCTGCCTGCAGGTGCGGGGCGGGCTGCCGGCGGATCTGGCCCTGCTGCCCGGGCTGGCGGCGGTGGAGCACGATCCCCGCTTCCCCGAGCGCCGCTGGCTGATTCCCGAGGCCGGGGTCGATCTCTATCCGAAAGTGCGCGATTTCGTCGCCGAACGCCGCCTCGACGTGGTGGAGCTGACCGTGGAACGGGGCCGGCTCGACGAGGTGTTCCGGGCGATCACCCGGTGATCGGTGCCGAGCGGCAAGGCGGATTTTGCGCCGTCCGCTCCGGTTCGTTATCATTCTAGCGTTTTGTCATCATCGAAACCCCCGACGCCCATCACCTCAATCCGGATGCGGACGTTCGCGACCATCCCGGATGATTCGTCTGCCAACAGGAGAGGCCCGTCCATGACCTGGATCATCTGCCGAAGGGAACTGGCCGCTTACTTCGTCACCCCCCTGGCCTACGTGTTTCTGGTGATGTTCCTGATCCTGAGCGGGGTGTTCACCTTCTATCTGGGGGGTTTCTACGAGCGCGGCCAGGCGGATTTGCAGCCGTTCTTCGACTACCACCCTTGGCTCTACCTGGTGCTGATTCCGGCGGTCTCCATGCGTCTGTGGGCCGAGGAGCGCAAGAGCGGCACCATCGAGTTGCTCCTGACCCTGCCGGTCACCCTGCGCGCCGCGGTGGCGGGCAAGTTTCTCGCCGCCTGGGGCTTCACCGCCCTGGCCCTGGGGCTGACCTTCCCCCTGTGGCTCACCGTCAACTGGCTCGGCGATCCCGACAACGGCGTCATTCTGGCCGCCTACCTGGGAAGTTGGCTGATGGCCGGGGCCTATCTGGCCATCGGCGAATGCCTGTCGGCGGCCACCGTCAACCAGGTGATCGCCTTCATTCTCACCGCCGTGGTCTGCTTCGCCTTCACCGCCGCCGGCTCCCCGCTGGTGCTCGACGCTTTCTACCGCTGGGCGCCCGGCTGGCTGGTGGACGGGATCGCCTCCCTGAGCTTTCTGACCCATTTCCGCGCCATCAGCCGGGGCGTGCTAGACCTGAAGGACGTGGCTTTCTTCCTGATTCTGATCGCCGCCTGGCTGGGCGCCTGCACGGTGGTGATCGAACGCAACAAGGCTTAGTCGTGCGCAATCGTCTGACGTTACTGGCCATTTTCCTGGGGGCGCTGACCGCCCTCGTCCTGATCGACCGTCTGCCGGACTGGCGCCTCGATCTGACCGAGGACAAGCTCTATACCCTGTCGGACGGCACCCGCCGCATCGTCGCCGGCCTGCCGGAACCGGTCACCCTGGAGTTCTATTTCTCCGAACGGGCCACCCGCGACATGCCGCTGCTGCGCGACTACGCCCGCCGGGTGAAGGCCCTGCTGGAGGAATACCAGCGCCTCGGCGACGGCCGCATCCGTCTCGAGATCATCGATCCGGAACCGTTCTCGGAGGCCGAGGACCGGGCGGTGGCCCGCGGCCTGCGCGGCGCCTCTCTCAGCCCCGACGCCCCCCCGGTGTATTTCGGCCTGGCGGCGGTACGCGGCGACAAGACCGCCGTG
>JALSSF010000046.1 GCA_026984375.1 Methylothermaceae bacterium | reverse complement strand
GGATACCAGTTTGAGGCCGTCCAGTTCGACGGGAATGCGGCGGTTTTTTCCCAAAGTGAGGAATTCGAAGCCGGATTCCGTATTGGTGCTCCAGACCATGACCGCGTTGCCGTCCTCGATGCCGGCTTCCACCTGGCTCCAGATCATTTCCCGCACCCGGCGCGACAGGTTGCCTACGTAGACGCCGGCACGCACCTCGGTGAGCCACACGCCGAGACGGCCGCGGAGCCGGGGCGGGGCGTTCTCAACCACGATGACCAGCATCGCCGAGTTTCTCCTTTTCCGGGATCGCCGGTGGCAGTGCGTCCTTGGGTGGTTTCGGCGGTTCCAGGCCACCGGCGGCCAGAATCTGCTCGATGGTGGGGATGATGCGTTTGAGCAATTTTTTCTGGCGGAACAGATCGCGGCAGCCCAGGCGGACCTGCCGTTCCGGCTCGCGGGGCTTCTTGGCGGCGATGCGGAAGGCCAGCGGCACGACGGTGTCGAATTTAAAGATGTCGGCGATGTCGTAGACGAAGGACAGCGGCTTGCCGGTGTGGATGAAACCGACCGCCGGGGCGTAACCGGCCGCCAGCACCGCGGCCTCGGTGATGCCGTAGAGACAGGCGGTGGCGGCGGACAAGCAGCGGTTGGGCAGGTCGCTGGCGTCCCAGACTTCCGGGTCGTAGTCGCGGCGGCGCCACTTCACGCCGTACTGGCGCGCCAGCACTTGATACATCTTGCGTACCCGTGCCCCTTCGATGCCGCGCAGTTGTTCCACGCTGCGGCGCTCCGGCGGCTTTTCCCCGAAACGCAGTTCGTACATCTTGCGCACCACCTTGAGCCGGGCCTTCTCGTCCAGGGCCAGTTGGGCCTGGTAGAGCAGGCGGTCGGAACGGGCGCCGCCGGGTTGTCCCGAGGCATAGAGCCGTACTCCGGCTTCCCCCACCCAGACCAGCAGGGTGCCGACCCGGGCGGCGAGGGCGGCGGCGCGGTGGGAGACCCGGGTGCCTGGTTCGAGCATGATGCAGGCGATGGCACCGACCGGGATCTGGGTGCGGACACCGTTCTTGTCCACCACCACGAAGGATCCGTCGATGACGTCGATCTCGCCTTTCTCGATGAACAGTAGGGAGACGCGCTCCTTCATGGCGATGGGTTTGAGGGGCGGGAGCATCAGGCGGCCCGGGGCTTGACTTCTGTTTGGATGATGGCCGCCTTCTCCCGGCGTGCGAGGCGCAGCTCGTAGTCACTTTGGAGATTGAGCCAGAATTCCGCACTGGTGCCGAAATAGCGCGCCAGCCGCAAGGCGGTGTCGGCCGTGATGGCGCGGCGGCCCCGGATGATGGTGCTCAGCCTGTTGGGGGGGACGTGCAGCGCGCGGGCCAAGGCGTTGGCCGACAGACCGAGCGGTTCCATGAATTCCCGGCGCAGGATTTCCCCGGGTGGCGTGAGCGGAATCATTTCTCCGTCCATATCACCGGTTAGGGCGTCGATGGATTCTAGGTCGATGGTCATCGTGTCTTTTCCTTAATGATAGTCGGTGATTTCCACGTCCCAGGCGTGGCCCTTTTCCCAGCAGAAACAGATCCGCCACTGGTCGTTGATGCGGATGCTCCATTGTCCACTCCGATCGCCCCGCAAGGGCTCCAGGCGGTTACCGGGAGGAACCCGCAAATCCTCCAGCGACACGGCGCTGTGGAGCATGCGAAGCTTGTCCAGAGCCCTGGGCTGGATCTCCCGCGGCAGGCGTTTGACGAAGCGACCTGAAAACAGAAGGGCGGTGGCCTTGTCGCGGAAAGTCCGGATCATCGTAAAAATGCTAGTACGTGTTACGTTATACGTCAAGCTCGCCTCACCAGCATCAGTCCGCAACCGAAGGCCTTGGCCGGGCCGATGCCCTGACGTAGCTTGTCCAGAAAGACGTCGGGATCGGTGACGGTGAGCAGGCCGGTGAAGTCCAGGGTGCTGAAGCGGATCTCCCGGCCGCCGCGGCGGCTGCGGTGCTGGCGGTAGCCTTCCACCCGCACCGTCTCCGGCGCGAAGCGGAAGCCGGCCGTCTGCGCCCGTTGCTGTAACCAGTCGAGGCCGGCCTCCCGGATCAGTTCGGCCAGGGGTGGCCTCCCGGCGGGGCTCGTCTCCTTCCAGCCGGTCGCCCGTTTGCGATCCATCACCACGTCGTGGCGCCGGCCTTCGCGGGTGATGACCGGGTTGACCCGCAGACTGAAGGCTAGGCGCTGGCCGGCCCGGAACCTGGGATGGAAGGACTTAGGCGGATCGATGCGCCACAGCCCGAGGGGATTGAGCGGCGGGCGACGGGAGAGGAGGAAATAGCGCGGCCGGCCCCGGTGCAGGTCGCGGCGATAGAGAAAGTCCCGCTTGGCGTCCGGTTCGGGAGGGAACAATTGCCAGAGCATCTGGTGCTCGCGGTAGGCGTCGCCCAGCCGGTGAATCACCGAGTTCAGATCGGGATGGTCGAGGAGGGTGAGACGGGTCAGGTACATGGCGTGCTCCTCAGGCGATGGCGTGGTGTTCGTCGCGGGTGCCGAACTGCCAGCGCCGGCGGCTCGACGGCCGATCGCGGCGCGGCACCACCCACAGGATTTCCTGGTCGCTGAAGCCCGTCGCCAACCCGTCGGGCAGCGGCTGCTCCCAGAAGTAGCGGCGTTTTGCCGTCATCCGGCCGTCCAGACACTCGTCCGTCGGATAGGCGGCGAAGGCAGCCTTCAGGGTGTCGGCCTCGACGAGGCGGGGAGCCAGGGGCAGCGCCGGGGGGCAGGATTTGCGCCCCAGGTAGAGGACGAATCGGGGACGGCGTAGAGCATCGGCAAGCTTGGCCAGATCGTAGGGGGCGGTTTCGCGGCGCCACAGGGCGCAGGTCCAGGCCGCGTCCGCCCGGTAGTCGCGGCGGGAGAGGATGGTGTAGCGATCGTCCACGGCCAGCTCGTCGCGCCGGGTGGCGAAGCGGCGTCCCCGCCGTGCCGGCGGGACCTGGGTGGTGTGGTAGTCCCGCAGCAGCTCCCCTTCGGCGTCGATCCGTACCGCCAGGCCGTAACCGTCCGCCAGCGCGGCCAGCTCCGCTTCCCGGTCGCGGGTCAGTCCCAGGGCCGCACCCAGCAGCCCGGCGATCTGGGACTTGCCCGGGTGGGTGGTGCTGGGGCGGTATTCCCCCACCGCCGGTTCCCCCCAGCTCGCCAGGGGGCCGTGGAGCTGAAACAGCAGCAGCTCAGCCATCGCCCAGCCCTCCTTTGGCGTAGTCGATCACCGCCTGCAGGCTGCCCTGTCCTTCCGCGGCGTTCATGACCGCCGCGTTCGGGTCGCCGTCCCCGTAGGCCCGGTCGAGACGGGCGCGTTCGTCCTCCAAAGCCTTAATGGCGTTAACCAGCAAGCCGTCTCGACCCGCTTCCACCGGCTTGAGGAAGGCCACCGCCAGGCTGCGGGGCTGGGCGTCGCCCTTCTCGCACAGGAGATAACTGGCCCGGGCGCGGGAGGCGAAGCTGTTCTGCTTGCCGGTGGGGGCGATGGTGGCGGCGCTTTCCACCAAAGCGGCGATGGTGCGTTCGGCCAGTTCACGGTCGCCGCCCAGGTTGTCCAGAAGCAACCGCCGGTCCAGGCACAGGTAGAGATAGAACAGCCCGGCGCCGAATTCGGTCTCGCCCATGTGGCCGGCGCCGGCGTCCTCCTCGCCCTGGTTGAGATCGTCCACGGCGGTGTAGAAGTCGTCCTCCACCGCCACCTTGTGGACGGTGATGGCGTGGGCCACCTGGCAGGCGGCTTCGGTGTTGAAGCGGGGGGCGTCTGCGAGCATGCGGCCGAACAGGGCGATGTCGGCGGCGCTGTGGCGTTGACGCAGCAGGTTCAGATCCTCGTCTTCCGGCGGCCGGCCGGTGTCGATCAGCTTCTGCACCAGGGCATCGATGGCAGCCCGTTCCTCGGGGCTGAAGTGGGCCAGTTGTTCGATGTACAGAGCCTCACGGCTGCCGTCGTCCTTGGTTTTCTGCGGTTTGCCGAAGACGGCGGCGATGCGCCGCGCCCAGTCGCGCGCCTTGGTTTCGTCGATGCCGCCTTCGGTGAGCTTCCGACAGATTTCCTCGCCCATGCGCTTGGTGCGTACCCCCAGGTTATCGGCGAGCCGTTCCTGGAACACCGGCGAGGTGCGCCAGGCCCGTTTCAGGCTCTGGGAGGAGATCCGCAGCCGTTCGGCGCCGC
>JALSSF010000045.1 GCA_026984375.1 Methylothermaceae bacterium | reverse complement strand
CGGATCGAAGCCGTCCGGCAGAGTATCGGCCACCAGTCGATAATCGGCCGGCACCGTCACGGTATACGGCACCTGGACCTGGTTGTATTTCGGCACCACCGTGATCCGGTTGTTGCCGTAGTCGGCCACAGCGAACAGGCCGCCGCCGAGCGGCAGAACGCCGCGGATGTCCTGCATTTCACCGGGCTCGTTTCGGGCGCCGCTGCGGTCGTCCCATCGCTGCGAACCGACGTGCCATCGGTAGTCGTGATCCGCCAGGCCCAGACCGACCAGGGTCTTGGGCGCGTTGGCGGCCACCACCAGCTCGGTGGCGGCGGCCTCGTCCGGATCGTCCAGGCACAGGCCGTAGGGATTGATCGAATGGACGTCCCAGCCGGACGGCTTGGTGTAGGATTCGATGTAATCCCAGGTCCCCGGATCGAACACCGCGACCAGGCCGCCGTCCAGGTAATGGAGGGCCACGTACAGCCGCCCGTTCAACACCCGAACCCAGGCGGGGTGATACACCTCCCCGTCCCAGGGTTGGCCCGACGTGATCTGCTGCAGCCGGCAGGCTACCGGGGCGCCGGTGGCCGCGTCGATTTCCGCCACGTATCCCTGCGATTTCGTCCCACCGCCGTCGCCGTTGCCCCGGAACACCGCCACCACCAGGTTGCCGTTGGGCAGCAGATCCAGGGACATCGGTTCGTTGGGCTGGCCCGCTCCGTAATCGCCCGGGGTGCCGTCGCCCCAGGTCCACAGCAGCGTGCCGTCCGACAACCGCAGCGCCATCACCCGGTGTGCGGCGCGCAGCGCCAGGAACAGGCGGTCGTTGGCGACGTCCACGGCGAAATCGTGGACGTACTGGAACTGGCCGGCGGCGAAATCGGCACCGTACACGCCGGTCCACCAGCCCAGATACGACCAGTTGTCGTCGAAACGGGCGATGCGCTGGTAATAACTGCTCACCCAGATCTCGCCGTTCACCCGTCGCAGCGAGGTGGGACGGTTGATGCGGCCGCCGTCCCGATAAGCGGAATGCACCACGCCGATTTGGGACAGCAGCGTTCTATGGGCGTCGCCGACCGGTTCGGCGACGATCCAGGAGCGCCGGGATTCCGGCGCCTCGGCCGCCTGGGCCAGGGCCTGGAACTCGGCGAGTTGATTGGGCCCCAGCCCCAGCAGCTTGAGCTTGTTGGCATCGCCGGCCAGATCGTCGAAAAACGCTTTCAGTCCCATGTCAGCCTCCCAAGCTCAACCCCAGCGCCTTGGCCAGGGTGTAGCCGAATCCGACCATCAGGCCCCGCTCGGCCCAGAGGTAAAGCGAGGTGCGGCGGTCGACGATCCGCTCGATGGCCCGCAGGCGCTGTTCCTGGTCGTCGATGCGGTCGCCGAACCGTTTCAGGCACTCGCCCAGGTTGATCTGACGCTCCTCCAGGGACACCATGCGCGACAGCATGTCGATGATTTGCCGGTAGGCCTCGTCATGGCGCTCCTGGTTGGCGAGCACCTGGTTGAGCTGTCCCGTCAGGTATTCCAGCGACGGCACTTCACTCATCGCCGGACGCCGCGGCCTTGCCACTCTGAGGTTTTTCCAGCGCCACCGCCCGGCCCATGCGGACCAGAAGGCGGCCTGTCTTTTCGTCCAGGTCCTTGCCGATGGCATAGACTTTACCGGCCTCGAGCGGCTTGCCGGCGGCGGCGCAGGCTTTGACGATCTTGATCTTGGTCATCTCAGGTCCTCATCAGGCGTTGATGCAGAACGATTCCGGATGGCGCACCGCCACGTCCACGTCCTGGAACACCCGCAGCACCAGCCCGCCGGAGGCTGCCTTGGCGGCGGTGTCGGGCATGACGTCGAGCACGCCCCACATGCCGACCAGCACGTCCTCCCAGTTGCCGAAGATGATGCGGCCGGCGGAAAGCTGGTTGCTGACCGCCACCGGATAACCATTGGCCTGGTCGTTTTCCAGCAGGAACAGGCCGGAACCGGCGTCCTTGGGCTTGGTCTTGAGGGCGCCGTAGATGGCGGCGGTGGTGACGTAGGCCAGGCGGCCGGTCAGGGCGTCGTCGCTCGCCAGGGCGGTCTCGAAGCCCACCAGTTCGTCCCAGGTTGGGATGCCGCCGACGTCGGCGATGGTCTGGGTGTTGACCCCCACCTGGTTGACCACCCCCACGGGACGGTTGGCGGTGCCGTCCCCCTCCAGGGCGGCGATGTCGATGGCCAGGGCGGCGCCGCGGGCCAGATCGCGCCGCACCAGGTCCTCGATGGCGGGGGAGGACTGCTTGAGCAGGCGCCGGCTCATGGGCACGGAACCGGCGACGGTCTTCGGCGTCAGGGACACGGTGCCCAGGGTCAGGTCGCTGTCGGTGACGTCCTGGTCGTCGGCGAGCCAGTAGAAGGCGGCCGACCCCAGTTGCTTGGGAATGTCGATGTTGCCGCGCAGGCCGTCGAGCACCGTGGCCCCCAGGCGCAGCACCACCGAGTTGGGGCGCAGATTTTCGATGAAGCTGTCGGCCAGATGCTCGGTGGCGATGAGGTCGGCGCCGGTGGTGGCGGTCATGACCCGCTGCTCGAGCATGCGGCTTTGCACTTCCCAGGGGACGAAGAAGCCGTGGGGCTCGCGGTCCAGTTGCTCGGCGATCCGGCGCGAGCATTCCAGCTCGTATTCCGCCCCCTTCCAGTCGCCGGTGGCGGCGGCCCGGATGGCGTTGAGCAGGCTGTAGCGCCGGGCCTCCTGGTCCGACAGGCCGATCCGGCTGGCCGGGGGTTCTCCGCCGGTGCCGGCCTGCTCGAGGCTGGGCAGGCGCTCCAGGATGGCCTCGCGCAGGCGGGCCACGTCCCAGCCCTCGACGATGGCCTGTTCGGCCAGGTCCTGCCCGCCCCAGCGGGCGTAGCGCTCGCCGATGTTCTTGAGGTCGCGGATGCGCTGCAGTTCCTTCTGGCGCACCTGGTCCTCGAGGACCCGGACGTCCACCGGCGGGGTTTCCTGGACGTTCGGCTCCTGGGTGTCGATGGGGGTGTTCTCCGGTTCTGACGACATGGTTTTGTCCTCCACGATGGTTCGGAAAGTCGGTTTCAGATGGCGCCCCACCCCGACGCTGGGGTCGGCTGGCACGGCGACCAGGCTGATCTCGTAAGGCTCCCAGTCCACCGCCCGGTAAGTCTCGACACCGTCGTCGGCCCCTTCCAGCACCATGCGGTGGATGCGGTAGCCGACGGAGACGTGGCGGCGGATGCCGTCGACCACGTCCTGGAATATTTCCTGGGCCCTTTGGGAGTTGCCGAAGCGCACCCGGGCCCGGGCCACCCGGTCGGCGTCGATGCGGACCTGTTCCACCACGCCAACATGCTCGCGGTCGTCGTGCCCCACCAGCAGTGGCCCGCCGCCCTGGAGACGGTCCAGACGCACGCTGCCGGGGCCGTGGTCGAGGATCTCGACGCCGAACCAGCGCTCCACCGGGGCCTCGGAGGAGAAGGCCAGTTCCACGGTGCGGGATTCCTGATCGACGGTGGCCCGCTCCAGGGGCATGGAGCGGGTCAGGGGGCCGGTTTCGAGCAAACGTTTCATGGTCGTCTCCTAGCGCAACAGTTCGGCCATGGCGCGCAGAATGTCGGCGATCTTGACGATGAGCGTCTCCAGCAAAATCCAGCCTGAAAGCCACATCGCCAATTTGAAAAACTTCGGATGATCCAGCAATTCACGCATCAGCTTGACAATCAAACAAACCGCCTCTAGATTCACTTCTGCATCCTTCCATGAAACCCCGCGTACTGGGTCGCCAAACCGCGCGGGGTTTCGCTTGCTATCCGGTCTTCATCGGCCCGCCTCCGGGATCGTTCCAGGACAAGCTCACCCCCTTTTCCTCGGCCTGCTGGCGGAAGCGGGCGATCTGGTCGAGGATCTCCTCGATGTCCACCCCCAGTTCCGCCGCCACCTGCTGCGGACTCTTGAGGCCGGCGGCGATGGCGGCCACCACCGCCTGGATGTCCTTGAGGGGATCGACCCAGGGCCAGCGCCGCCCTTGCCAGGAAACCTGCGAGTAGCGGCGGATGGCCTCCTCCTGGGCCAGACGGCCGCCCACCCCCCCTCTGTCAGGATAGAAGTCGCCTCCCCGATGTGGGACTCTAAGAGACCTTGAGAGGGGGCGGAACGAGGAGCAATCATGCGCTATTCACCCGAACGCAAAGAGGCGGTACTGAGGAAGATGCT
>JALSSF010000044.1 GCA_026984375.1 Methylothermaceae bacterium | reverse complement strand
CCGCGCTGGTGGCCATCCTCCTGGGGGACGAATACCGCGCCCCGTTCGCCTACATCTGCGGCACCATGGGGGTGTTGATCGGCGCCGACATCCTCCGACTGAAGGACATCCGCCGCCTCGGCGCCCCGGTCGCCTCCATCGGCGGCGCCGGCACCTTCGACGGCATCTTCATGACCGGCGTGCTGGCGGTGCTGCTGGCCTAACCCTTGATGCAGATGAGGGGACGCAGCCGGGCCACCCGTTTCGCCAGTCCGGCCCGCTCGGCGGCCCGCACCACCGCGTCGACGCTCTTGTAGGCCTGGGGCGCCTCCTCCGCCACCCCGCGCATGGAGGGACTGCGGACGAGGATCCCCTCCTGTTCCAGCTGAGCGACGACCTCACGCCCCTTCCAGATTTTGGTGGCCTGTCGCCGGCTGAGACAGCGACCGGCCCCGTGGCAGGCGGAGGAAAGCGCCCGTTTTTCGCTTTCCGGCCTCCCCACCAGAATGTAGGAACCGGTTCCCATGGAACCGCCGATGATCACCGGCTGGCCCACGGGACGGAAAACCGCCGGCAGGGCCGGATGGCCGGGGCCGAAGGCCCGGGTCGCCCCCTTGCGGTGAACGAACAGCTCCCGCCGTCTGCCCTCCACTTCGTGGGTTTCCTGTTTGCAGGTGTTGTGGGAGACGTCGTAGATCAGCTTCAGATCGGCCTCGGGGAAAAATTCGCCGAACACCCGGCGCACCAGGTGGGTGATGATCTGGCGGTTGGCCAGGGCGCAGTTGATCCCGGCCCGCATGGCACCGAGATAGCTCTGCCCGGCCGGGGAGTCGATCGGCGCACAGGCCAGTTCCCGGTCCGGCAATTCGATGCCCGCCGCCTTGGCCGCCCGCTGCATTTTCTTCAGGAACTCGCTGGCGATCTGATGCCCCAACCCCCGGGAACCGCAGTGAATGGTGACCACGATTTCCCCAGGGCGCAGGTCGAAGACCTCGGCGACCTCCGGATCGAAGATCTGTTCCACCACCTGTACTTCCAGGTAATGGTTGCCGGAACCCAGGGTACCCATTTCCCGCCGCTGGCGTTCCCGGGCCCGGGCCGACACCTGGGCGGGATCCGCATCCGCCATGCAGCCGCGTTCCTCGATGCGCTCCAGGTCCTCCGGACGGCCGTAACCCCGCTCCACCGCCCAGCGGGCGCCGCCCCGGAGCATGGCGGTCATCTCGGCGTCGTCGAGGCGGATTTCCCCCCGGCTGCCGACCCCGGCGGGAATGGCGGCGAACAAGGCCTCCGCCAGGGTCTGCTTCACCGCCTCGACGGCCTCGCGGCGCAGTCCGGTGGTGAGGGTCCGGACCCCGCAGGAAATGTCGAACCCCACCCCGCCGGCGGAAACCACCCCGCCTTCCTCGGGATCGAAGGCCGCCACCCCGCCGATGGGAAAACCGTAACCCCAGTGGGCGTCGGGCATGACGTAACAGGCCCCGACGATTCCCGGCAGGGTAGCCACGTTGGCGGCCTGTTCCGCCACCTTGTCGTCCATGTCCCGGATCAGCGCCTCGTCGGCGTAGATCAGCACCGGCACCCGCATCCGGCCCGTCGCCGGAATACGCCAGACGGTTTCGTCGATTCGTTCCAGCTTGCCGATATCCATCGCTCACCCCCTCAGACGTCGAGAACGCATTGCGCCAGCCAGCACCCGTCATCGGTCCGGGCCACCTTCAACTCGGTGTAAGTCGCCCCCTTCACTTCGACCGCGGGCTGATGCCGCTCCCGGTCCACCGGCTCGCCCCACAGAACCGCTTTGAGGCGGTAATCGTCGATGGTCACCTCGAAACGGCCGAACAACATCTTGCGCACCGCCATCTCGTAAATCACCGCATCGAGAAAATCCACCAGCAGCAGTTCCAGATCGCCGTCGTCGTCGCGTTCCAGTTCGATTTCCACCTTCTCTTCCGGTCGGACCTTGGCCGGATCGGTGACGACCGCGGTCAGGGCGATCGCGGCCTGGGCGAAAGCCTCCGCCGGGGTCCGGCCGTAACCGCGGACGCCGATGTCGGCCATGTGTTCGAAATGCTCCCAACCTGGCGCGCGCGTCATGACTTCCTCCACCTGCTATGATTCCCGGGCGAAATGGAGATATGGGGGTCTCGATGCTGCAGTTCAAGCTCCTGGTCCTGATCGTGGTGGCCAACGGCGCGCCGGTACTGGCCTGGGACCTGTTTCAGGATCGGTACGCCCGCCCCATCGACGGCGGCCGGCGTTTCGGCGACGGCCGTCCCTGGCTGGGACCGTCGAAGACCTGGCGGGGCCTGGTCGCCTCTCTGGTCATGACCACGGCGGCTGCCCCCTTGCTGGGGCTGCCCTGGAGCATCGGCTGGATCGTCTCGGTCACCGCCATGGCCGGCGACCTGATTTCCAGTTTCCTCAAACGCCGCCTGGGGATCCGGGCCAGCGGCCGGGCGCCGGTCCTGGACCAGATTTTGGAGAGCCTGCTGCCGCTGCTGGCGCTCAGGGAACGATACCACCTTTCCGGGGACACCATCGCCCTTTTGGTGGCCCTGTTCTTCCTTCTGGAAGTGACGATTTCGCCGTTGCTCTACGAACTGGGGATCCGCAAGCGCCCTTACTGAGCCCGCAGGGTGTGCAGGGTCACCTCCGGGGGACAATTGAGCCGGACGTCCACCACGCTCACCCCGCAACCGCGCGACGTGTAGCCCTGCATCCGGCCGTAGCGCCAGCGCCCGGCACAGAGGCGGTAGGGGGCATCGGCGTTGCGCAGCAGGGGAATGCCGCCCGGCAGGCAGATCTGCCCCCCGTGGGTGTGGCCGCACAGGAGCAGGTCACAACCGGCGTAGGCGGCGTTGCGATAGATTTCCGGCGAGTGGGCCAGCAGAATGGTGACCGCTTCCGGGGGAATGGTCTCCACCGCCTTTTCCAGATTGTCGGCCCGGTAATAATGGGGATCGTCGATGCCCGCCAGATAGATCGCCGCCCCTTTCCGTTCCAGCTTCACGGTCTCGTTCATCAACAGCCGCACCCCCATGGCCTCCAGTCCCGGAAGCATGCGGACGGTGTCGTGATTGCCCAACACCCCATACAGAGGCCCGGACAGGTGAGGGACGACGCGGGCCATGGCCTCCAGAGCCGGCTGCCAGGGACCGAAGGTACGGGCCCGGAAGTCGCCGGTGAGGACGCAGACGTCGTAGCTCAGACCATCGACGGCGGCGGCCAGCGCGGCGGGCATGTCGGGGCTCATGTCCAGGTGGAGGTCGCTCAGGTGCAGCAGGGTGAAACCGTCGAAGGCCTCCGGGAGACGGGGGATGGCGATTTCGTTGCGGGTCACCCGGATTTTGCGGGCGTTGCGCCGCCCCCGGCCGTGCAGACCGCACAGACGCAGGACGAGGCGAATCAGTCCGTGCACCGAGTACCAGTTTTCGATGTGGAAAAAATTGCGCCCCAGCCCGCCGAAGACCCGGCGCTCGAAATCCGCCTCCATGCCCAGGCGCTGGTTCAGGTGGGCGGCGCCGACACGCCGGCGCAGGATGGACGACAGGGCGTCTTCGGTCAAAGATCCGGTCATGGTTGCCTTCCCTCGAAACGGGCGAGCGCTTCGCCCACGAGCACTTCGGGACGATCCTGATAGCGGGCGGAGAAATGGAACGGTATGAGGCGCTTGGCGCCGACACGCCGGCCGATGTCACCCGCCTGCCAAGCGGTCAAATGGTACTTCTGCCTGGCGGCTTCCGCCTGATCCTGGGCGAAGCCGGCCTCGATGTACAGCCAATCCACGCCATCGAGCAGACGCTGCAGCCGCGCCAGATTGGCGTCGCAATACAGGCAGTCCACCACGTAACCGATTTTCAGACCCGGCACGATCCGTAAAATCCGCGCCTTCAGCTCCCCCAGGGTGAAGCGGCGCCGGTGGTCCCCCTCCCGGTCGCGCCATTCGGCCACGATGGGGAAATCGTCGGGCCGGCCCGCCAACACCGCCTGCTTCAGCGTCTGCAGCCACGGGCCGGTGGGAACGCCCAGCTCCTCCAGGCGATTCTTCCAGATGTTGACGTGTTCGGTCTCTTCCAGGGCGAAGGCCAAACAGGGGATCTTGTGGTCGAGCACCGCGGCCCGGACCGTCAACCCCGGCTCCTGCAACAGGACGCCTGCCTCCACCGGCCTGGGTGCCAGGGACTCGCAGGCGAACGCCCGGCGGCAGCGGAACCGGGCCCGAGCCAGGGTCTCACCGCCGTCCCATTCATGGACCAGAAAAACCAGCTCCTCGGTGTAATTCTGCACCAGGTTCCAAGTGTAGCCTCCCAGGCGGTGGCG
>JALSSF010000043.1 GCA_026984375.1 Methylothermaceae bacterium | reverse complement strand
GTGATCACCCCTTCCTTGCCCACCTTGTCCATCGCCTCGGCGATGATCTTGCCGATCTCCTCGTCGTTGTTGGCCGAGATCGTGCCCACCTGGGCGATGGACTTGCTGTCGGTGCAGGGCTTGGAAAGCTTCTTCAGCTCCTCCACCGCTGCCGCAACCGCCGAATCGATACCCCGCTTGATGTCCATGGGATTGGCGCCGGCGGCTACCGACTTCATGCCTTCCCGGGCGATGGCCTGGGCCAGAACCGTCGCCGTGGTGGTGCCGTCACCGGCCACGTCGGAGGTCTTGGAGGCCACCTCCTTGACCATCTGCGCCCCCATGTTCATGAACTTGTCCTTGAGTTCGATCTCCTTGGCCACGGAGACGCCGTCCTTGGTCACCGTGGGAGCGCCGAAGCTCTTCTCCAGCACCACGTTGCGCCCCTTGGGGCCCAAGGTCTGACGGACCGCCTCGGCCAGCAGGTTGACCCCTTCCATCATGCGATGACGCGCGTCTTCAGCAAAGAGAATCTCTTTGGCTGCCATGGATTCCTTACCTCCGTAATCGTCAAGGTATGGTTGTTAGCACTCGTCACTGAAGGCTGCTAAAAATATAGCGCCTGCGTCCAAATTTTCAAGCCCCGGATACCAATTTTTTTCCGGGCCCGATGGGCAATTTCTTACAATGACGCCATCGCAATCGACAAAAAGGAGCTTGCCATGCTGAAGATCGTCAAACAATTGTTCAAATACTTTCTTCTCGGTGTCCTGGCGATCATTCCCATCCTGATCACCATTCAGATCGTCCTGTTCACCAAGGGGCTGTTGACGGACGTCATCGTCAGTCTCTACGGTTATTCCGCCAGCTACTCCTTCACCACCACCCTGCTGCTCCTGAGCATCGCGCTGATCACCTACATCGGCTATTCCATCGCCCGTTACCGTCAGTCGATCATCATTTCCGCCTTCGACGCCGTCATCGGCAGGATCCCCCTGCTCAACACCATCTATCGGGTCAGCAAGAAGGTGATCAGCATGTTCACGACGGAAAGCGAGGTCCAGAAACGCGAGGTCGTGTACGTGGAATACCCCAAAGACGGCGTCTGGGTTCCCGCCTACGTGACCAATCAGGTAGGCGACATGTACGTGCTGTTCGTTCCCACTTCCCCCAATCCCACCTCCGGCTTCACCGTGATCGTTCCCGAGTCCAAAATCGTCAAGTCCCGGATGAGCGTCGAGGACGCCGCCAGTTTCATCATCAGTATCGGCGCCGACTACCCCAGACCGGAAGAGGCCCGGCAGCTCAAAAAGGACTGAAAAAAAAGCCCCGCTGACGCGGGGCTTTTTTCACCGCAAGCCTTGGCGATCACAGCCTGACGTAACGCAGGCGGTTGGCGTTGGTCACCACCGTCACCGACGACATGGCCATGGCGGCGCCGGCGATCATGGGATTGAGCAGAATGCCGAAGAAGGGATACAGGAGACCTGCCGCGATGGGAATGGCGGAGACGTTGTAGATGAAGGCCCCCAGCAGGTTCTGCTTGATGTTGCGAAGGGTGGCCCGTGACAGTTTGATGGTCTCCGGAACCTTCAACAGGGAACCCTGCATGATGACGATATCGCCGCTTTCGATGGCGATATCGGTTCCAGTGCCGATGGCGAACCCCACATTGGCCTGGGCCAGGGCGGGCGCGTCGTTGATCCCGTCTCCCACCATGCCGACGACCTCGCCGCGGCGCTGCAAATTGCGCACGACTTCGGCTTTCTGTTCCGGCAGCACCTGGGCCTGGACCGCATCGATACCGGCCTCCCGGGCGATGGCACGGGCGGTCTTCTCGTTGTCCCCGGTGACCATCCAGACCTTGATGCCCATTTCCCTGAGCTGACGAATCGCCGCCTTGGAATCCGGCTTGATGGTGTCCGCCACCGCGATGACACCGGCAGGCCGGTCGTCCACCGCCAGCAACATGGGAGTCTGACCCCGTTCGGCATAATCGTCGAAAACCGCCGCGACACCGCTGCAGTCGACGCCTTCCTCCTCCATCAGGGCCAGATTGCCGAACAGGATTCTCCGGCCGTCGAGCTTGGCGCGCACGCCCTTACCGGTCACCGCTTCGAAATCGGTCACCGGTTCGATCTCACAGCCCCGGCTCCGGGCCTCGGAAACGATGGCCTCCGCCAACGGATGCTCGGAATTGACCTCGAGCCCGGCCGCCAGTTGGAGCACCCGATCCTCGGTCCATCCCTGGAATGGCTCGACAGCGGTCACCCGCGGCTTGCCCTCGGTTACGGTACCGGTCTTGTCGAGAACGACCGTCGTCAACCGGGCGGCGGCCTGGAAGGCGTCGCCGTTGCGGATCAGGATGCCGTTCTGGGCGGCCCGCCCCACGGCGACCATGATGGAGATGGGGGTCGCCAGCCCCAGGGCACAGGGACAGGCGATAACCAGGACGGTCATGGAAGTCACGAAAGCGTATCCCAGGGACGGCTCCGGACCGAAGGTCCACCATACCAAGAAGGTGAGGGCGGCGATCCCCACCACCACCGGCACGAAAACGGCGGCGACCTGATCCACCAAACGAGCGATTTCCGGCTTGCTGCTCTGGGCCCGCCGCACCGATTCGACGATATGGGCCAACACCGTGTCCCGGCCGATCCGGGTCGCCCGCATCAAGAAACTGCCGCGCAGGTTGACCGTCCCGCCGATCACCTCGTCGCCGACGCCTTTTTCCACCGGGATCGACTCACCGGTCAACATCGACTCGTCGACGCTGGAATAGCCCTCGATGATTTCCCCGTCGACCGGAATCTTCTCGCCCGGACGCACCCGGATGATTTCCCCGACGGTCACCGCCTCGACCGGCACGTCGATCTCCCGGCCGTTGCGCACCACCCGGGCGGTCTTCGGTTGCAGGCCGATCAACTTGCGGATGGCGGAAGAGGCCCGCCCCCGGGCCCGGGTCTCCAAAGCGCCGCCGAGAGTGACGAAGGCGATGATGATGACCGCCGCCTCGAAATAGGGATGGGTCGCCTCCGGCGGCAGGAAATGGGCGAAATCGATGACGATGGTGGAATAGAGCCAGGCCGCCCCGGTACCCATGGCGATCAGGGTGTCCATGTTGGCCGCGCCGCCGCGCAGGGCCTTGACCGCGCCGCTGAAGAAATGGCCGCCGGAATGGTACATGACCGCGAAGGTGACCAGGGAAACGATGGACCAGAAATCGCTTCCCCGGGGAGTCCCGATGGGAGGCCACCAATCGAGCCATCCGCCCACCATGAGGGGAATGCCCCAGGCCGCCGCCACCGCCGATTTGCGCAGCAGGGACTGATAGCGTTCCTCCTCCATGCGCTCCTGGGCTTCCAGATCCTCGAAGCTCTCCATCACCGCCGCGTCGTACCCCACCTCCTGCAGGGCGGCGCGCAGCGCCTCCGGCTCCACCTCACCGGCCACGACCGCCGAGTGGTCGGCGAAATTGACGTTCACCGCCTTCACCCCGGCGACCCCTTTCAGGGCGTTTTCCACCGTTTTCACGCAACCGGCACACCGCATGCCGATGATGGACAGGCGAATGCTGGGCTCTTCGACAGGTTCCGACCGCTCCACTGCTACCGCCATGATGCGCCCTCTTCAAATTTCAGTCGCTGAAACAAATGAATTTTCACGCAATCCCAAGCGCAAATCAACGATCCAGGCATTGGGGACACGGCTGTAAGGTGAGCGCCGAACTCCGGACCCTCCCCCGCCGGATCCAGGGACGGCGGGCCTGTCGCACCGCGCCCGCTTCGCCGTTCACCACCACGAATTCGCCGTGCAGCATGCCCATCCAGCAACTCCAGGGAATGGTGCCCGGCTGCTTGGGCGTGAACTCGACGACCTGAGTCCCTGGTTTGAGCTCTATCTCCAGATCGAGACCGGGAACCAGAATGACCCGATTGCAGCCGGTCAACTCCTCACCTTCGATGATCCAGCGCACCGGCACACCTCGTTTGAGAACGAAGCGGTTGGGGCGGTAGCCGCTCGCTTTGACCTCCATGCGAATGACCTGGAAACCTTCCTGTTCCTTACCCACCCGGGAAACCGAAGGCGCCTGGGAATGACGCTGAATCAGGGTGTGAAAGTCGTAACCGGATCCGGTCATCGCCAGGCCGCGGTTCAACATGACCAGGCCCAGGCTGATGACCAGGATGCCGGAAGCATTGAGAATGCGGTGGGTCATCCGGTGGGAGATGAGACTGGCGAGAAAGCCGAAGCCGAACATCAGGGGCAACGTGCCAAGCCCGAAGATGAACAACAACCGGGCCCCTTCCAGGGCATCGCCGGTACCGGCGGCCATCACGTACATGGCCTGCAGGGGGCCGCAGGCGATCATCAAGCCGTTGAGGAGACCGATGACGAAGGGCTGGTGGGTCCGGTGGGTCTCCTCCCGCACGAAGCGGGACAGGAAGCGCGGCATGGTGAAGCCGATGCGCACCGCGGAAAACACGTGCAGCATGTTGAAACCGTAGAGGATCAAAAAGACGCCGGCCAGAATGGCGGCGATCCCCCGGATGGTGGGGGTGAAGCTGACGATGGCGCCCAGCAGGCCGAATCCGGCACCCAACAGGGTATAGGACAGTAATTTGCCGAGGGCGTACTGGGCATGGAGCCAATAGGTTCCGACCCCCTGCTGCGCCCCGCGAGCGGTGTAGCTGAGGACGAACCCCCCGCACATCCCGACGCAGTGAAAACCGGTCAACAGACCGACGACCAGCACCGCCCAATAACTCAACTGGACATCGAAGTCCGGCAACTGGAAGCGGTCCACCAGCCGAGAACCGCCGTACAGGATCAGCAGGATGCCGGCGACGCCGATGACGATCCCCAACAGGCGGTTGAAGACCTCCTTGCGCCGCGCTTCGCGGTCGATCAGGACACAACGATAACCCTTGGCCTCCACCACCTCGAAAATCCGGGGCAGGGAAATCTTTTCCGGGTCGAAAGTGACCTGGACCACCTGGGAAGCATAATTGGATCGGACCTTTTCCACGCCCGGCAGTTTGGAAAGCGCCAGTTCGAGCACTTTTTCGCAGCTGGTGCAATGCATGCCCTCGGCGCGGAACGTCAATTGACGCTTGGCCATAAGCAGACTCGATGGTTATCGTTGTTGTTTAGACGTGGACCGCAATCGTAAGTGCCTTCGATTATAAAAGGCACGCAAAAGACCCTGGTGCGGCATATTGTCGCACCAAAGCTAGGGATTTTCCGGGGATCAGCTTTTGAAGAACTTCAGCAGGGCGTCGATGAATTCCCTGATCCGGTCCAGAAGACCCGGCTCTCCGTAACCGACCACTTTGAAACCCTGCTCGACGATGGTCTGCTTCAGGGTGTCCAGGTCGACCTTGCTTTCGTCGAATTCGATTTCGACCTGTTTCGCCTGATGATCGGCCTTGACCGAGACCACCCCCTCCTTCTCCATCAAAGCATCGTGGATCAAATTTTCACAGGCATCGCACTTCATGCCGCTGACCGGCAGGGTGACCGTCGTCATCCACACCTCCTTTCGTTGTTCAGATCAAAGAATCTTTAAACCACGTTTCATCCCTCGACGTCAACCGGCCGAAGCGCCGCCCCCTCAACACCTATCATGACTTCCGGCATTCCCCGTCCGGTCCACCGTCGAGCCAGTTCCGCAGAACCTCGATGCCGCCGTTCCTGGCGGCCTCCGTTACGTGCCGCCGCCAACGCCGCGCCCCCGGTTGACCGTGATACAATCCCAGAATATGGCGTGTCAGGGAGTGGAGGCGAATCCCGGCCTCTAATTGAGCCGCCATATAAGGCAGATAGGCCTGCACCACATCCCGGCGGGTGGGCAACGGATGGGGGTCCCCGTAGAACCGCCGATCCGCCTCCACCAGCAGCCAGGGATTGTGATACGCCGCCCGGCCGATCATGACCCCGTCCACTCGTTTCAGGTGCTCCTGGGCCTGATCCAGGTTTTCGATGCCGCCGTTGAGTACGACGGTCAGATGGGGAAAATCACGCTTGAGGCGATGGACCCGGTCGTGGCGAAGCGGCGGCACGGTGCGGTTTTCCCGCGGCGACAACCCCTGGAGCCAAGCTTTCCTGGCGTGGACGACGAAGGTCCGGCAACCGGCCGCCGCCACCCGATCCACGAAACCGGCCAGATCTTCGTAGCGGTCGTAGTCATCGACACCGATACGGCATTTCACCGTCACCGGCAACGCCGTGGCACCCCGCATCGCAGCGATGCATTCCGCCACCAGACCGGGTTCCTTCATCAGACAGGCTCCGAAACGCCCCCGGGACACCCGCTGACTGGGACAGCCGACGTTCAGGTTGAAAGCGTCGTAACCGTAGGGTTCGGCCAGTGACACGCAGCGGGCCAGGGCTTCCGGGTCGCTTCCCCCCAGTTGCAGGACCAGGGGCTTCTCCCGGGGATCGAAGGCCAGATGGCGCTGGGCATCCCCCTGCAGGATCGCACCGCAGGTGACCATCTCCGTATACAGCAGCACGTGCCGGGAAATCAGGCGGAGAAAATAGCGGAAGTGGCGGTCGGTCCAGTCAAGCATGGGCGCGACCGAAAGAGGATGGGCGTGCATGACTGCCGTGGTGTTACGGAAAGAAAGAGGCCTTCTCCTGCGGCGAAACCGGTGCAAACGGCTTCGTCGACAGGCGGGGTGTACCGACCGGAAGGTTCAATCGCGCCGGTGTTCCAGTTGAAAACGCAGGCGGGACAAATCGGCGTCCAGTTTCCGCATGCGCGCGCTCCAGCGCAACCAGTAACCCACCGCCGCCACCGTGACCAGCGCGAACGAAGCCAGGCTCAGATACAACAGATTTTCCAGGCGTACCAGTTTGTCCAGCAAGAGGGTCTGCTGCGCCACCGCAGGCTGGGCGGCCGGTGCCGAAGTGCGGGCCTGCTTGGCCAACATGCGGATGTCTTGCCGGATGGACTGCAGCAACTCCAGATCCTGAAGTCCGGCCTGGCCCAGGCGGATCCGCTCTTCCAACGCCTCCAGTTTCATGGTGAGGGTCTGGGTGAGGGCATCGCCCAACTGTCGCTGCAGCCTGGAGAGCTCCTGATTCAGCTGGACCACCTGACTGGTAAGCGGTGCCGCCGGATGGGCGATCGACGTCCTCGCTTCGCCCGGCAACAGCCGGCTCAGGTTGAACAGACCGGGTTGCTTGAAAAAAAGCAGCGCCAACAACCACAGCAGCATGAAAGCCATCAGCCCCCCCACCAGGCGGCGGGCGAAACGCCCCTGCTCCTCGGCGGCGATCCGGGCCGTCAACAGCGCCTCGTTGTCCGCTTCCCGGGAATCGAATTGCGTGATCGTTTTCATGTCGTTCCGCTCCATAAGCCACCCCCGTACATCCCCCTGGGAAATGGCTCAATATGGCAAATCAATTGGACGCGGTCAATATTCTAACCGTGTCTGCCGTATCAATCGCTTCATTTCCGCCACCGCCGCCGCCAGTCCGGTGATCACCGCCCGGGCGACGATGGCGTGGCCAATGTTGAGTTCGACGATTTCCCCGATCCGGACGATCGGCTCGACATTGTGATAATTGAGCCCGTGACCGGCGTTGACCTGAAGACCGAGACTGTCACCCAGGCGGGCCGCCTTTTTCAGACGCTCCAGTTCCTCGAGCCGTGCCTCGCCCCTGAGGTCCGCATAGTGACCGGTGTGGAGCTCGATGACCGGCGCTCCGGCCCGGCTGGCCGCCTCGATCTGTTCCGGTTCCGGATCGATGAACAGAGAAACCTCGATGCCCGCCTCGGCCAGCCGCTGACAGGCGGCCTTGACCCGGTCGAACTGTCCCAGGACATCCAGTCCCCCCTCCGTGGTCAGTTCTTCGCGCTTCTCCGGTACCAGACAGCAGGCGTCGGGCCGGGTGCGACAGGCGATGGCCACCATTTCGTCGGTGACCGCCATTTCCAGGTTCAGACGGGTGTGGATCATCTCCCGCAGCAGACGGACGTCCCGGTCCTGGATGTGACGCCGATCCTCGCGCAGGTGCGCGGTGATGCCGTCGGCACCGGCCTTCTCGGCCAGTAGGGCCGCCTCCACCGGCTCGGGATAGGGCGTTCCCCTGGCCTGGCGCAGCGTGGCGATGTGATCGATGTTAACACCGAGACGAACGGGTTTGTGGTGCATGTCCTGTCACTCGTTGACGAAACAGAGAGCGGCTTTGCAACGGCCGGCCCTGCAAATGCGGTTCGATGAGCAGACGCAGCAGGCGTTTGGCCTCCACCCGGGACCGCGGCGAACTCAGGCATCCGGCGTTCAGATCCAGCAGGGTACGGCCGTGCAGCCAGCCGCCGGCATCCGCCACCGGACCGCGATCCGGCACATACCGGTACCGCCGCTCCGCCTCGATGGCGTTACCGTATTCTACCTCATGATCCAGCACCGGCGCGTAGCCGATTTCCACCAGCAGGGTCAATTCGAAGCGCCGCAGCCCCGCCTCCACATCCGTCCCTTCGGCCAGTTCCAGGAGAACCCTTCGGTAGCCATCGAACAGACCGGGATGGGGATCGTCGCGCGCCAGCAGACGGGACAGCAGTTCGTTGACGTAAAAACCGCAAAACAGCGCCTCTCCGGTCAGGGGGAACGCCACCCCCCCGACTTCGGCCGCCGTGAGATTGGCCAGGTCGCCCCGGCGACGCCACTGCAGCAGTAGGGGCTGGAACGGCTGCAGCCCGCCCGGGAAACGTTTGGGCCGTCGCCCCCCCTTGGCGATCAACGCCACCTTGCCGGCTTCCCGGGTGAACACCTCCAGCCACAGGCTGGTCTCGCGCCAGGGCCGACGGTGTAGCACGTAACCGTGACACCAATCCGAAGCGGAACGACGGGATTCAGTCCGCATAGCCCAACTGTTTGAGCAGGCGCTCGTCGTCGGACCAACCCTTCTTCACCTTGACCCACAAATCGAGATAGACGTGCCGCCCCAGGAACGCTTCCAGTTCCTGACGGGCCTGCTGGCCGACCTTCTTGAGCCGCTCGCCCTTGCGCCCGATGACGATGGGCTTCTGGCTTTCCCGCTCCACCCAGATGACCGCATGGATGGCGATCAGATCCGGATCCTCCCGGAACTGCTCGATTTCCACCGTCAGCCGATGGGGGACCTCGTCCCCCAGATAATGGAGCAACTTTTCCCGGATGATTTCCGCCGCGAAGAAACGCTCCGGTTTATCGGTGATCTGATCCGGTGGATAAACCGGCAGCCCCTCGGGCAGATAGTTGACGATCGCCTGCTCCAGGGCGTCGATGTTGTCCCCGCGCAAGGCCGAGACGGGAACGATCTCCGCGAAGGGATAGCGCCGCCGGGCTTCGTCGATCAGAGGCAGCAGGGTCTTTTTGTCCCGGACCTTATCCACTTTGTTGATCGCCAGAATCACCGGAACATCGACGGCTTTCAATTTCTCGAACACCAGGGGGTCGTCGCCGCGGAAACCCTTGCCGTCGATCAACCACACCACCACGTCCACCCCCGCCAGCGCCGCCGCCGCTGTCCGATTGAGATAGCGGTTCAGGGCCCGGGAAGCGGCCTGGTGGATTCCCGGCGTGTCCAGATAGAGAATCTGGGCCGTCTCGGTGGTCTTGATCCCCAGGATGCGATGGCGGGTGGTCTGGGGTTTGCGGGAAACGATACTGAGCTTCTGCCCCAACAGGCGGTTGAGCAGGGTCGACTTGCCCACGTTGGGGCGACCGATCAACGCCACGTATCCGGTTTTCATGATCACTTGGCCGATGTTCGTGTCAACCGTTCCAACGCCATGGCGGCGGCCCGCTGTTCCGCCTGCTTGCGTGCACTGCCTTCAGCGACGAAAGGCTGCGGCAGCGGTGCCACGTGGCAGGCCACCACGAAAGTCTGGTCGTGGGGCGGACCGCTTTGGGAAATCAATTCATAGCGCGGCAACGGCAGCCCCCGGCCCTGGAGAAACTCCTGCAGCCGGGTCTTGGCGTCCTTACCCCAGTGGCCCGCTTCCAATTGGGAAAACTTCTCGGCGAACAATCGCACCACCCAGCGGCGGCAGGCCTCGATGCCCTGATCCTCGACAATGGCGCCGATGAGGGCTTCCAGGGCATCGGAGAGAATGGAATCGCGTCGAAAACCGCCGCTCTTCAGCTCGCCGGGGCCGAGAACCAGCCACTCGCCCAGATTCAGCCGCCTGGCCAGCTGCGCCAGACTGGTCTGATTGACCAGACTGGCCCGCATACGGCTCAGTTCCCCTTCCCGCGCCCGGGGAAAGCGGTGGAACAATTCCTGTGCTACGATGAAACCTAAAGCGGCATCCCCCAGAAATTCCAGACGTTCGTTGTTGCGGGGCCCGGCACTGCGATGGGTCAGGGCCTCGCGCAACCGCTCGATATCATGGAACTCCAGTTCCAACCGCCGGCACAACTGGCCCAGATCCGTCTTCAAGGATTTGTCACCTCGATCCGATCGTCGAAATAAACCACGACGCTGAGGTTGCCGATCAGGGGTTTTTCCACCGCGTAAGTGACCGTCACGGTCGTGACACCATCCTCCCGGGAAACCTGGATGTCGTCCCCGGTCACGTTTTCCACCATGTTGATGTCGAGGCGTTTTTCCAACAGGGTGCGCACCTCACGCCGGGACTTTCCCGCCAGATCCGGCATCTGCTCCAGGGATTTCAACGACGAAACGACCTTGTAATGTTCCAGATAAATGGGACCGATCTTGAGGACGAGCAGGGTGAAAAAGCCGAGCAAAAAGGCGGCGAAGGCCATGCCCAGCAGGGTCATGCCCCGTTGACGGCCGGGATGTCTCCTCATCGCAACACCGTTCCAATCCGATCGAACACCACGCCGGGGTTGCTCGGTTCCCAGTGCATCCAGATGAAGAAAGCCTTGCCCACCAGGTTTTCTTCCGGTACCGGGCCCCAGTAGCGGCTGTCGTTACTGTTGTCGCGGTTGTCGCCCATGACGAAGTAATGGCCCGCCGGCACGGTGAACTCGCCTTCCACCGAAGCTCTGCCTGGCATGATCATGATCTGGTGCCTGACTCTCCCCAGCGTCTCCTCGAACACCAAGGCCCCCTGGTAACGCTGGTTTCGCCCCACGCCCACGTAGCGGCCCAGGGGCTTCAGCGGTACTGGTTCGCCGTTGATGTATAACCTTTTATTGTAGTAGGCGATGTGATCCCCGGGCAGACCCACCACCCGTTTGATGTAGTCGACGCTGGGATCGTTGGGATAGCGGAACACCACGATGTCGCCCCGTTCCGGTTCGGAAATTTCCACGACCTTGGTGTGCAGCACCGGCAGACGGATGCCATAGATAAATTTGTTCACCAGAATGAAGTCCCCCACCAGCAACGTGGGCATCATCGAACCCGAGGGAATGCGGAACGGCTCCACCAGAAAGGAACGCAGCAACAGGACGATGAAGAGAATGGGGAAGAAGGAATGGGCGTATTCCACCGGCAACGGCTCCTTCTCCTCCGCCGGATGCCGTCCCTGACGCCGGAGCCACAGCAACCATCCCCCCCAGATGACGCCCGACACCAAGGTGCCGAGCAGCAGAAAGAACTCGAAGTCGAAGTCCATATGGTTGTTATCCTTCTTGTTTGACTTTCAGCACGGCGAGGAAGGCCTCCTGGGGAATTTCCACCTTGCCCACCTGCTTCATGCGCTTTTTACCCGCTTTCTGCTTCTCCAGCAATTTCTTTTTCCGGGTGATATCGCCGCCGTAACACTTGGCGGTGACGTTCTTGCGCAGTGCCTTGACCGTGGAGCGGGCGATGATCTTGGAACCGATGGCGGCCTGGATCGCCACCTCGAACATCTGCCGCGGGATCAGTTCCTTCATCTTTTCCACCAGCTCGCGGCCGCGGGACTCGGCCATGTCGCGGTGGACGATCAGCGACAGGGCGTCGACACGCTCGCCATTGATGAGGATGTCGAGCTTGACCATGGGCGCCGCCTGGAAGCGCTTGAACTCGTAGTCGAACGAGGCGAAACCGCGGCTCACCGATTTGAGGCGGTCGAAAAAGTCCAATACCACTTCGCTCAGGGGCAGCTCGAAGGTCAGCGACACCTGGTTACCCAGGTATTGGAGATTTTTCTGCACCCCGCGTTTTTCGATGCACAGCCCGATGACGCCGCCCAGATGGTCGGCCGGCACCAGGATGTTGGCCTCGATGATGGGTTCGCGGATCTCCTCGATCTGGTTGACCGGCGGCAGGGCGGCGGGATTGTCCACCTCGAGGACCTCGCCTTTGGTGGTGAGGACCTGATAGACCACCGAAGGGGCGGTGGTGATGAGATCGAGACCGTATTCGCGCTCCAGGCGTTCCTGGACGATCTCCATATGGAGCATTCCGAGGAAGCCGCAACGGAAGCCGAAACCGAGGGCCTGGGAGGTTTCCGGCTCGAACTGGAGGGCGGCGTCGTTGAGGCGCAGCTTGTATAGCGCTTCCCGCAGATTCTCGTAATCGTCGGCGCTGACCGGATAGAGACCGGCAAACACCCGCGGCTGAACCTTCTGAAAACCGGGCAGCGGTTCGGCGCAGGGACGGTCGGCGGCGGTGATGGTGTCCCCCACCGGAGCGCCGAAGATATCCTTGATACCGGCGACCACGAAGCCTACCTCGCCGGCGTGAAGTTCGTCGGTCTCCTGGCGCTTGGGCGTGAACACCCCCACCTGATCCACGAGATAATGCCTGCCGGTGGACATCACGGTGATCTTCTGCCGTTTCCTCAGGGTGCCGTTGACCACCCGCACCAGGGACACCACACCCAGGTAGTTGTCGAACCAGGAGTCGATGATGAGGGCCTGGAGCGGTGCCTCGGGATCCCCTTGGGGCGGTGGAATCTTGGCGACGATCTGTTCGAGCACCTCCCGCACGCCCTGGCCGGTCTTGGCGCTGATCTCCAGAGCCTCGTCGGCGGGGATGCCGATGATCTCCTCGATCTCCTGCTTGACCCGTTCCGGTTCTGCCGAGGGCAGGTCCACTTTGTTGAGCACCGGTACCACTTCCAGCCCCTGGTCGATGGCGGTGTAACAGTTGGCCACCGTCTGGGCCTCCACCCCCTGGGCGGCGTCCACCACCAACAAAGCGCCCTCGCAGGCGGCCAGAGACCGCGACACCTCGTAGGAAAAGTCCACGTGCCCCGGGGTGTCGATAAAATTGAGCTGGTAGGTTTCCCCGTCGGCGGCGGTGTAGTGGAGGGTCACGCTCTGGGCCTTGATGGTGATGCCGCGTTCGCGCTCCAGGTCCATGGAATCGAGCACCTGGCTCGCCATCTCCCGCTCCGACAGGCCACCGCAGATCTGGATGAAGCGATCGGCCAGGGTCGATTTACCGTGGTCGATGTGGGCGATGATGGAAAAATTGCGAATCTTGTCGAGTTCAGTCACGGTGTTTCGGTTTCGTCGCTTTTTCGATAGGGTTTGACGGCCAAGAACAAAGCATCTTCCCCGCGCCGGATCAACAGAGCGACCGGACGGTCGGGCGGCAGCCGACGCAGCCGACGCTGCAGATCCCCGACGCTGCGGATCGGTTGTCTGCCGAGACGTACGATGACGTCACCGGGGCGGATTCCGGCCTCCCGGGCCGGACCCTGGGCATGACGCACCACCACACCGGTCTCTGGCGGCTCCCCTTCGTCACCGCCGAGTTCCGCCACCGCCAGTCCCAGCTCGGGTACGTTGAGCTTCGTCCTGTCGAGGCCGGCCTGCACCGGCTCCTCGTCGGGCAGTTGCCCGATTCGGACCCGAACCACCCGCCGGCGGCCGTCGCGCAGCACCGCGACCGGCACTTCCCGGCCGATCGGCGTCAAGCCCACCCGAGGGGGCAGCTCCGCCGAGCTTTCGATGACATGGCCGTCATAGGCCACGATGACGTCGCCCACCTGAATGCCGGCTCTGGCCGCCGGACTGCCGGGCAACACCCGGGCGACCAGGGCCCCGTGGGGACGGTCCATGCCGAAGGACTGGGCCAGCTCTCGGGTGACGTCCTGGATCTGGACCCCGAGCCAGCCGCGCCGGACCTTGCCATGGGCCTTGAGCTGGTCGATCACTTCCAGAGCGACGTCGATGGGAATGGCGAACGACAAGCCCATGAAGCCCCCGGTGCGGCTGTAAATCTGGGAATTGACCCCGACAACTTCGCCCGCCATGTTGAACAGCGGCCCGCCGGAGTTGCCCGGGTTGATCGCCACGTCCGTCTGAATGAAGGGAACGTAATTGTCCCCCGGCAGGCTGCGCCCCTTAGCGCTGACGATGCCGGCGGTGACCGAATGATCAAAGCCGAAGGGGGAACCGATGGCCACCACCCATTCCCCCACTTTGAGGTTTCTGCTGCGCCCCAGCCGGACGACGGGCAGGTCCTCGGCCTCGACTTTCAACAACGCCAGATCACTGCGTTTGTCGGCGCCGATCAGTTTGGCGGTCAACTCACGACGGTCCTGAAGCCGTACGATGATCTCATCGGCCTCCTTCACCACATGATAATTGGTGACGATGTAACCATCGTCGGAGACGATGAAGCCGGATCCCAGGGACTTGGATTCCATGGGCCAGTCCTGCTGGCCGAAAAAGTGCCGGAACAATTCCTCCAACGGCGATCCTTCCGGGATCTCGATGCCTTCGGGCAAGCGCGGCGCTTCGACTTTCCGGGTCGTGCTGATGTTGACCACCGCGGCCCCGTTTTCTTCCACCAGCTCGGTGAAATCGGGCAACCGGCCTGCGCCGGCGGCCCGCATCCACCCCAGGAACGCCAAAATCAGAAAAACCGCCGATGCGGTTTTCATATCAAACTTCATGTCGGACCGATCGATGATTCAAGTTTCTGACACACGACGGCGGGCCGTAGCCCGCCGCCACAATATCACATTCGCAAGCCGAACCTAAGGCCGGGACTGGTGTACCCCTTCGCCGATCAAACGTACGGTTTCCGCAGGCACGTCCCCCAGTACGGTGATCAAATGCCCATCCAGACGCCGGCTGTAGAGGTTGACCGCGCCCAGACGAAAACTTCCTGGATCGAATTCCTTGTCCCCGTCCGGTTTGACATAGACCGACACCGAAGCCCAACCGTCGCTGATCAGGATATGATCCACCGGCCTGCCGTCGGTCAGGTCCAGGTGACGACTGCGGCGCACTTCGTGGAAACCTTCGGGCAACCGTCCGATCTGCCAGCGTCGGTCGGCACCTTCCTCGCGGCGGTCAAGCATCTGCCAGCGCCGGGGATCGGACTCTTCCGGCACGAATTTCACCGCTTCCCCGATTTTGAGATCGGTCACCACCAGGGATTCCATCACTTTGCCCTGGCGGTCGAAAAGCTCGAACTTCAGTGGCAGGAAGGTATCCGCATCGACCCAGATACGGCGGCCGTAACGATATCGGTCCAAAGGCTCGATCATGATTTCCTGGGCCTCGCGTCCCGCCGCCCGGTCACGCTCACCCAAACGAAAGCGGTAGATGGCGTCCTGCCCCTCCCAATACCGGGGAAGCGCGCTGTTGAACAGGGATTGTTCCTGGGGACGGGTTTCGACGACCACCAGGCCCCGGTCGGGGAAATAGCAACTGACCTTGTCCGCAGCGCGGACCACCTTGCGTTGAACGCCGTCGAGCGCCTGCAGGACTTCGTACACGACCCCGTCCCGGATCACGTGGGTCAGGGCCAGAGTGCGAATCCGGTTGTCGTGACTGTAGACGACCGTCGCTTGGTAATCGCGCTTTTGCATCGCCTCGGTCATGGCCTTGAGCCAGTCCTGAGGCGAACGCATCACCGTCTCCCCGGCCCACAGGGCCATGCTGTAACACAGCCACAGCCCGATCGCACACCAGCGGCTTGCATGCATATCAACGGCCGCCATGGGTGACGATCCTGGCATAGCTCAGCATGTGCTGGGACCCGGGCAGATAGAGACTGTCCTCGCTATGGGCCAGAAGATAATCCTCGATTTGGGAGAAATGATGGGGGCCGGCGAGCGGACCGCGATCCCGGGAAGCCAGATCACCGGCTCGAAACGACGCCGTTTGCGCCAAGGGAGGGGGCTTCGGGGCGGATGCGTTTTCCCGATTCCACACCAGCACGACAATAACCGCAGCGGCGGCCAACGCCACCGGCAGAACGATCCAACGATTCAAGGCAGGACGTTGCGGCGCGGACGACGGAAGGGTAGCGGGCTGGGGATCGGGTTCGCGCGCCAATGCCACCTGGACCCGTTCGAGGAACTCCGGTTGGGACGGGACCCCGTCTCCGGTACGGAGCGCTTGCCGAATCAGTTGATATTGAAACCATTTCACTTGGAGCCGCGGATCCTGCTTGACCTGCTCCAACAGGGCGATGGCTTCGTCGGGAGGCAGTTCATCGTCCATCAACAGGGATAATTTCCAGGTTACGTCATCCTGCATGAGTTACGGCCTCTTGTCATTTTTCCACTGATGATTCGGTTGGTTTCGCCTTGCGCGGTTTGCGCATCCCGCTTTGCAGTGTCCGAAGCTTTTTGTCGATCGCCTCCCGGGCCCGAAAGATGCGGGAACGCACCGTCCCTACCGGACAGCCCATGGCCTGGGCGATCTCCTCGTAACTCATTCCTTCGAATTCCCGCAGCATGATCGCCGTGCGCAACTCTTCGGGCAACTCCTCGATTGCCTGACGAACCGCCTCGGCGATCTCCTCGCTCAGCAGAATGCCCTCAGGCGTTTCTTGATCCTTTAGACGAACGGCGCCTTCGAATTGTTCCGCGGTCTCGAGCTCGATTTCGGAATCCGACGGACGCCGCGCCCGTGCCGCAATGTGATTTTTGGCTGTGTTGATAGCGATTCGATATAACCAGGTGTAAAAGGCGCTTTCGCCCCGAAACCGGGGCAACGCCCGGTAGGCCTTGATGAAGGTCTCCTGGGCCACGTCCAGGGCTTCGGAGGGGTCTCGAATGTAGCGGCCGATCAACTGAACGATCTTGGGCTGGTATTTGAGCACCAGCAGGTCGAAGGCTTTCTTGTCCCCCTGCTGGACACGCCTGACCAATTCCTGATCGACTTCCGCCGCCGACTGATTCTCCCCTTTCAATACCCTATCCCCATGTGTGAGCGTAGACCCGGTTTGCGTCACCATTATCGCGCCTGAACCACCAGCAAACCTGGCTGTCGAATGGACGTTCCCATTATCTCCGTTTCTCCAGGTCCGTTCAATCGAGCGGCCAAGGCCACCGACCAATTGCCTTCCGGGACTCCATGACGATGCGTGGTGATACGAAACTGGTCAGCGCCACTCGGTTTTTGTTATAAAACCGCCATGTCACGGGCATTCGGACACGACGTTCTCATCATCGGCAGCGGCGCCGCCGGCCTCGGCGTCGCCCTGCGGCTCGCCGACCGCGCCCGGGTGGCGGTGCTCTCCAAGACCGAACTGGCCGAGTGCAGCACCTTCTACGCCCAGGGCGGGATCTCGGCCGTCCTGGACGCCGAGGACTCGATCGAATCCCACATCCAGGACACCTTGGTCGCCGGCGCCGGCCTGTGCGACCCGGAAATCGTGCGCCTGGTGGTCTCCCGTGGCAAGGCGGCGATCCAGTGGCTGCTGGACCAGGGCGTCACCTTCACCGAGGTCGAATCGGAGGACGGCGACCGTCATCTGCATCTGACCCGCGAGGGCGGCCACAGCCACCGACGGGTGGTACACGCCGCCGACGCCACCGGCAAGGCGGTGGAAACCTCGCTCCTCGCCCGCGCCAGGGCCCATCCCAACATCGAATTGTTCGAATACCACAACGCCGTCGATCTCATCACCACGGCCAAGCTCGGCCTGACGCCGCAGCGGGTGGTGGGGGCCTACGTCCTCGACCGCAAAGCCCACAAGGTCCGCACCTTCGCCGCAAGAGCGGTGGTCCTGGCCACCGGCGGAGCCGCCAAGGTCTATCTCTACACCAGCAATCCCGACACCGCCACCGGCGACGGCATCGCCATGGCCTGGCGCGCCGGCTGCCGGGTAGCCAACATGGAATTCATGCAGTTCCATCCCACCTGTCTCTATCACCCCCAGGCGCGCTCGTTCCTGATCTCCGAAGCCCTGCGCGGCGAAGGCGCCCGCCTGTTGCTGCCCGACGGCACCCCCTTCATGAAACGTTTCGACCCCCGCGCCGAACTGGCGCCCCGCGACATCGTCGCCCGCGCCATCGACCACGAGATGAAACGTTTGGGCATCGACTGCGTGTATCTGGACATCTCCCACAAGCCGGCGGATTTCGTCCGCCGTCATTTCCCCACCATCCACCGCCGCTGCCTCGACTTCGGCATCGACATCACCCGAGAGCCGATCCCGGTGGTGCCGGCGGCCCACTACACCTGCGGCGGGGTGGTCACCGACGCCCGCGCCCGCACCGACATCCCCGGCCTGTACGCGGTGGGCGAAACCGCCTGCACCGGCCTCCACGGCGCCAACCGCATGGCCAGCAATTCGCTGCTGGAATGCCTGGTGTTCGCCGAACTGGCCGCCGAGGACCTGAACCGCCACCTGGACGACCTGCCCGCCCCGCCGCCGCTGCCGGCCTGGGACGAATCCCAGGTCACCGACTCCGACGAGGAAGTGGTGGTGAGCCACAACTGGGACGAGATCCGCCGCTTCATGTGGGACTACGTCGGCATCGTCCGCACCGACAAGCGGCTGCAGCGGGCCCTGCGCCGGGTGGAACTGCTCAAACAGGAGATCGCCGACTACTACGGTCACTTCCGCGTCACCAGCGACCTGCTGGAGCTGCGCAACCTCATCATCGCCGCCGAACTGATCGTGCGCAGCGCCATGGCCCGCAAGGAAAGCCGGGGACTGCACCACACCCTGGACTATCCCGAGCGCCGCGATCCCCCCCGCGACACCATCCTGACGCCATGAAACGCGACCAGCTCACCGGGGTGGTCCTGGCCGGAGGCAAAGCACGGCGCCTGGGGGGCGTCGACAAAGGCCTGCAGCCCTATCACGGCCGACCGCTGGTCCAGCATGCCCTGGAAATCCTGGCGCCGCTGTGCCGGGAGGTCTTCATCAACGCCAACCGCAACCTGGCTGTCTACCGCCGTTTCGGCCATCCGGTCATCCCCGACCCTCTGCCCGACTTTCAGGGCCCCCTGGCCGGCATCCTCGCTGCCCTGCAGCGGGCGCACACCCCCGGCCTGCTGGTCGTTCCCTGCGACAGCCCGCACCTGCGCCGCGACCTGCTCGAACGCCTGGCGGCGGCCCTGGCCGACCATGACATCGCCATCGCCCACGAC
>JALSSF010000042.1 GCA_026984375.1 Methylothermaceae bacterium | reverse complement strand
GCTGCGGGGCCGGTTCCGTTACCTGGACGCCGACTACGATCTGGTGGTGACCGACCTGTGGCTCTCGCCGCTGCGCCATCGGCCGCCGGCGATCCACCGCCTGACGGACGTGGTGCTGTGCGTCAGCCTGGGGGAAATCTTCCAGGGCTATTGTTATAAACTGGTGGCCGCCCTGTTGTATCCGAAGCGATTCGCATGATCTACACCATCGGTCATTCCAACCATACTCCCGACGCCTTCCTGGAACGGCTGCGTCGCCACGGCGTCACCGCCGTGGCCGACGTGCGCTCCCAACCCTACAGCCGCCGCTTTCCCGACTACAACCGGGAGACCCTGCGGGACTGGCTGCGCCGGGCCGGGATCGCCTACGTGTTCCTGGGCCGGGAACTGGGAGGGCGCAGCGACGACCCGAGCCACTACGACGCCGACGGCCGGGTGGACTACGAGCGCGTCGCCGCCGGCCCCCGCTTCCGCGAGGGGCTCGAACGGCTGCGCCGCGGCATGGCGAACTACCGCATCGCCCTGCTGTGCGCCGAACGCGAGCCCCTGGACTGCCACCGCGCCCTGCTCATCGCCCCGCGGCTCCAGGACCTCGGCGTCGAGGTGGGCCACATCCTCGCCGACGGCCGCCTCGAACTCCACCGGGACACGGAAGCCCGGCTGTTGCGTCTGTGCGGCCTCGACGGCGATCTGTTCGGCGACCCGCTGCCCGAGCGCCTGGCCGCCGCCTACCGCCATCGGGCCGCCGGCGCCGCCTACCGCAAACCCAAACCGGAGAACCCGTGATGACCCTGTTCACCATCGGCTTCACCCGCAAGTCCGCCGAGGACTTCTTCACCCGGCTGCAGCGGGCGGGAGTGAAACGGCTGCTCGACACCCGCCGAAATCCCGACTCGCAACTGGCCGGGTTCGCCAAACGGCGCGACCTGCCCTACTTCCTCGAAGCCCTCGCCGGCATCGACTACACCTACCTGGCGGACCTGGCCCCCACCCGGGAGATGCTGACCGCCTACCGCGACGACGGCGACTGGGACGCCTACGAACGCCGTTACCTGGCCCTGCTGCGCCGGCGCGCCGTGGAAACCCGCCTCGACCCGACCCAGCTCGACCACGCCTGCCTGCTGTGCAGCGAGGCGACCCCGGAACATTGTCACCGCCGCCTGGCGGCCGAATACCTGGCCCGGCACCACGCCGGCCTGCGTGTGATCCATTTGTGAGGGAAACGACCCATGTGGCAAGCGATTCACGACTTCATCATGACCTGGCTCGACCCGATCGGCATCGTCCTGGGGCTGATCGCCACCATACCGCTGGTCTGGACCTGGTACGAGGTGGCGATCGGCGAACGCCGCCGCCGCAAGCGCTGGTTCGAGGCCGTGCGCCGCGATCCCGGTGCCCGACCGGTGATCCTGATCGTCGATCTGCTGCCGGGCAAGGACATCCGTACCGTAGTGGAAAAGTTCCGCGCCGCCGATTCCGCCCTCAAGGACATTCCCGAGGACCGCATCCTCGTGGTCACCCGCGACAAACCCCTGACCCCCGAGGCCATGCCCGACCTGCTGCGGGAAATCCGCGAGGCCGCCGCCGGCATCCTCGCCCGCGGCGCCGACAAGGTGCACTATTTCCACGCCGGCCCGGCGGTGGCCGCCGCCCCGGTGGGGGCTGAATTCGCCAACGCCGTCCCCGTGATCCTCTATCACTTCCAGGGCGGGAAGTACCTCAACTTCGGCCCCCTGCGACCGCCGCCCTGAGACGGCAAGCTTGCCGTCCGACCATTCGCACCGCCGTCGCGCTATCCTGACGTTTCCCCCACTTCCCGGGAGAACGCGATGCCGATCCAACGTCAACTTCATCTCGTCGCCTACGACGTCAGCGAACCCCGCCGCCTGCGGGCCGCCCTACACCTGACCCGCCGTTACGCCACCGGCGGGCAGAAGTCGGTCCATGAATGCTGGCTGACGGCGGCGGAAAAGGGCCACCTGCTGGCCGACCTGACCCAGACGCTGGACGAATCCCACGACCGCCTCCTCTGCCTGCGCCTCGATCCACGCCAGCGCGTCGTCACCCTCGGCCGCGGCGTGGCCCCGGAAAATCCCGACTGGTTCTATCTGGACTGAGCCATGAGCACCCTGTATCTCGACCGCAGCGGCGGCGAACTGACCTGCCGCGACAGCCAACTCGTCATCACTCATCCCGGCGGCCGCCGCACCGTTCCCCTGGCGCTGGTGGAACGGGTGGTGATCGCCGCCCGCACCACTTTCGACAGCCACCTGCTCGGCAAACTGGCCGAAGCGGGGGTGGCGGTGACTCTGCTCGACATCCACCGCAGCCGCCGCCGCGCCCAGGTCCTGGGACACGGCCACAACGACGCCACCCTACGGCTGGCCCAGTACCGCGCCGCCGGCGATCCCGGGCGGCGGCTGTCCTGGGCCAAGCGCCTGGTCACCGCCAAACTCCGGCGCCAACGCCGCTGGCTGGCGTCGCTGCGGGACGAGCGCCCCGACGCCCGCCGCCACCTGGACCGGGCCACCGACCGCCTGCGGCGTCTCGAAACCGCCGTTCCCGACACCGACGCCCTGGCCGCCCTGCGGGGCCTGGAGGGCAGCGCCGGACGCGTTTTCTTCGCCGCCTACCGCCACCTGTTTCCCGCCGGTCTCGGTTTCGACGGCCGCCGCCGGCGTCCGCCCCCCGACCCGGTCAACGCCGCCCTGTCCCTGGCCTATACCCTGTTGCACCACCGCGCCGTGCAGATGGCCTGGGCCGCCGGCCTCGATCCGCTGATCGGCTTCTACCACGAAACCGCCTGGGGAAGGGAGTCGCTGGCCTGCGACCTGATCGAACCCTGGCGCCCCTGCGTCGAAGCCTGGGTGTACGGTTGGTTCCGCTCCCGCTGGCTCGACGCCACCCATTTCCGCCGCAAGGGCGATACCTGCCTGCTGGGCAAGGCGGGTCGGCAACGCTTCTTCGCCGCCTTCGAGCACCAGGTCAAACCGGTGCAGCGGGCCCTGCGGCGTCAGGCGGCGCACCTGGCGGCCGAACTGCGGGAGACGGGGCAATGATGCAACCGGTCTATCTCAACGCCCCCGGCGTGCGCCGGGTCACCCTGGAAGGCCCGGCCCTGAAGGTCCAGAGCCGCGGCCGGGCCGACCGCTTCCTGCCCCTGGCGCGCCTGGGACGGATCGTCTGCCGCGGCCCGGTCCAGTGGAGCACCGCCGCTCTGCTCCAATGCCTGAAACACGGCATCCCCGTCACCTTCCTCGACCCGGACGGCCGGGAAATCGGCCACTGCTTCAGCGCCCGGCCCGGGGGCGAACCCTTCAACGAGCGACTGAACGGCTATCTGGCCCAACCGGACGGCCCGGCGCGGTTGGCGGACTGGCTGCGGGCCTGCGGCCGCGCCCGGCTGCTGACCCTGCTGCGCCATCACCGCCTGCAGCCGCCGGACCTCCGCGTCCGTCACGTGCGCCGCTACCTGGGGGCGGTACTACGGGCGCGCCGCGGCGACGCCGTCCCGTCCCCGCTCGCCCTCAAACCCCTACTGAAGGCTCAGGTGGGCGAAGTACTCACCGGCTATCACATCGCCCCCGAAGCCCTGGAACCCGACCACGACTGGCCCGGGCTGCTCAACGCCATCGGCGGCGTACTCGAATGGGACCTGTGGCGGCTGGCCTTCGACGGCCGGCTCGACGCCGATCCCCACGACCACCGCGCCCGGGTGACCGCCTATCAACGCCACGCCGACTGGCTGGAGCGGCGCATCCGCGACCTGACCGCCCGCCTGTGGCGCTGGCTGGAACACGGAGACGCCTATACCCCATGAGCATCCATCGCAAGCACCCCCACATCGCCTGTTACGACATCGCCGATCCCCGTCGCCTGCAGCGGATCCACCGCTACCTGAAAGGCATCGGCATACCGCTGCAGTACTCGGTATTCCTGCTCTATCTGAACCGGGACGGTCTGGCCCGGGTCGTCAGGCGGCTGGAACGTCTCGTCGATCCCCGCGAAGACGACGTGCGCATCTACCCCCTGCCGCAAAAACCCGACTGGTTGTGGTGGGGCCGCCCCCTGATGCCAGAGGGCGTTCATCTGCCCGGACTCGACTTGCCCGAACCGGTTCGTATGCTACACTTGAAAAACAAGACCAATGCAGATGATATGTCTCAATGGCATTTGGATATAACCACATGAGGTCTCCGGCGGCGGAAATTTTCTTTATGGCGCCTTGCAACTTATTGATTTCATTGAAGAAAAAATGGCGGTGCAGTCCAGAACGTGACCTGATCTAAAAGGGATTAAGACGTTGTCCCTCGAGAACATCCTG
>JALSSF010000041.1 GCA_026984375.1 Methylothermaceae bacterium | reverse complement strand
CTGAGCCTTGGTTGTGTGGCCGACTTTTATTTAGAAGACGATCGGCTTTGAAAGTTTCCCCATGATCGGAAGGAGGGAGCGTTGGCAAGACCCTCAGGGGTTGCCGCCGGTCTTGGGATGGTGGTCTCCCGGGAACGGCGGGTCCGGCCCGGTTTGGATCGGTGCCAGGTGTTCCAGTTCCTCGGTGGAGAACAGCCGCGAGCGGGTATGGAAGCGCACTCCCTCCGGACCCTCCAGGGAGAACATGCCGCCGCGGCCCGGCACCACGTCGATGATGAGCTGGGTATGGCGCCAGCGTTCGAACTGGGGTCGGCTGATGTAGAAAGGGCAGCCGCCGATCTCGCCCAGGCACACGTCCTGGGCGCCTACCTGGAACTCGCCCCGGGGATAGCACATGGGTGAGCTGCCGTCGCAGCAGCCGCCGGACTGGTGGAACATCAGCGGGCCGTGTTCGGCCTTGAGTTTCTCGATCAGCATCAGGGCCGCCTCGGTGGCGACTACGCGGGGGACGGTCGCGGTCATGGTGTCATCTCTTGGGTTTCACCGTGGAGACGCAGAGACCGCAGAGCATGATTTTCCCCAACTCTGCGTCCTCTGCGCCTCTGCGGTGAGTCCTAGATCAGAAGAAACCCAACGGTTTGGTGTCGTAGCTCACCAGCAGGTTCTTCACCTGTTGATAATGGTCGAGCATCATCTTGTGGGTTTCGCGGCCGATGCCGGATTGTTTGTAACCGCCGAAGGCCGCGTGGGCAGGGTACAGGTGGTAGCAGTTGATCCACACCCGGCCGGCCTGGATGCTGCGTCCCATGCGGTAGGCCCGGTTAGCGTCCATGGTCCAGACCCCGGCGCCGAGGCCGTAGAGGGTGTCGTTGGCGATTTGCAGGGCTTCCCGTTCGTCCTTGAAGGTAGTCACCGCCAGGACGGGGCCGAAGATCTCCTCCTGGAAGATGCGCATTTTGTTGTGCCCCTTGAAGACGGTGGGTTGAAGGTAATAGCCACCGCCCAGGTCGCCTCCCATCTCCGCTGGCGTGCCGCCGGTCAGGCATTCGGCGCCTTCCTGGCGGGCGATGTCGAGGTAGGAACGGATCTTTTCCATCTGTTCGCTGGACGCTTGAGCCCCCATCATGGTGTCGGTGTCGAGGGGATCGCCTACCCGGATGGCCTCGACCCGTTCCAGGGCGCGTTCGATGAAGTCGTCGTAGATGGATGCCTGGATCAGGGCGCGCGACGGACAGGTGCACACTTCGCCCTGGTTGAGGGCGAACATCGTGAAGGCTTCCAGGGCCTTGTCCAGATACTCCTCGCCGTTTCGCATCACGTCCTCGAAGAAGATGTTGGGGGACTTGCCGCCCAGCTCCAGGGTGACGGGGATGATGTTTTCCGAGGCGTACTGCATGATCAGCCTGCCGGTGGTGGTCTCGCCGGTGAAGGCGATCTTGGCGATCCGGGGGCTGCGGGCCAGGGGCTTGCCGGCCTCGACGCCGAATCCCTGGACCACGTTGACCACCCCCGGCGGGATCAGGTCGCCCACCAGGTCGAGCCACACGCCGATGGAGGCCGGGGTCTGCTCCGCCGGCTTGAGGACCACGCAGTTTCCCGCCGCCAGGGCCGGGGCCAGTTTCCAGGCCGCCATCAGCAGAGGGAAGTTCCAGGGAATGATCTGGCCCACCACCCCCAAAGGCTCGTGGAAATGATAGGCGACGGTCTTGTCGTCCAGTTCGGAGATGCCGCCTTCCTGGGTGCGGATGGCGGCGGCGAAGTAACGGAAGTGGTCGATGGCCAGGGGAATGTCGGCGGCCAGGGTTTCCCGGATCGGTTTGCCGTTGTCCCAGGTTTCCGCCACCGCCAGGGTTTCGAGGTTCGCTTCCATGCGGTCGGCGATCTTGAGCAGCACTTCGGCGCGTTCGGCCGGCGGTGTCTTGGCCCAGGCTTCCTTGGCGGCATGGGCGGCGTCCAGCGCCTTGTCGATGTCGACGGCACCGGAACGGGCCACCTCGCAGAAGGGGTGGCCGGTGACCGGGGTGACGTTCTCGAAGTAACGGCCTTCGACCGGCGCCACCCACCGCCCGCCGATGTAATTGTCGTAGCGGTCGCGGAAGCGGACCTTGGCGCCTTCGGTGTTGGGACGGGCGTAACGCATGTTCGTCTCCTCCTCGTCGGTGGAACTTGACCTTAATGGTAAGCAAATGAGGCTGAATTGACCATCGGCGTCGCATCGCGCTCCGTGTCGGGATGGCGGCCTACGCCGCTGCCGGTCGGTGCGGACGAGCGGTTCGCAGGGGGGATGGTGAATGGCTCATTCGGCCTTGCCGACGCTGGCTGGCTTCCCGACCACGCCGTGCAGGAAAGCCAGCCGCACCAGTTCACCGAGGGTGTTGAGGTCGAGTTTTTGTTTGATGCGGGTCATGTAATTGGCCGCGGTCTTGTAGCTGATGTGGAGGTTGGCGGCGATTTCCTGGACCGACAGACCTTCGGCGGCCAGGCAGAAGATTTCGAACTCCCGTTGGGTGAGGAGGGCCAGGGGATTGTCGTCCCCCTGGGTGTACTGAGCCACCAGTTGGCGGGCGATGGCGTCGGCCATGTAGTTTTTTCCCCGGGCCACCTGGCGGATGGCTTCCGGCAGCAGGTCGGGATCGGCGTCCTTGGTGAGATAACCACGAGCGCCGGCTTCGAGGGCGCGTTTGGCGTAGAGAACCTCGTCATGCATGGTGAACACCAGGATCTTCGCCTCGGGGTCTCGGGTGACGATCCGGCGGATCACCGCCAGGCCGCCGGCGCCGGGCAGGGACAGATCGAGCACCAGCACGTCCGGTGCGTGGGTCAGATACTGGTGATAGGCACTGTCGCTGTCGTCGGCTTCGGCGACGATGATGATGTCGTTCTCCTGATCCAGGAGAAAGCGGTGGCCGGCGCGGACCACGGCGTGGTCATCCGCAAGCATGACGCGGATGGGCATCGCAGCGTTCCTCCTCGAAGGGCAGCAGAATGGTCAGGGCGAATCCTTGGTTCGGTGCGGTGGTCAGCTCGAAGCGCCCACCCAGGCTCTCGACCCGCTCCCGCATTCCCCGCAGGCCGTGGCCAGGCTGGTGCAGGGGAGTGGCGCTGCCGACGCCGTCGTCGGTGATGTGAATCTGCAGCCAGCGCCGATGGGGCACGTCGGAGTCGACACAGGTCAGCTGGACCCGGATGGTACGGGGCTTGGCGTGGCGGAAAGCGTTGGTGAGGGCTTCCTGGACGATGCGATAGACGTGGATCCGGTGTTCGGCGGGTAGGCGGTCGGCGGCCGGGTCGAGATCGAGGTGGATCTCCACGTCGGGGCGGCGACGGTGCCAGTCGTCCACCAGGGCGTCGAGGGCGGCGACCAGCCCCAGGTCGTCGAGCACCAGGGGACGGAGACGGTGAATCATGCCGTGCACCAAGGCGAACAGGTGGTCCACCTGTTCGGCGATGAGTCCCGCCGCCTCGGAAGCCCGTTCCGGCCGGTCGCATTTACGGATCGATTGGGCCAGCATGCGGATGCCGCTGAGACTCTGGCCCAGTTCGTCGTGGAGTTCCCGGGCCAGGGTGCGGCGTTCCTCTTCTTCCACCTGGAGCAGTTGTCGGGTCAGGCTGCGGTTGTCGGCCCGGGTTCGGGCCAGAACGCCGGCGCAGTGGTTGAAGGCGCGGGCGATACGGCGCCATTCCGGCTGGGGAAAGTCCGGCAACCGGTGGTCGTAGTCGCCGCGTTCGAGGGCCACCAGGGCGTTCAGGACGGCGTCCACCGGTTGGAAGGCCCGTCCCACCGTCCAGGAGATGGCGACGAAACACCCGCCGGCCAAGGCCAGGATCAGGCCGAGAAACAAGCGGGTTTCCTCCCACGCCTCGGCGATTTCGTCGCCGGGGTCGGTCATGAGTACGATACGGAAGGGTGGCCCGTCGAGGGTGGGTATCCGGTACTCGACGCGCTGCATCGGTGGCCGCACCCAGGCGGTGAACCAGGTAGGAACGCTCTCCCGTGCCGGGACCGGTGTTACGAACGGTGCCTTCCCGGCATGGAGGATACGTATGTGTCGAATCTGACCGGAACGTTCCAGCGTCACCAGCCAAGTTTGAATCTGATCGTACGGCAATGGAGGCTGCCGGGTCAGTGCCTCGCTCATCTCCTCGATCACTTGCAGGGCCGAGCGGGTTTCTTCCCGCACCGCCTGACGTACGCGCTGGATCACCAGGACGCTGCCGATGGCCACCACCAGCGCCAAAACCGCCGCGAGAACAAGATGGACTCGGTTTTTCAGACTCAAATGGGCGAACGACATGAGTATTCATTTTGCGCCATCGTCCGCGAACGCGCCATAGGAACATTTCCCTGGCGGATCTCTCAGTGGAACACGTCCGGCAGAACAACCGCCCGGCCCCACCGTGGACGCCGTTTTTACTTTTCGAGACCACGTTCGGAGGCATCTCCGTTTTGTGCTAGATTAGTGGGAAAATCGTATATTCATCGGGGAAGGAGGCATGCGATGCGCAAGTTCGCTTTGCTCGTGTGTATGCTGGTGGTGTCGCTGGGACTCGGTGGTTGTCCCAAAGCTTTCAAGGGGGCCGAGGCCAACTTGCCGCCGGGGATAGCTCTCGGGGATCGTTTCTATACCCGGTATTCGTTTCAATACGAGAAGAACCGCCACCGCACCACCAATTACCGCCGTGGTTCGCTGGTGCCGATCAATACCGAGGTGGAGCTGGTGAGCTGGGGACGCAAGGGTTTTCAGATTCGTCTCCTTCCCGACGGTCCGGTGATCCAGATCGAGAATGTCCAGAAGTATACCGGCGACACCATCGAGCAGGCGTTCCATAAGATGTTGGCACGTCGGCCGGTGGATCTGGGGCGTTTCACTCCCAGGGAGCGCCGTTACATCAAAGCCGGCAAAGTGGCGGTGGGGATGAGCAAGGAAGCGGTGATCGCGGCCATCGGTTATCCGCCGGTCACTGCGACCCCGACTCTGGATTTGAACGAGTGGCGTTACTGGGCCTCGCGTTTCGATACCTTCATCATCCGCTTCCGTAATGGTAAGGTGACCGCCATCGTCAATTGACGGAAATTTCCATGACGCAGACCCCATTGATCGATGAATTGAAACGCTTATTGATCGAAGGGCTTCATCTGGAAGATGTGACGCCGGAAGACATCGACCCCGAGGCCCCGCTGTTCGGCGACGGCCTCGGCCTCGATTCCATCGACGCCCTCGAGATCGGTGTCATGCTGGATCGCCGCTACGGGATCAAAATCAGCTCCGACGACAAGCGCAATCCGCAGATTTTCGCTTCTCTCGCCGCTCTGGCCGAATTCGTGGCCGCCAATCGCCAGCGATGAGGTTCGGGATCGTCGCCGTGGTCTTATTCCTGGCAGGGGTGTTCGGGGGATACGCCTCGGGCTGGCACAAGGTGCTGCCTTGGCTGCTTGCGGTCTGGTTGGGCGTCAGGGCGGTGCGTGAGCCGAGACGGCCTTGGCGGCGTCTGTGGACGATTCTGGCCGTGGCCCTGGCCGGTGGCGCCTGGTGGTTGGGAGAGGGGGTGACGTCTTGGGTACCGCCGGTAAGCTTCGCGTTGTTGGCCTGGCTGTTCGGGCGCACCCTGTGGCGTCCGCCGCCGTTGATCGAACGCATGGTACGGTTGCAGTTCACCGAGATTCCCGACTATCTGCAGGATTATCTGCGCCGGTTGACGTGGCTGTGGAGCGTTTTTTTCGTCGCCGTCGCCCTGGTTTCGATCGGTTTGACCCTGATCGGCGCCGAAGGCGCCTGGGTGTGGTTCCACGGCTTCGGAATCTGGCTCCTCCTGGGAGTGTTGGTCGGCGGCGAATACCTCTACCGGCGTCGGCGTTTTCCCCAGCTGGAACGGATGCCGCCGCCCCATGAAACTTTTCGTGAGGTCGCCCGTCGTGGTGAAGCGTTCTGGCTGGACTGAATGCCGCCGCTGGCTGTGGTTATGGTTATGGCTGTGCGGGGCGCCTGCCTGGGCCGGGGATCCGTTGACCGAGCTGGTACTCGACCGGCCGTACCAGTTTCGTTATCAGGAAACCCGGCGTCTCGCGCTGTTGACCGAACCCTGGCATGGCAGTGGTTTTCTGCTGGCCGATCCTGACGGTACGCTGGTGAAGCTGCAACTGTTGCCCGAGCGCCTCGTTCTCGTCGCTACCCCCGACGCATTGTTGTACTATCGCCCCGCCGACGGCGAACGCCGCTGTCTTCCTCTCCCCAGCTCCCTGCCCCAGGTTCAGGGCATCGTGTTGTTGCAGCGTCTGTTGCGCGGCGACCTCGAGGCGGTGCGACGGGATTTCCTTCTGAAGACGGACGAAACGAAAGCCGGCTGGCGTTTGGTGCTGACGCCGAAAGGTACCGATGTCCCGTTCCGACGCGTGATTCTGGGGACGAAGAACGGCGACCGTTATCTGGAAATCCAGGAAGCCAACGGCGATCGCAGCCGAACGACTCTGATCCTGGATGAGTACGGTGATCATCTCAAAGTCCGTATCGCCCGTTTGTATCGCCAGGCCCGGGGGGAATGAAATCACGCTGGCTCGCCGCTGCCTTGCTGGTACTGTTGGGGATGGTGGTGGCGCTCCAGGTGCGGCTGGAAACCCGGCTGACAGTGTTCTTTCTCGGTTCCGATCCGGCCGTGGAACCGCTGAGCCGACTGCAGCAGTCGCGTTTCGCCCGCCGTTATCTGTTGCTGATCGAGCCGGTCCGTTCCGGCGCCGCGGTGGCGGGGTTCGCCCGCCGCCTGCGGGTGCGCCTCGCCCGAGTGGAGGGGGTCGTGCGGGTATGGTCGCTGTCCGATCCGCCGCCGGCGATGCTGGATCTGCTTCGGCGCCAGGCGGAGCACGCCGAAGTGCTTTACAGCCTCGAACCGGAACGGGAAGCACCGGTACTGTTCGACATCGAGCGTCTTCCCGAACGCGCCGAACGTCTCAGACGAACGTTGCTCTCCCCGTTGGCTGCCGGATTGCAGCCTGTCGTTCGGCGTGATCCGCTACTGCTGACCTTGCATGCCTTCGAGGACTGGCGCGATCGTTTCCGCCCCCCTCGGAACGCGGGTTTTGAAGTTCTGGTGATCGAGGCCGAGCCCGAGGCTTTCGCCATCGAGCGTCAGCGTGCGCTGCAGCGACGTCTGCAGGCGGTCTTCACCGCCGCCGATGCGGATGGTTACCGTCTCACTCTCACCGGGGTGCCGATATTCGCCGTTCGAGCCCAGGCACGTATTCAAAAAGACGTAACCCGCGTCACCCTGGCATCCACCCTGGGGGTGCTCGCGGTGTTTCTGGGCCTGTTCCGCACCCTGCGCAGCCTGGTGGCGGTGGCGGTGGTTTTGGCCTTCTCCGTCGCCGGCGGTGCCCTGGCGACTCAGTGGCTCTTCGGTTACGTTCACGGCCTGACGTTGGCCCTGGGCAGCACGCTGGTGGGAGTCTGCATCGATTACCCCATCCATGTCCTGGCCCACTGCGCCGGGCACCACCGGCCGGAAACGGTGGTTCGGCGGCTGTGGCCCGCCTTGGCGTTGGGTGGTGGTACCACCCTGATCGGCTATCTGGCGTTGGGAGCCAGTGGTTATCCCGGGTTTCAACAGGTCGCTGTCTTCGCCGCTGTCGGTATTCTGGCCGCCCTGCTGGCGACCCGCTACGTTTTGCCGGCTTTTGTCACCGGCTGCCCGTTGCACCGTCCCCGCCTCCGGCCGCTCGCCGCCTGGCTGGCCTTCGCCCGCCGTCATCGACGTCGGCTACGTTGGCTGGCGTTGGTGACTCTGACCGTTGCGGCGGCGTTGTGGCCGCGGCTGAAATGGCTCGACGATCTGGAGAAGTTGGCGGCGATCGATCCCGATCTCAAGCTTCAGGACCGCCGGGTGCGTGCCCGCCTTGGCGGCATCGAACCGGGACGGGCGGTATGGATCGAGGCCCCGGACCTGGAAACCGCCCTGCAACGGGCCGAGGCTGCCACCTTGCGGCTGCGTCGTCTCAAGGTCAAGGGGGCGTTGGACCACTTTCAGCCGCTTTATCCCTGGTACGTCTCCCGGCAACTTCAGGCGCGCAATTGGCAACAATACCGCGCCCACGTGACCCCCGGGTTCGTCAAGGCCTGGCGCCAAGCCCTGCGCGATGCCGGTCTGGCGGTCCTCCCCCTGTCCCGCTTGCCGACCGCCGGACCGCCCTGGTTGACGGCGAGCGATCCCCGGGTGATGGAGATTCTGGCGGGACAGGTCCAGATCCTAGAAGACCGGGCGAACCTGGTCATCTGGCTCGGAAGGCACGATCCGGCGGCGGTGCGTGCCGCCGTCGCCGACCTGGACGGGGTGCGTTACCTCAGTCAGCGTGACCGTGTCAACCGTCTGGCTCGACGCTACCGCCATCGGGCGGCCCTGGCGCTGGTCGCTGGCAGCGTCGTCATCTGGGGAGTGCTGGCCTGGCGTTACCGCAGTGTTCTGGCAGGCCTGCAGGTCTTGACACCGGCATTGCTGGGGGGGGCGACCATCGTGGCCGGTTTCGCCGTCTCCGGGTTTCCTCTCAGCTTTTTTCACCTCCTCGCTGCACTGCTGGCCATTGCCATTTGCGTGGATTACGCTATCTTCTACCGGGAGCGGCGCGGTGGAGACCCGGATGCCACCTACCGGGCCATGGGTGCCTCGATGCTGACCACGGTGACCGCCTTCGCCGCCCTGGGGTTGGCGACCCAGCCGGTGCTGCAGGCGTTGTCCCTGGCGGTGACTTGCGGCGTGGTGAGCGGCTATCTCTGGTGCCCGGTGCTGGTCGTCCCCGTTTCGGAACCGACGGAGTCCTGATGCGCAGTGTTTGTCTCGTGTTGCTGACCTTGTCGCTGACCGCCTGTGGCGGTCCCGCCGTCGCACCGCACGACTTGGCCCGTGCCTTGGCGGAAAACCGGTCCCCGCTGATACTCGACGTCCGCTCTGCCGGCGAGTACCGCCGTGGTCACATTCCCGGCGCCGTGCACGTTCCCTTCACCGAAGTGGCCGAAAAAACGCCGGCATCGGTTCTGAAACGCTGTCGCCGCGAACCCCTGGTCGTGACTTGTGAGCACGGCCCCCGGGCCGTGTATGCCGCTTCCAGGCTGAGGAATCTGGGGTGCCGGGAGGTGGTTCTGTTGGAAGGTCATATGGCCCGGTGGCGCAGACTGGGCTTGCCGTTGATCCGATCCGAGCCATGACCCCGGTCGCCATCACTGCCTGGCAAGCGTTGAGCGCCGCCGGCGACGGGCGGCAGGCGTTGGTGTCCGCGCTTTGGGCCAACCGTCCTTGTCTGCGTCCGATCCGGCGACTGCCGTTGCCGTTTCCCACTCTGGTGGGGGAATACGACGTCCCGCTTCCGCCGCTACCGCCGGCGCTGGCACGTTACGACTGCCGCAACGCCCGCTTTGCCCTGGCGCTCCTGGAACGGGGTGGTTTCCGCCGCCGGATCGAGAGTGCGATGGTGCGCCACGGGGCCGAACGGATCGGTCTGGTGCTGGGAACCAGTACTTCGGGGATCTATGATTCGGAGGCGGCTTACCGTTATTTCGTCGCGCACGGGGAAATGCCGGCGGATTTCAATTTCGTCCACCGTCACGCGGTCCACGCGACCGCGGAATGCATGGCCCGGGCGCTGGGAATCACCGGCCCAGTCCTGGCGGTGTCCACCGCCTGTTCCTCCAGCGCCAAGGCATTGGGGACGGCTCAGCGGTTGCTGGCCACCGGAGTCTGCGACATGGTTCTGGTGGCCGGCGTCGATACCCTGTGCCGCTTGACCTTGTTCGGCTTTCACAGCCTAGGGTTGGTGGCCGAAACCGCCTGTCGCCCGATGGACGCTACCCGGTGCGGTATCAACATCGGCGAGGCCGCCGCCTTGTTGCTGCTGGAGCCGGCGACGGCGGCGAACCGCGATGTCCCCCGCCTGTTGGCGGTGGGCGAATCCGCCGACGCGCATCACATGGCCGCCCCCGATCCCGAGGGACGGGGAGCGGAGGCGGCGATGAGGGCGGCATTGACCCAGGCCGGACTGGAGCGGGTGGATTACGTCAAGCTGCACGCCACCGCGACCCTGCTCAACGACCTGGCCGAGGCCAAAGCCGTCGAGCGCCTGTTCGGAACCCGAACCCCGTGCGGCGGCGTCAAGGGCGTGGTGGGGCACACCCTCGGCGCCTCGGGGGCGCTGGAAACGGTGGCGTTGCTGGAAGCGTTGACCGGGGGCTGGCTCCCCGGCACTTGCGGTTTGCGGACGCCCGAGCCGGCGTGTCGCCTGAATCTGGTGCGCCGGCCCCGGCGGGTGCCGGTGCGGCGGGTATTGGGCAACGCTTTCGGTTTCGGCGGCAGCAACGCCAGTGTACTGTTGGGATGGGGGGAAGATGCCGTGACCCCGGGAGCGGTGTCCCGGGGTATGGACGTGCGGGCGGCGGTGGTCTGTGCCCCTCGAGCCGACTGGGTGCCGCCCGGCGTCGCGACGATCCCCTTGGAGCCCAAGCGTATTCCCGCTTCCATTCGCCGCCGCACCGGGGAAGCGACCCGTCTGGCTTTGTGCGCCGGGCTTGAGGCGTGCGAATCCGCCGGAATCGCTCCCGAGGTGTTGCCGGCGGTGTTCGCCAGTGTGGGCGGCGAGATGCAAGTCACCGACCGGCTGTGCGTCGAGCTGGCCAAACCCGAAGGCCATGTCTCGCCGACTGCGTTCCACAATTCGGTCCACAACGCCGCCGCCGGCTACTGGAGCCTCGTCACCGGCAGCCGCGAGCCAGCCGTCGCCCTGGGGGCCGGAACGGCGACGATGGCGATGGCGTGGCTGGAAGCCTGGGCCCGCATCGCCACCGGTGCGCCCGGGATACTGTTGATCTGCTATGAGGAACGTTGGCCGGAGCACATCGAACCGGGTATGGGCCGCTATCCGGCCGCCCTGGCCTGGGTGCTGGAACGAGGAGAGCGGATCGGCAGACCGGAGCGAACCGGTTTGCCTCTGCCGGAAAGCCTGCGGCCGCTGGTGGATTCCTCGCCGGTTCTCGCCGGGCTGGCGTTGATCCAGGCCCTGGCGGACGGGCGGCCCGGAACGGTGCCTTTGGGGGCAGGATGGAGCGTCCGGTTGTCGTGAGGGGCTGTCCTGCCTACGACGTCATCGTCGCCGGCGGCGGTCCCGCCGGTTGTACCGCCGCCACGTTGCTGGCCATGTACGGTCACCGGGTTCTGCTGCTGGAGAAGGCCCGTCATCCCCGGTTCCATATCGGGGAATCGATGCTGCCGTATGCCGAGCCCGTGATCCGCCGCCTGGGGCTGGACTGGGGGGAGGGCAACGTGTTCAAGGCCGGTGCGGTGTTCATCGACGAGGTCAGCGACCAGGCGATGTTTTTCCAGCTCAGCGGCGTCCACCGGGCCTATCAGGTGGAGCGAAGCCGCTTCGATCGCCAGTTGTGGGACAACGCCGCCCGCCACGGCGTCGACTGCCGGGACCGCTGTCCGGTGGAGGCGGTCCGGTTCGCGGACGAACGGGTGACGGTGGCGACCCCGGACGGTCTTTTCGACGGCCGCTATTTCATAGACGCCACCGGTCGTGCCGCCCTGCTGGGTCGTCGTGACCGGTGCATCGAGCGCATCAGACATCTGGGACGCTTCGCCCTTTACACCCATTACGCCTCCGTGGCGGGGGCGCTGGCCGACGAACTCTACGCCCAGGGCAACATCTGGATTCTGATGGTGGACCTCGGCTGGATGTGGGTGATTCCCCTGGCGGGGGGCAAGGTCAGCGTCGGGCTGGTGTCCAAATACAACCGTCCCGCCGGCACGGACACCGCCGACCTGTTCCGCCGCTACGTGACCGCTTCACCCCGGTTGCGGCGGCTGCTCGCCGGCGCCCGTCAGCTGCTACCCATTCAGGCGGAGGCCAACTTCAGTTACCTCAATCATCGCCGTGACGGTCCCCGTTATGTCAGCATCGGCGATGCCGCCGGCTTTCTCGATCCGGTGTTTTCCTCCGGCGTGTTCCTTGCGCTCACCGGCGCCGCCCGTGTCGCCGACCGCATCCATCTGGGATTGGAAAACGGTACCGAAGGGGATCCCGAACTGCATCGCCCCGACGACCGGGACTACGCATTAGGATTCAATACGATGTACGCTTTCGTCGAGCGCTTCTACCAATCGGATCTGATCCACAACGTCTTCTTCGAGGCCCACCGGGACGTCCGGATCAAGCGGGCCATCAGCGAACTGTTGGCGGGCAACCTGTGGCAGGGCGACAATCCCTGGCAGGACACGCTGCTGCAAGGGCGCTTCGCCTTGACGAAGCCATGAAGAGGATCCCCCGCCGTTGCGACGTCGCGATCATCGGCGGCGGCCCCGCCGGCAGCAGCGCCGCGGCGCTGTTGGCACGATACGGCTTCGACGTGGTGGTGTTGGAACGGGCCCGCCATCCGCGGCCGATGGTGGGGGAAAGTCTGATTCCCCACTTTTGGAAATACACCGACCTGACCGGCGCCTCGGCGGTGATCGAAGCCGAAGGTTTCATCGCCAAGGCCGGTGGCATTACGGTCTGGGACGGGGAGATCCGCCGCATCCGTTTCGCCGATTTCGGTTTCGAGCGTCCGGCGCTGCACGTGGAACGCGACGTGTTCGACCACCTGTTGGTGCAGCACGCCCGCCGTTGCGGAGCGCAGGTATTCGAAGAAGTGACCGTGACCGACGTGATTCCCGGCGACGAAGTCCGTTTGCGCTGGCGGCGCCGTGACGGCGATGAAACCTCGGAGGGGACGCTGCGTTGCCGTTACCTGGTGGACGCCAGCGGCGCCTCGAGCCTGGTGGCGCGGCGTTTCGGGCGCCGGCGTCTGGCCCGGTCCACCCATCAGTTTCTCTCCTTCTGGGGCTATTTCGAAGCCTCCGGCTTCATCGACGGTGAAGGCCGGGCGAGGGCCGCGGAAGAATTGCCCCGGGTTCGGCCGGTCACCTTCGTGCTGTCCTACGAAGACGGTTGGATCTGGCATATTCCGCTGCGCCGGTCGACCAGCGTCGGTCTGGTGATCTACCGGAACCGGGCCGGGCGCCTCGAGGGCGAGGCCCGGGAGCGCTATTTCCTGGAAACCTGCGCCCGGGTTCCTTACCTGCGGGAATTGCTGGCGCCGGCCCGTTTCGTACCCGGATCGCTGCGGGGCCGGCCGGATTTTTCCTACCACGTGACCGCGGTGGCCGAGGATAATCTGTACTGCATCGGCGACGCGGGTGGATTCGTCGACCCGATCTTCTCCCACGGCGTGCTCAATGCCTTCTACGGTGCCTCACTCGCCGCTCTGGCGATCCGCGAGTCCTTCCACGATCCGGCCCGCCGCCGACGCTACGCCCGACTCTGCGCCCACCGCCTGCACCAGTTCTACAGTTTCTCCCGTGCTCTGGCGTTGGGAGATGTCGGCGTCAACGGCGTCGACTTCGAGCTGGTGAAACATTTCATGCACTCGGTGCCCAGGCGGGAACTGGAATTGATGCTGGCGGCCTCCCACTTGACCCACCGGACCCGTCATTTTCGCCGCCTGCTGAGAGAATCGGGGCTGATGTCCTTGGAGAGCCGGCTCGACGACCGCACGCGCCCTTTGGCCGGCCTGTCATTTCCCTGAGGCCCGATAGCCTGCCCCCGTTCCCAGCAGCGCCGCGATCAGATTCTTCAACACTTCGTCGGTCCCGGAGAACAACCGTCCGGCGGCGGCATCGTTGAGCCATTCGCTCATGCCGGACGTGGCTTCCAGGCCCTGGGCGCCCAGGATCTGGACGGCGTCCAGGGTCGAGTGCAAGAAGGCGTTCGATGCCACCAGTTTGGTTTGCGCCGATGCCAGGGTCAGACGCCGGCCGGCGTCGGCCAGACGGGCGCATTCGCGCAGCCATAGATGGACGGTGTCGAGCCGGGTGCACATGTCGGCGATGCGGTGGGCGATGGCCTGATGCCGCCCCAGATGGCCGTCACCGCTGCGGCGTCGGCGGCTGAAGGCGATCACCTGCTCCAACTGCCATTCCATCAGGCCGGCGATGCCGGCGAAGATGAAGGCCCGTTCCCATTCCAGCGCCTCGCGGATCAACGCCAAACCGGTGCCCGGTCTGCCCAACAGACGATCGCCGGGAATCCGGCAGTTCTCCAGCACGATCTCGCCCATCGGGGCGCTGCGGCAGGCGGCCACCCGATGGTCCCGGCGCCAGTCGACACCGGGATCGCCCTTCAGGAGCACGAAAGCGGAAATGCCTTCATCGAGGTGGCCATAGACGATCACCAGGTCGGCTTCCGGCACGTTGGTGACGTAGCGTTTTTCTCCATGGAGCCGAAAACCGGCACCGCAGCGTTCGGCCCGGGTTGTCATGGCGGCCGGATCGGAACCGCCGCCGGCCTCGGTGATGGCGTGGCCGCTGAGCCGTTCACCCCGCACCAGGGAAGAAAGCCAACGGCGTTTCTGGGTTTCACCGCCGTGCCGCAGCAGGGGGAACAGTGTTCCCCAGAGGTGGGCGTTCACCGCCAGTACCAGGCCGGGATCGCGGTATCGCCGTCCCATCCGGATATGGGCCTCGAGCAGATCGGTGAACCGGTTTCCCGTTCCCCCCCATTCGGCAGGAACCGCGTGCCGGAAGAAACCATCGCCGCCCAGTTCGGCGAATTTCGAGCGCATCGGTCGTTTCCTATCGGTCGGGGTCGTCGGTCTTTTCTTCCTCCGCGGCCAACCGAAGGCGCAGCGCCCCGAGATCGAGCTTGCCGTTGGCCAAGCGGGGCAGCGACGGCAGGCGCACGATGCGCCCCGGAATCATGTAGCCGGGCAGTCGCTCCCGCAGAGCCTTGCGCAGGAGGACGGGATCGGCCGTTCCGACCACGGCGGCGCGAAGTTGGGGACCCTCCGCCGTGTCGCAGGCGACCACACCGCAGGCCGATACCCCGGGCAGGAACTGCAGCGCCGCCTCCACTTCGGCCGGTTCCACCCGATGGCCGGCGATCTTCACCATGCGGTCGAGGCGGCCGCGCCAGATGTATTCGCCCCGTTCGTTTCGGCGTACCCGGTCGCCGGTGGCGTACCAGCCGTCGTCGTCCAACGCCGGCACCAGCCGGCCCCGACGCCAGTAACCGGACAACAGCGTTGGGCCCCGAACCTTCAGTTCCCCACTGTCAGGCTCGACGCGCAAGGTGTCGCCACAGGCGGGATGCCCGATGGGGATGGGCGCCTCGTCCCCGAGGCGGCCGCGATCCACCGGCCAGTGGCAGCAGACGTTGGTTTCCGTCGGCCCGTAGAGATTGAACAGCGCCACTTGCGGCAACGCCGTCGCCAGAGCCCGCAACGCCGGCGTGGGAAAGGGTTCGCCGGCGAAAAGAAGAAAACGCAGTTCGGGCAGGGGAATGTCCCTCAAGGCGCCCTTACGCTCCCAGAACGTCAACAGCGAAGGAATGGTGTAGAAACCGGTGATACGGTGTGCCGCCAGCCACCGGGTGAAGCGGTGCGGTGCGGTGGCCAGACCCTCGGGCAGGAAATCGACGCAACCGCCGGCGCCCAGCACCGAAAACAGGTCGAAAGTGGACAGATCGAAAGCAAGGGGGGCGATGGCGGCGATACGGTCGGCGGGTCCCAGTGTCACCAACGCCCGGGCCCAGTCGGCGAAGGCGGCGATGGCCCGATGGGAAAGCACGACACCCTTCGGGGCGCCGGTGGAGCCGGAGGTATAGAGGATCGCCGCCGGTGTCTCCGGATCGTCGGGGACGGCCAGTCTTTCCGCGCCGTCTTCCCACGGGGAAACGGTGGGCAGCGTGGTCCACGGACGGAAGGTGACGACGGCCCCGGCACGGGCGTCGTTCACGATGACCCGACGGCGGGCTAGGGGAGACTTGGGGTCCAAGGGCAGATAGGGGTGGCCGCTGGCGAGAATGCCCAGTACCGCACAGGCGGCGTCGATTCCCCGGGGCAGATCGATTGCCACCGGCGTGCCCGGCGCCAGCCGCAGACGGCCGATGGCGGCCGCGATCCCGGCGGCCCGGCGTACGACTCCGCGGTAATCGAGGACGGTATCGCCTTCCCGAAGTGCGGGCGCTTCCGGGTGCACACTCGCCTGGATCAGGAAAGGTGCAAGCAGGGGTGATGTTTCAGTCGGCGAGGAGTTCATGACGCAAATGCCGCTGGAATCGGTCGATCCAGGCGGCCTCCAGGTCCGGGTGCAGATAACTGATGGACGCCTGCAGGCGATCGGCGAAGCGGGCGAACAGCACCGCCAGCGATGGTGGTGCGGTGACCTGGCAGGCGTGATGAACGCCGACGATAGGCGCGCCGCAGCAGTCGGAGCGGCGAAAACGTACCTCACCGACGTCGGAGAACCAGGTCGATGCCCGCTCTCCCCCGGATTTCTGCCGCCGCAGGATGCGGGCGTAACGGTCCAACGACAGCCACTGACCCAACCACATCAGGGGCAGATAGGCTTGATCCAGTTCGCGGCGTATGGCCTCGGCGTGTTGGGTGCGCAGGTGGCGGAACAATGCGTCGCGGTCGCGGGTGACGGTGTGATCGGCCTGGGCGAACAGGGCCGCCACCTGGTTGCCGGTGACCGGGGTCGGCGCGTTGCCGGGGCGCAGATCGAAGGCGTAGGGAATGCACCAGGCATCGCCGCGGACGGCCGGCCCCATCGCTTCCAGCGCCCGCATCAGGCAACCGAGGAAATACAAGGTCTGGCCTCCCAGACCGACGTGACGGCGGGCGCTCGCCAGAATTCGCCGGGTTTCCGCTTCGCTCAGTCTGAGGAGGGCGTGCCGCAGGCGACGAGCCCCCTTTCCAGGCCTGGCCGGCTGGCTGCTGACCTGACGGTCGATCCGGTCGTTGTGGCGTTTGCCCCGCCACATCAGGCTCAGGCGCCGTCGCCAGGACCAGGCGGCCAGCCTCTGGTTTACCAGGGAAGCTTGTCTTCCGTGGTAGCGATCCCGCTCTCGTGGATCGGCCGTCAGGCAGTCGAACAGCCGTTTGACACCGCCGGCGTCGAGCAGCGGGTGACACCAACGGGCCACCAGCAGGTTCCGGTCCGCTCCCCGCAACCAGTGGAAGTCCAGCGGCGGGTGGGAAAAGACGTCGCCGGCGCCGTTGAGCAGTTCCGTCAGTGCGGAACCGACCGACCCGTCCCAGGAATGGCGGTGCAGGGGAACGGTTTCCTTCCCCGGACGCCAGGCGAAACGCCGCCCTTGGGTCACGAGGCGGGAATCCAGGAGCGGAAATCGGCGACTCAGATCGGCTACCCCGGCCTGGAGAGCGTCACCGTCCGGTTCCCCGTCCAGCTCGAGGGCGAAGGCACACCAAGCGCCGGGCAGACCGCTCTTGCGGATCTCGCGGTCCATCGTCAGCAGGAAATGGTCGGCGGGATTCAAGTGGACGAGGGGGGTCATCGGCACTGGGATTCGATCCAGCGGGTCAGGCGGCCGAGGGTTCGAATGGTGTCCGGTTCGATTTCGGTGTCCGGCAGGGTGATGTCGAACTCGCGTTCGGCGAACATGATCAGGCGCATGATGCCGAGGCTGTCGAGACCGGCTTCGAAGAGATCGTCGTCGTCCCCGAAGGTATGGGGATCTTCGCAATAGACCAGTTCCCCCAGGACGAATTCCCGCAGACGGGAGCGAATATCGTTCATGACTCGGTGTTTTTTTACTCCTGTCAAGATACTATATCTGCTTGCCACTACAATGGCCAAAGGGGGAACGATGTACATTCGAATGTTGTTGACAGGAACGTGCCTGGGATTGCTGCTGGCCGGCTGTGCCGGTGACGCTGCCAAACCGGGGGCGCCGCAAGCGGTTGCCGCGGCGCAGCGCGATGGCGGCCCACTCACCGTCGGGGCGATGCCGGACGACAGTCCGCTTGCCAAGATTCACCCGGGTATGAGCGAGGGCCGCGTTTACGCCATTCTCGGCCAGCCTACCGAAACCAAGACCTATCTTACTGGCAAACAATGGATTCCCTTCTATTTTGGCCCGGATGTCCGCCGCAAGGAGGCTCTTTTCAAAGGTCTGGGACGTATCGTGTTCGTTCCCAGCGGTGCTTTTGGAACGGGGGTCTATAAAGTCCACCAGGTCATCTACGATCCCAATGAGGACGGCTACGCCGATTGAGACCGCGTGCTTTTCACCGGGAGTCACGCCGGCACCGTTATGACGTGGTCGTCATCGGTGCCGGCATCGGTGGACTGACGGCGGCGGCGCTGCTGGCCCGCTGTGGTCGCTCGGTGCTGGTGATCGAGCGCCACGACCGTCCCGGCGGCTACCTGCACGGATTCCGGCGTTACGGCGTTCAGTGCGAGGCAGGGGTGCATCTGGTCGGTGGCTGTGCCGCCACCGGTCCTCCATACCGGCGGGTACTGGGGATGCTGGTGGAAACCCTGGGCCTGCAGGACCGGGTCCGTTTCCTGCCGGTGGATCCAGTCGCCCGGCTCGTCTTCCCGGAGGAGGACATCGCTCTGCCACAGGGGCTGTCCGCCCTGAAAGCGCGACTGGCGGCACGTTTTCCGTCCCAGCGGCGAGGGTTGACCGCGTTCCTGGAACTCGCCGCCGCACTGGCGGATCAGGCTTGCCGCGCCGCCGCCGGCCAGCGGGGCGATTTTGCCCTGCTGGCCCGGTGGCGTCAGTTCAGTTTGGCCGATGTCATGGACGGTCATCTCGACGACCTTCGTCTCAAGGCGGTGCTGGCCGGGTTATGGCCTTATCTCGGTCTGCCGCCGCAGCGATTGTCGTTTCTCTATTGGGCGCTGATGTTCATGGGCTACGTGCGTGACGGCAGCGGTTATTGCCAAGGCTCGTTCCAGCGCCTTGCCGACGCTCTGGCCGCCGGAATCGAGGAGGCCGGCAGCGAGTTGCTCTATCGTGCCGGCGTGCGTCAGATTCTGCTGAGCGGGGGGCGTGTCAGCGGCGTGATGACCGAGGCCGGCCAGGACATCGAAACGCCGGTGGTGATCGCCAACGCCGATCTGCGTCACACCATGGAACACCTGCTGCCCGCCGACCGGGTGCCGGGCCGTTACCTGCAGCGTCTGCGGCGGATGCAACCTTCCCTGTCGGCTTTCGTCACCTACGTCGGTATCGATACGTCGCCGCCGGGTGTCATGGCTCACGAGGTCTTCCATTATTCCAACCTGGATCACGAGCAGGCATACGCGGACACTTGTCGGGGGCGGCCGAATTGGTTCACGGTCACCTGCCCGACCCACACCGATCCCGGCCTGAGTCGTGACGGCAGTGGTTTGCTGATGCTGACCACGTTGGCTCCCTATCACTTGGGCAAACCCTGGCGGACGTTGAAAAGAGCGTTCGAAGAAACGCTCCTGGCCAAAGCCGAGGACCGGCTTCCCGGTTTGCGGGCCCGGATCCGTTGGCTGGAATCGGGAACGCCCAGGACCATGATGCGTTACACGCTCAACCACCA
>JALSSF010000040.1 GCA_026984375.1 Methylothermaceae bacterium | reverse complement strand
CATCTTCCTCAGTACCGCCTCTTTGCGTTCGGGTGAATAGCGCATGATTGCTCCTCGTTCCGCCCCCTCTCAAGGTCTCTTAGAGTCCCACATCGGGGAGGCGACTTCTATCCTGACAGAGGGGGTCCCGCGCCCAAGAGGAACTCAAGCGCAAAGCCGCCCGCGTGTTGCGCTCCCAGGGCAACAAGACCGGCCGGCTACGAATGCGGGCCGATGGCACCCTGGCCGGCGACCGCCCGCCCCGAGGATCGCTGATCGTCACCGGCGAGGACCTGCCCCCGGGGCATTCGGTCCGGGCCCGCTGCCTGTTCCTGGAGGTCAAGCCGGCGGACCGGGAACGCGGCATTCCCGGCGACGTGAACCTGACCGTTTTGTCGGAGGCGCAGGAACAGGCCAGGAATGGTCGCTATGCCGGCCTGATGGCCGCCTGGATTCGCTGGCTGGCCCCCAGGCTGACCGAAACCCGTGAGCGCCTCCGGGAGCGGATCGAAACCCTGCGCCCCCAATGGGCCAGCGTCCACGGCCGCACCACCGACGCCGTGGCCCGGCTGCAGGCGGTCTGGGAGCTGTTCGCCGAGTTCGCCATCGAGGCGGGGGCCATCACCCAGGCCGAAGCCCAGGTTTACCAGGATCGCCTGGTGGCCGCCCTCAAGGCCGTGGCCGAAGCTCAGGCCAGCATTCAAAAGAACGCCGATCCTGCCGAGCGGTTCACCGAGCTACTGCATTCGCTGCTGAGCAGCGGCCGCGCCCACCTGCTGGACAAGAACGACGAATCCACACCACCGGCCGATCCCGGCCGATGGGGATGGCGAGCCGTTCAGAGCGATTCAGTGGGGACCGCAACCCACTGGCAGCCCCAGGGGCGGGCCATCGGCTGGGTGGACGAGCGCAACGTTTATCTGGACCCCCAGGCCGCCTATGCCGAACTGGACCGCCTGGCGCGGGAGACCGGAGAGCCGTTGGTGTCTCAACGCACCCTGTGGAAGCGGTTGATGGAGCGTGGCGTTGTCCGTGGTACCCAGGTCAAGGATGGGGCGCGCTATTCAGTGACGAGAACGGTGAGCGGCAGGAAAAAACGAGTCTGCGAAATTTCCACAGCTACCTTATGTGTCTCGGGAAGCGGTTCCAGCGGTTCCCGGGCCTGGAGCCCGCATGGTTCTAAGGCTGAGGCCGGAACCGCTCATTTTTGCGGAACCGCTGATAACGGTTCCCAGGCGCAAAGCCAGCAGGAATGCGGGCTGCCGGATGACGGCGGAACCGCTGCGAGCGGTTCCCGAATTTCCAGCGGTTCCGGCTTGAGGCCAGTAACCATGCGGCCTACAGCGGCGGGAACCGCTGGAACCGCTAATCCCGATACAAGACCCACCTGTGAGAATCCAGAGAAAAATTTTTCGCCACCCGGCTTCACCGACCTGGCGGAAGCAGAAGCCGACCGCCTGGCCGGTGAGGGCAAACCCAACGGCGACGGCCGCGACCGGGAGGCATTCTGATGGGTGTCGCCGAACGCATCCGCGATGCCGGATTCGAGCTAACGGTCGAGGACGGGACCTTGTACGTCGAGCCGGCATCGCGGCTGACCGAGGACCAGCGGGAGTTCATCCGCCGCCACAAGGCCGAGCTCATCGCCGAGCTGACCGCCGCCAACGACGGCGACCGCCTGGCCATGCGCCGGTGCGACACCTGCAGCACCGACACCCTGCACCAGCGCCTCGAGGGGCAATGGCGGTGTACCCGCCGGCATCCACCTTGGCCGCGATTCGACGATTCCGACCGAACCGGGCCGGTGGTCGAGTGCTGGACGCCGGCCGGCGGGTCCATCCTGATCCGGGCCCGCGACCAGCAACACGCCGAGTGGCTGAGACGAATGAACCCACCCCCTGAATCCGTGACGAAATCAAACAGCGGAGGTGAACGGTGATCCTCGCAAACATCCATTTACAGGCCCGAATCAGCGGAAAGGGCATGCCGTTCACAGCCACCCAGATGGGGCGAAACTCCCACGGCTATCCCATATGTCCCGGAGAACGGTTCCGGCAGTCGCGACACGGCCTTGGGCGGCCTCGCAAGCCCGGTTGCATCCGCTGCGGATCCCGGAATCAGTGTAAAAAGGGGCCGTCGGTTTTGGCAGTGGTTCACCCACCGGAAATTGGAAAAAACATGCGGTTACCACCTGAACCGAACGGCTAACGTGATAGGATGTCATAACACAAGTTATAACGAGCGAATGGAAGACGAAGCATGTTGAAGGTCAAGGTCACCACCGTCGGCAATTCGGTGGGTATTGTCCTGCCAAAGGAAGCATTGGCCAAACTGAAGGTGGACAAAGGCGACATGCTTTATTTGGTGGAAGGTCCCGAAGGGTTGACGTTGACGCCTTACCGGCAGGATTTCGAAGAACAGCTCAATGCCGCGAGGGAAGTGATGCGCCGTTACCGTCATGCCCTGCGTGAGTTGGCCAAGTGACGCCGAAGTGGTTGCTGCCTGAGGTGGTGTTTGCCATCCACCGGATGCTGCTTGCCGAACACGGTGGTCCGTCGGGCGTTCGTGATCTGGGTCTGCTCGAATCGGCGTTGAACCGCCCAAGACATCGCTTCGAGTACGGACAGGATGTTTCGATTTTCGAGTTGGCGGCAGCCTATGGTTACGGGATCGTTCGCAACCACCCTTTCGTGGACGGCAACAAGCGCGTGGCGCTGACCGTCTCGGCGGTGTTTCTGAAGATCAATGGCTGGGTTCTCGAAGCACCGGAGCCGGAAACGGTCGTGATGATCGAATCCTTGGCCAGTGGTAGCGTGACGGAAGCGGAATTCGCCCGCTGGCTTCAGAAATGGTCACGAGCCAAGCCCGATCCCTGAGTCCAGGTCAGAACGGGCGTCATTCTATTCGTGCCGAACGGACAGTACCGGCTTCCCGAAACGGAACGACTACGGATTCGGCGTCGCTACCCAGCAGTCTGGCCGTCCAAGTTTCCAGGGCCCGGCGTTTTTCCGGCAGATAATCGTGGCGGTCGTAATGCCGGTCCTGAACGCCGCCCAAGCCGTGAGATTGGATCTGCGCCCGCAGGTCCTTGCCGATGCCCATCTCCGCCATCCGGGTTTCACAAGTGCGGCGGATGTCGCGCAGACTGTAATCCCCCTTGGAGATTCCCCGCACGATATCGCTGGGCGTGCAAGGGTGCACAGGGATCTTGCCATTGCCGCTGAACACCCAAGGATCGCCCAGGGCCAATCGTCGTTCAAGAATGGTCGCTACCGGCTCGATGATCGGCAACACGTGGGGACGGGGATGCTGGCGTCTACCTTTGGTGTCGAACAAAGTCAAGGTGCCGAAACCCAGGTCGACATGTTCCGGTTGCAGCCGCAGCAACTGGGTGATGCGTTGCCCGCCCAAATACAAAGCCACCAGCAAGGCATCCTGGACGGCGTTGCCCTGATGAGCGAGTAGGGCACGATGATAGGTGTCCAGTTCCTCCCAGGTCAGTACCCGATGGCCAGCGCGGGTGAAATGGCTCAAACTGGGAACCGCCGCCACCGGGTTGTGTTCGACGAAGAAGCCACTGCTTCGCATCGGCGTGGTGGGATCGGCTACCGCCCGGATCGCCTGATTGTAAGCCGCCGATAGGAACGCCCGCACTTTGCCGGCCGTACGCTCCTTGCCTTGCTTGATGATCGCCGCCAGGATGTCGCGAATGTCGCTGGGCGTGATTTCCGAGGCCGGGAGACGGCATAGTTCGGGAAAAGCTTCGTGCACGTGGACGCGGAGCAGGCTTCGCACGTTGGCCTGTGACACTTTGCCGTCCAGGGATTCGACGTAAGCATCCAACAGAGCGCCGAAGGTTCCCGTGTTTCGCCGCTCCGCCTCCTCCTTCTGGTGACGCGCTTCCAATTCCAAATGACGCTTCAAATCCTTGACACCTTGTTGATATAGCACCTTCAGGGTGCCCGCCTTTTCGCTGGCCATCTTCAAAGACAATCCCTTCTTGCCGGTAGGATCATAGACGCCCAAAGGCAGCAACTCCCGTTTCCCGGCGCTATTCGTATAACGCAGGTAGAAAATCCGGTTACCGGCTGGCGTGATTCTCAGCGTCAGACGAGCCTCTCCACGCCTGGCGTCTTCGGTCAGCCAGATGACGTGGTCAAGTCATAACGGACACCCCAGTTAAGCCACATTGGCCAGGTGGCCATCTTTCTCGAAAACATCCGGGCTTTGGTAGTCCAGATAAGAATGAAGCCGATGGCTGTTATAGAACATCACAATGTAGTCAACGATGTCCCGCCGGGCTTCATCCCGCGTCTGGTAACTCCGCCAGTGCACCCGTTCCAATTTCAGGGAACCAAAAAAGCTTTCCACCACCGCATTGTCC
>JALSSF010000039.1 GCA_026984375.1 Methylothermaceae bacterium | reverse complement strand
TGTCACGGGTCACGCAATAATCCCCAGTCAGGGTCATGCAATTTTCCCCACCCTCTACAACGACAGGAGGGTTGGATATGTCGCGTCATGAGGTAAAGGAGAGGACCATGCTCAGCCATCAGCGGAGGCCGTTGGAGGTTGAGATGATTGGAGAAGATCGCTGGACGGAGATCCGCCGTCTGCATCATGAGGAGAGGCAGTCCATATCGGCGATTGCCCGGCAGATGGATCTGGACCGCAAAACGGTACGGCGTTGTATCCGTGATCGCAGATGGCGCCCGTACCAGCGGGCGGCCCGGGTGGATACGCTGTTGGCGCCGTATGCTGCGTGGTTGCGCCGTCGTGCTCCGGAGGTTCGCTATTCTGCCCGGATTCTGTATCAGGAGCTCAAGTCGCGGCAGGGGTATACGGGCAGTTACGAGACGGTCAAGCGTTTCGTGGCCCCGTTGCGGGAGCTCTCCGGCAACGAGGCGCTGACGCAGCGGCGTTTCGAGACGGCGCCGGGTCAGCAAAGCCAGGTGGACTGGGGCCAGGCGCGGGTCACCTTCCGGCATGGCCCGGCGAGCTTGCGGATCTTTGTGCTGACCCTGGGGTTTTCCCGGCGCAGCTTTTACTGGGCCTATCCGGATGAGCGGCTGAACCAGTTCCTGGAGGCCCATGAGCGCGCCTTTGCCCATTTTGGCGGGCTGACGGCCGAACACCTGTATGACCGGCCCCGCACGGTGTGCTATCCGAACCGGGAAGGCCGGGTAGTCTGGAACCCGACATTCAAGGCGTTTGCCGAGCACTGGGGCTTTGAGCCGCGCCTGTGCCGAGCCTACCGGGCCCAGACCAAGGGCAAGGTGGAGTCTGGCGTCAAGTACGTCAAGCGCAACTTCCTGCCGGGCCGTCAGTTTGTCGATATTGTCGATTTCACCGAGCAGCTGGGCGAGTGGAACGCCACCATTGCCGATACCCGGGTGCACGGCACTACCCATGAGGTCCCGCTCGCGCGTTTTGAGCGCGAACGTGCCCATCTCCTGCCTGCCCGCCGCCAGCCGAGCTTTCTCAGCGATGCCCGGGTCAGCCGGATCGTGGCCCGGGACTGGCTGGTGAGCTTTCGCACCAACCGGTACTCAGTACCGTTTCGCTTGATCGGCAAGCCCGTCGAGGTGCAGGCCCGTGAGGGGAGGGTACGGATTTACCACGCCGGGGAGCTGGTGGCGACCCATCCCCTGCGTACCGGCCAGCATGAGTTGGCGATCCAGCCCGAACACGGCCCCGGGGCGGTGGCGCGCAATGCGCGCACCCGCTACGCCACCGGCGGCCCTCGGACCTCGAACAGCAACCCGCTGACGCTGGATGTCGAGATCCGCGACTTGGCCCTGTACGACACCCTGGCCGATGGGCTGGCGGAGATGCCGTCATGAAGGCCGCACAACTCGAACGCCTGCACGAGCAGATGGCCAAGCTGCGCCTGACCAAGAGCCAGGAACGGCTGGAAGCCCTGTTGCAGGACGCGGTCGACAAGGAACTGTCCTATGCGGACTTCCTGGATCAGATGCTGACCGAAGAACTCCAGTCTAAGACTGCCAGGAACATCACCATGCGCACCAACCTGGCGCGCTTCCCGTTCGTCAAGGGCCTGGAGGCCTTCGACTTCGGCTACCAGCCTTCGCTCGATAAAAAGCAGGTACAGAACCTGGCCAACTGCCATTTCATCGAGCATGGTGAGAACGTGGTGATCCTCGGTCCGCCGGGCGTGGGCAAGACCCACCTGTCGGTCGGGCTCGGCATCAAGGCCATCGAACACGGCTATCGGGTTCTGTTCACCACCGCGGCCAACATGATCACCACCCTGACCAAGGCGTTGGCCGAGGGGAAGTTCGAGGACAAGCTCAAGACCTATACCGTACCGCGCCTGTTGATTATCGATGAGATCGGCTATCTGCCGATCGACCGGGCTGGCGCGAATCTGTTCTTTCAGCTCATCAGCCGACGTTACGAGAAGGGACCCGTGATCCTGACCTCGAACCAGAGCTTCGGCGCCTGGGGTGAGGTCTTTGGTGATCGGGTCATTGCTACAGCGATCCTCGATCGGGTGCTGCACCACGCCATCACCATCAACATCCGGGGCAACTCGTACCGGCTCAAGGACAAGCTCAAGGCTGGGTTGATCCGAACCGAAGAACCCGCAGCCGTCAATTAACCAACAGGTGGGGAATTTTCAATGACCACAACTGGGGAATTTTGGGTGACCGTTGACACCGCCGAGGAGCAACTGACCGGCTGTCAAGCGACACCCAGATTTACGCGCTAAGGCGACACCTATTTTTACGCACCGGTGGTGATGGCAGCGGTTCATGGATCAGGCTCTCAGGCTGACCGCCTGCTCCAGGTCCCGCAGCCGGTAACTGCGCCCCTTGATGTTGATGACGTGGCTGTGATGCAACAGCCGGTCGAGGATGGCGGTGGCCAGGACTTCGTCACCGGCCAGCAGTTCGGGCCAGTCCCGGATGCCCTTGTTGGTGGTAATCAGGATCGACCCGCGTCCGTAGCGGTAACTGACCAGGCGGAAGAACAACGAGGCGGCCTGGCGGTCCAGGGGCTCAAAGCCCATCTCGTCGATGATGAGCAGGGCGACATTGAGATACTTGCGCCGGCGCAGCTTTGCCGGGGGCAGCTCGGCATCGCGCTTGAGGGCGGCGATCAGCTCTTCGAGGCGCAGGAACAGGGCCGAGAAGCCGTTTTCCACCGCCTTGACGCCCAGGGCCACGGCCAGGTGGGTCTTGCCCACCCCGGGTGGGCCCTGGATCAACAGGGTCTCGCGGGCCCGGAGCCAGGCACAGGTGGCTAGGGTCTCGATGCGGGTGCGCTCGATGGCCGGCTGGAAGGCAAAATCGAAGTTGCCCAGGGTCTGCCCGGTGGGCAGGCCGGAGAGCCTGAGCGAGGTGCTGATGCGGCGCTGCTCGCGCTCGCTGAGTTCATCGGCCAGCAGCCGGTCGAGGAAGCGGTGCGGTGAGAGGTTGTCCTTGCTGGCCTGTTCCAGGTGTTCGCCGAGCCGTTCGGCGGCATGCAGCAGACCGACCCGCTGCAGGTGCTCGACCGTGGCATCCAGATCGACCCGGGGGCGTGCCGGGGCGCTCATCGGGCCACCTCCGCCAGGGCGGCATACAGGTCCACCGGCCGGTGCTCGGGCGCCAGGGCCGCGATCGCCTGGAGTCGCTCGCCCATCCGGCCCAGGGGCGGCGGGGCGATGACCGTCTCGGTCGAGGGCCCCTCGAAGTGGGCCGGGTCCAGCACCAGCCGGGTCTCGGTGTGCCGGGGATGGCTGGCGATCACCCGTCCCTCGGTCAGGATCTGCACCGTCTCGGCACAACCACGCACTTCCACCCGCTGGCCCACGTACCGGAACGGCACCGAGTACTGACGCTGCTCGAACGCCACCAGACAGTCGTCACCCACCCGGCGTGTGCCCACCCTGTCGAACGGTTCCGGCAGCACCGGCACCGGCGCCAGGTGGCGCCACTCCCGCTGCCAGGCCGTCTCCACATCGGTGCCGGTGGCCGGGCAGGTCCGGCGCCGGGCCAGCTGGCGCAGCCGGTCGTCGGTCACGGCCTGCAGCTCGGCCAGGCTCTCCCAATGGCGCCGGCAGGGATCCAGCCCCGCGCGGTGATCCCGGATGCGCCGTTCCACCTTGCCCTTGGCCTGCGGCGCGCGGGGCGGGCAGACGTCAATATGGAAACGCACCGCCCGGGCATAGGCCCGGTAGGCCGGGTGGATCATGCCCCAGGCCCCGGCCCCCTGCACCACCGCGGTCTTCTCGTTGTCGATCCGCACACTGGCCGGGATCCCGCCCAGGCGGCGGAAGGCCTCGTTGTGGACCGACAGCCAGGCCAGTTCATGCTTGCGCCGCGACCAGACCACCACCGCATAACGCGACCACGACAGCTGCATCTCGAAGGCCAGCAGATCCTCTTGGCGGCCGCCCACCCAGACCCGGCGAAATACCGCCCAGTCCGCCTGCGCTTGGGCGCCCGGCGGCGTCTCCACCCGCCGCCGCGCCCGCTTCGGCGGCGGCGGGTAGGTCGCCCGCACGTACCGTTGCAGCGAACGAAGGCTGCCCGGATAGTCGTATTCCGCAACCAGCCAGGCATGAAGCTCGGCCACGTTGCAAGGCGCCGCCTCGCCGCGTGCCGCCAGCCAGGCATCGATGGCCTCCGCAAAGGCCGCCGCCTTGCTCGCCTGCCGGCGCCGTCCATCCACTGCGCCTGCCGCCTGGCGGCGCCTGTGATAGCGAATGGCGCCCTCGCTCACCTGCAGCCACCGGTGTCAACGGTCACCCAAAATTCCCCAGTTGTGGTCATTGAAAATTCCCCACCTGTTGGTTAATTGACGGCTGCGGGTTCTTCGGTTCGGATCAACCCAGCCTTGAGCTTGTCCTTGA
>JALSSF010000038.1 GCA_026984375.1 Methylothermaceae bacterium | reverse complement strand
ACGGGGCGAGAAGCACTTTCTGGCCATCGAGGACGGCGTGCGGGAATCGACCCAGAGCTGGCGGGAGGTCCTGCTGGACCTGAAGGGGCGCGGTCTCACCGTACCACCGAAACTGGCGGTAGGTGACGGTGCCCTGGGGTTCTGGTCGGCGCTGGACGAAGTGTACCCCGAGACCCGGCACCAGCGTTGCTGGGTGCACAAGACAGCCAACGTGCTGAATGACCTGCCCCAGGGCGTGCAGGCGAAGGCGAAGCAGGCGCTGCGGGAGATCTGGATGGCCGAAGACCGGGCATCGGCGCAGAAGGCCTTCGACCACTTTGTGCAGATGTATCAGGCCAAGTACCCGAAGGCGGTCACTTGCCTTGAGAAGGATCGGGAAGCGTTGCTGGCCTTCTACGACTTCCCGGCCGAGCACGGGTGCACATCCGGACGACGAACCCGATTGAATCGACGTTTGCCACGATTCGACACCGGACAGACCAGGCCAAGGGCTGCGTGAGTCGGAACACCATGCTGGCGATGATCTACAAGCTGGGAATGAGCGCCGAGAAACGCTGGCGCAAGCTCCGGGGATTCAGTCACCTGGCCAAGGTCATCCGCGGTGTGAAATTCAAAGACGGGATTGAGGTAAACAACGACGAAACCGAGAACAACAGGGACGCCGCCTGATTACTGTGTACACCAGATTTGACTATAGCTCCGGCGGGACATCGTTGACTACATTGTGATGTTCTATAACAGCCATCGGCTTCATTCTTATCTGGACTACCAGAGCCCGGATGATTTCGAGAAAAATGGCCACCTGGCCAATGTGGCTTAACTGGGGTGTCCGTTATGACTTGACCACGTCAATTACCATCCCAAAAACCCTTGAATGGTTCTGGAGCGTATTTCACCCGTACACCTTTCAAAAATCAGCAGAAGAAGGATTGACATCACAAGCCCAGATGCCTGCGAAGATATCCACTGAAAAACCGGAGATTCCTCGGATCGCGCTTCGCGATCAACTTGGCTTCGTGAGCGATCCGGGCGACGCTCTTGTGGATGCGAAAATCCAGCATGTGTTCACCCTTGTAGATGCTGCGTTGGGAAACGTCGAGACGCCGCAATGCGAACGGGGCTTTGCGCTGACAGGCATTGGCCAGGCGGACCGTTTCCTCGACCGACGGGCGAAGGGCCTCGACTTCGTCCATCCAATTGGCCGGCAACAAACTGCCGTGCAGAAAAGCCAGCAGCGTGCTGAGTTCCGCTTCGGTGATCAGATAGCAACCGAGAAGCGGGCAGTCATGGATAAGATCGATGGTGAAACGCCCCTGCGCCAGGGCAGCGTTCGAATGGCGGAACTCCGAATAATAACGGCAGGCGATGAAGACAGCCTGGGTCAATCTGGCCGCCGCCGCGAGGAGGCCGGCGGTAGGGCCGGTGGCGGCTCCGAAGTCCACGAAGGTCCCCGCCAGCTGCATGCCGCCGGAAATTTCATTGATCGACGCCTTGATGGCGTATTCCGTACGCTGCCGTTTGAAGAGCCGCTGAACCGCGAACAAGGCGGCTCTGGGATTACCGGCGGTGATCAATTCGCTCTTTTCCGCAACCTCGTTGGCATGATAACGCGCCATGCCAGCCTTGATCCCCTGGGTGACGGCCGTCCCCAGATTGGTGACGGCACCGATGATCGGCAGAACCCCGGCGATGTCAATCGCCAGTTCGCTGTTGAGCACCCCGGTTTCCGCCACCACTTTCGCAAGCGCTTCGATTGCCTCCTTCTGACCGGGGTCGAAATCCGGTTCGTAACGCGCCGCGAAGGTGGGGGCGACCTCGGAGGGCTTCAGCGTCGCCAACTCGATACCGCTCTTGACCCCCTCCATGAGCATGTCGAGCGCCGTTCCGCGCACATGAGCACGTTTGGACGCGGTCAACAGATCGGACAATTTTCCCGTCTGTCCCACCCGGTGGGCGGCCACCAGAATACCGGAACGTTTGGCAGCCGGACGGGCCGACCGCCATCGCGGTTGTCGATGGTTCCCGATCGTGGGGCCGGAACGGGCCGATCCGGCTGGTTTGGCGGCCCGCCATCGAACGAGTCGGGCGATTTCACTTTCCGCCGCGATTTTATGACTCGCGGGTAGCCTCTCGAATATTCTGGACACACATTTGGTCGTGGAGTGAGAGCGACAGGAGGTGTCCATGAGCAAGAAATCGGTAAAGCGTTGGTCGGCGAAGCGTAAGCAGGAGGTAGTCTTGCGGCTGCTTCGAGGCGAGAGTCTTGACGCACTGAGTCGGGAGACGGGGCAGCCGGCCTCGGTGCTGTCTCGGTGGCGGGACGAGTTTCTGGAAGGCGGTCTGGCGGCGTTGAAGCGGCGCACGGAGGACCCCAAGGTGGCGGCGCTGGAGAAGGAACTCAAGCGCGCCAAGCGGCTGGTGGGGGACCTCATGATGGACAAGGAGCTGCTGGAGATGAGGATCGCACGGTTTGAGGGTGAACTCCCTTTCTTGATGCGGAGGTCGAATCCGTGAGCCGGGCCTGTTCGGTCTCCGCACGTCGTGTCTATGGCAAGGCCCGGGTATGCGGGCTGTGGCCCGCTCGACGCACTATGCGCGGCAGGCGGCAGCTCGCCGACCGGTTGCACCGGCCCGCCGTGGCCGCCGGCCGAAGGTGACCGACGAGGCCCTGGTGGAGGCGATCCGCCAGGTGCTGTCGGAGGCCGAGGCGTTGGGATTCACGGGGGAAGGCTACCGCAAGGTCTGGGCACGCCTGAGGCACAAGGGGATTGCGGTGTCGAAGGAGCGGGTGCGGCGCCTGATGCGCGAACATGGATTGCAGGCCCCCCATCGCGACGGCACCGCCCGAGGGCCGAAGGTCCATGACGGGACGATCATCCCCGGGGCGCCGAACCGGATGTGGGGCACCGATGCCACGCAGGTGATGACCCGGCAGGAGGGCATGGCCACGGTATTCGTGGCGCTCGATCACTTCGTGGGTGATGTGGTCGGCATCCACGCGGCCCGGCCTGGCACCCGTTTCGAGGCCCTGGAGCCGGTTCATCAGGGGATCCGCGAGCATTTCGGTGAACTGGAGGCGGGTGTGGCCCGCGGTCTGGTACTGCGCCACGACCATGGTTCGCAGTACATGAGCCATGCCTTGCAGCGGGAGCTGAAGTTCCTTGACATCGAATCCAGCCCCAGCTTCGTCAAGGCGCCGGAGGGCAACGGCGTGGCCGAGCGGTTCATCCGCACCCTGAAGGAGCAGCTCCTGTGGGTGCGGACCTTCGACACCGTCGAGGAGCTGCGCCAAGCGCTGCTCGACTTCAAGGAACGCTTCAACCGGCACTGGCTGCTCCAGCGGCATGGTTATGCCACCCCCGCCCAGGTACGTGCCGCCCATGCGCCCGTGGCGGAGGCAGCGTGAATTTTGTGCGAAACAGTGTCTAGGATTTCGGGGGCTTTACACTCGAGAACAATTGCTTGATTTCCTGCAGGCGGCCGGCCTTCCATTCCAGTTGAGCTCCCTGGAAGACCCGCTGGGGAAGGGTCGCAGCCGCATGTTCGAAAACCGTTTGCAAATCCTGCCGTAACTGGGAATCCGGTCCTGCCATGTCGATGCCTCATGATGCCGTCGGAAGCGTGTCAACCGGGATGTTCATACAGAAATCGCCCGTCATCCACTTTGACGTGCACCGGTGCCGGTTTTTGCCCCTCCATCATCCGCTCCAGGAAGATCCGGCTCACTTCCGGCAGCAGGGTGTGGGTCAGGATGGCGTCCACCATGCGGGCGCCGCTTTCCACCTCCTGGCAGCGGGAGAGCACCAGATCGACCACGGCCTCGTCGTAGCTCAGGGTGACGCCGTGGTTTTCCTCGATGCGCTTCTGGATGCGTGCCAGTTGCAGACGGATGATGTCGCGCAGCAGATCGTCGCTCAGGGGGTAATAGGGGATGACCACCAGGCGGCCCAGCAAGGCCGGGGGAAAGACCTTGAGGAGGGGCTCTCTCAGGGCCTTGGCGACGGCGTCCGGCTCCGGCGTCAGTTCCGGGTCCTGGCACAGGGCCATGATGCGCTCGGTGCCGGCGTTGGTGGTGAGCAGGATCACGGTGTTGCGGAAATCGATGTAGCGCCCTTCGGCGTCCTCCATCCAGCCCTTGTCGAAGACCTGGAAGAAGATCTCGTGGACGTCGGGGTGGGCCTTTTCGATCTCGTCGAGCAGCACCACGCTGTAGGGCCGGCGGCGCACCGCCTCGGTGAGAATACCTCCCTCGCCGTAGCCGACATAACCGGGGGGCGCGCCCTTGAGGGTGGAGACGGTGTGGGCTTCCTGGAACTCGCTCATGTTGATGGTGATGAGGTTCTCCTCGCCGCCGTAGAGGGCCTCGGCCAGGGCCAGGGCGGTTTCGGTCTTGCCCACACCCGATGGGCCGGCGAGCAGGAATACGCCGATGGGTTTGTTGGGGTTGTCCAGGCGGGCGCGGGCGGTCTGGATGCGCT
>JALSSF010000037.1 GCA_026984375.1 Methylothermaceae bacterium | reverse complement strand
TTCAGGCGATCAATCGCATCACCGAGGCGGGACGCCAAAAGACCGAAGACGAAGCGCCGACGGTCAAAACCTGCCCCGAATGCCTGTCCGAGGTCCCTGCCGAAGCCAGACGGTGCAGATACTGCACCAGCGAAATTTCCTGACTCGTCAACAAGTACAAGGAGAACAAAAACAATGACTCTCGCGCTCAACGAACTGACCGGAATCACCCCGGCGCTGGAAACCAAACTCCGCACGCTCGGCATCAAAGACAGCGACCAGTTGCTGGAGGCGGCCAGAACTCCTAAGCAGCGCCAGGAACTGGCCAAGAAACTGGGCCTTCCCACCCGGGAACTGCTGGAGCTGGCCAACCGCGCCGACCTGGCCCGGGTCAAGGGCATCGGCTCGGCCTACGCCAATCTGCTGGAGGAAGCCGGCGTCGACACGGTCAAGGAGCTGGCCACGCGGCGTCCCGACAACCTTCACGCCAAACTCCGGGAAGTCAACGACGATGGACGCTGGGTCAAACAGCTTCCCACCCTGACCCAGGTGGAAAACTGGATCCGGCAGGCCAAACAACTGCCGAAACTGTTGGAGTACTGAACCATGAACCTGATCGAACTGATCCTCGAAAACGGCGGTCAGGCCGTCGTCCAGCAGCTGGCCCGCAGGGCCGGACTGCCGGAAACCCAGACCACGCGAATCCTCAGCGCCGTTCTGCCGGCCCTGGGCCAGGGACTCAAACGCAACCTCAGCGATCCCGAACGGGCCGGCGGCCTGCTGGAAGCGCTGTCTCGAGGGCCGTACCGGGAAGTGGTGGAACGGCCGGAAAAACTGGCCGAGGACACCGCCGTGGAGGCCGGCAACCAGGTCCTGGGTCAGGTCTTCGGCAGCAAGGAGGTGAGCCGCCAGGTGGCCGCCCGGGTGGCCGAACGCACCGGCACCGACACCGGCATCGTCAAACAACTGCTGCCCGTGGTCGCTTCGCTGGCGATGGGCGCCTTGGGCAAGGAAAGCGAAAAACGCGGCCTGCTCGAAGCCGTGGAATCACGGCAGCCGACCACGCTCATGGATACCTTCATGGAATATCTGGACATGGACGACGACGGCAGCGTGGTGGACGATCTCTTCGACATCGCCCGTAAATTTCTGTAGGAGGAAACAACCCGATGAGCCTGTTCGATTTCATCGCCGACGTGGGTCAACAACTGTTCACCAGCGACGAGGAAGCCGCCGAGAAGATCAAAGCCCACATCGAAGCCAACAATCCCGGGATCGAAAACCTGGAAGTCGCCTATCAGGAGCAGACCGCCATCCTCCGCGGCACCGCCGCCTCCTATGCGGCCATGGAGAAAGCCATCCTGCTGGCGGGCAATCTCCAGGGCGTGGCCAACGTGGTCAACGAGCTGACGGTGGCCGAGGAAACCGAACCCGAAGAAAAAGTGGAATATTACGTGATCCAGAAAGGCGACACCCTGTCGAAGATCGCCCAGCACTACTACGGCGATCCCATGGCCTATCCCAAGATCTTCGAGGCCAACCGGGAGGTGATCCAGAACCCCGACAAGATCTTTCCCGGTCAGAAGATCCGCATTCCCCTCTGACCTGCAATCCTTTCGTTCCACCTTCCAACCTGCTTTCCGGGCTTCGGCCCGGTTTTTTTTGCGCTGAAAATAGGTTTGTTTTTTGTCAAAATGACCCCAAATCTTGGAATGCTCTCCATCGTTGACCGGCTGGAGGTGGTCATGGCCAAATCGCTACTTTCCCAAGAACGAAGTCATTTCCGCCTGGATCCGTGCCGCCGCCGGGTCGAGGCGCTGCTGGCGGAAGCCGACGTCCGCATCGACGGCTCCCGCCCCTGGGACCTCCAGGTCCACGATCCGAGATTCTTCCGCCGGGTACTGGCGGAGACTTCCCTGGGATTGGGGGAATCCTACATGGACGGATGGTGGGACTGCGAACGCCTCGACGAGATGATCTGCCGGGTCCTGCGCGCCGGTCTCCTGAACCGGGTGCGTTCCTGGCGCGACATCGCCGCCCATCTTCAGGCAAAGCTGCTGAATCTGCAGGACGGGCGCCGGGCTTTCCAAGTGGGCGAGCGCCATTACGACATCGGCGACGATCTCTATCGGGCCATGCTCGACCGGCGCATGATCTACAGTTGCGCTTACTGGAAAGACGCCGACACCCTGGACGCGGCCCAGGAGGCCAAACTGGACCTGATCTTCCGCAAACTGCAGCTGCAGCCGGGCATGCGGGTTCTCGACATCGGCTGCGGCTGGGGCGGCGCCGCCCAATACGCTGCGGAACGCTACGGCGTGGAAGTCTACGGGGTCACCGTGTCCAAACGCCAGGCCGAGTACGCCCGGCGCTTGTGCCACGGACTGCCGGTGACCATCGAACTGAAGGACTACCGGGAGATCCGGGGCCGGTTCGACCGCGGCTTTTCCATCGGCATGTTCGAGCACGTGGGACACAAAAATTACGCCACCTACATGGAGGTGGTCCGCCGCTGCCTGCCGGAGGACGGTCTGTTCGTGCTCCACACCATCGGCGGCAATGTCTATGAAACCCACGGCAACCCCTGGGTGACCCGCTACATCTTTCCCAATTCCATGCTGCCGTCGATCCAGCAGATCGGCGAGGCGATCCAGGGACGCCTGATCATGGAAGACTGGCAGAACTTCGGCCCCGACTACGAGCGCACCCTGCTGGCCTGGTACGACAACTTCGAACGGGCCTGGCCCGATCTGGCACCCCGCTACGGGGAACGCTTCTACCGCATGTGGCGCTTCTACCTGCTGAGCTTCGCCGGTGCCTTCCGCGCCCGCCACATCCAGCTGTGGCAGATCGTCCTTTCCCCTAGGGGACGGCCGCAGCGCTACGACGCACCGCGCTGAGGCCGGCGCATCCTCGCCACGGAGGGCGGTTCCGCTTTCTACTGGAGTCACCGTCCACCATTTCCTCAGCAGGTGGGATTCCGAATAGACATTCCGGCTTTTGCCCTGGATCAAAAAATCGGCTTTTTCCCTGAACCCCAGCATTTCATTATGGTCTAACGTCGAAACCATGTCGGCGGGAGGAGGATCATGGCCACGGCACTCGGACAGGCTTCCGATACAGCGCACGTTACAAAAAAAATCGCCCCAGACAATGACCGGCAAACCCAACCACCGTGTTTTCAGAGCGATCAGCGCTATTTCTGCAAAGCCCGGTGCCCCTGGTCGCACCGCTGCAAGAAGCTGATCGCCGAATGGCTGCGCTGATAGCGACGCATATTTCCCTTGTACCTTCACGGCAGGACACCTACCATTGGGGTAGGCAGTCGCTCCGTGGAGGTTTTTCGTGCCCGATTCCCATCCCCTGACCCGCATTCCCCAACTTCCGGAACCCCTCAAGGATCTGGTTCCCCTGGCGCTCGACCTGCGCTGGTCCTGGAGTCATGCCAGCGACGTGCTGTGGGAGACCCTGGATCCAGAACTGTGGCGCCTGACCGGCAATCCCTGGCTGATCCTGCAAAGCCTCTCCCCCAAACGGCTTCAGGTTCTGGCTGGCGATGCCGGTTTCTGCCGCCAGGTGGCGGAAATGGCGGCGGAACGGCGCCGTTACCTGGAAAGAACCACCTGGTTCCAGGAAGCGGCCGGCGATGCACCCCTCAAGGCCGTGGCCTACTTTTGCATGGAGTACGGCCTCACCGAAGCCCTGCCGCTTTATTCCGGCGGGCTGGGGGTGCTCTCCGGCGATTTTCTCAAGAGCTGCAGTGACCTGGGCGTCCCGGTGGTGGGCATCGGTCTCCTGTACCAGGAAGGTTACTTCCGTCAGATCCTCGACGAAGAGGGCAACCAGGTCGCGGTCTATCCCAACAACAATCCCTGGGAATTGCCGGTCACGCCGGTGCGGGACCGTGAAGGACAATTCCTGCGGCTGCGCTACCGTTTCAACGGCTTCGACCTCTGGGTACGGGTGTGGCAAGCCCGGATCGGGCGGGCTTGCCTGTATCTCCTCGATCTCAACGATCCGGCCAATCCCCCCTCGGACCGCTGCATCACCGACCGCCTCTACGGCGGCGGCACCGAACAGCGGCTGCAGCAGGAAATGCTTCTCGGCATCGTCGGCTGGCAGCTGCTGGAACGTCTCGGCCTGGAACCGACCGTGTGCCACCTCAACGAGGGCCACGCCGCCTTCGCCGTCCTGGAGCGGGCGCGCAGCTACATGGAACGTCACCGGGTGGATTTCGAGCTGGCCCTCACCGTCACCCGCGCTGGCAATCTGTTCACCACCCACACCCCGGTCGCCGCCGGCTTCGACCGCTTCAGTCCGCAACTGATCCGGCGCTACTTCGCCTTCTACTGCGACAGGCTCGGCATCGATATCGACCGGCTGCTGGCCCTGGGTCGCGCCGACCCGGACGACGATGACGAGCCCTTCAACATGGCCTATCTGGCCATCCGCGGCAGCGGTGCGGTCAACGGCGTCAGTCGATTGCACGGCCAGGTCAGCCGCCGCATCTTCACTCCCCTCT
>JALSSF010000036.1 GCA_026984375.1 Methylothermaceae bacterium | reverse complement strand
TGCCAATCCACCCGTTCCAGGGCCGGTCGGCCCTTCACCTCGGCATGGACGAGGTCGGGAAACATGGTGGCGGAATGATTGCCCCAAATGGTGATCCGCCGCACATCGGTGACCGGCACCCGGCATTCGCGGGCCAGCAGGCTCTGGGCCCGGCAGTGGTCCAGCCGGGTCATGGCGGCGAACTGGGTGGGACTGAGGTCGGGGGCGTTGTGGATGGCGATCAGGGTATTGGTGTTGACCGGATTCCCCACCACCAGAATCCGGGCCTGGCGTGACACGACCCGGTTCAGCGCCCGTCCCTGCTCGGCGAAGATACCGGCGTTGACCTGGAGCAGGTCCTTGCGGGCCATACCGGGACCGCGGGGACGGGCCCCCACCAGGAAGACGAGATCGGCATCGGCGAAGGCGACCTCGGGCTCGTGGGTGGTGATTACCTCCTGCAACAGCGGAACGGCGCAATCCTGGAGCTCCAGGGCGACACCCGCCATCACCTTGGCCATGGGCTCGATGTCCAGCAACTGGAGGATGACCGGCTGTTCCGGCCCCAGCAGGTCACCCGCCGCCAGGCGAAACAACAGGGAATAACTGATGCGTCCCGCCGCCCCAGTCACCGCGATACGTACTGGCGTCATCTGCCCCTCTCCGCGCGCCGATTCAATCGTTTTACTTTACTCCCAGCGGCCGGTTTTGACAAAGCGAAATACACCTAGACCTCCCCCTCCCGAAGCACCGGCACCACCCAGTAGCGCACGCCGCTGCCGGCGAACGCCTTTTCCAGATGGTCGAGGAGTGTCTCCAGACGCTCCCCGTCCACGCACAACTGGAAGCGGATCTGGTGCTTGCGACCGGCCACCTGCTCGGCCAGGCTCAGCCCTTCCAGGCGGCGGGAATGGCCGGAGACGTGGCTGCTGGTGAAGCCGTAGCGCGGTTCGTGTTCCAGCAGCCAGTCCACCAACGGCTCTTCCAGTCCGGGATCGGCCACCAGGGTCAATTGATACAGCTCGGTCATGGTTCACCCCCGAAGCGGCGGTAGAGAATCGGCAGAACGATGAGGGTCAGGGCGGTGGAGGAAACCAGCCCGCCGATGACCACGATCGCCAACGGCCGCTGGATCTCGGAACCCGGGCCGGTGGCGAACAGGAGCGGCACGAGGCCGAAGGCGGCGATGCTGGCGGTCATCAGCACCGGCCGCAGCCGCCGCAGCGCCCCCTGGACCACCACCGTCTCCAGCGGTTTGCCCAGGGCGCGCAGTTGGTTGAAATGGCTCACCAGCACCACGCCGTTGAGCACCGCGATGCCCAGGAGGGCGATGAATCCCACCGAGGCCGGCACCGACAGGTATTCCCCCGACAGCCACAGGGCCACCACGCCGCCGATCAGGGCCAGGGGAATGTTGCCCAGCACCAGCAGGGCCTGGCGCACCGAGGCGAAGGTGGAGAACAGTAGCAGGAAGATCAGGCCGACGGCGGCCGGCACCACCAGGGCCAGGCGGCGGGCGGCACGCTGCTGGTTCTCGAACTGGCCGCCCCATTCGAGGAAGTAACCGGTGGGCAGCGCCACCTCCTCGGCGACCCGACGCTTGGCTTCCTCGACGAAGCCCACCAGGTCGCGGCCGCGGACGTTGGCACGCACCACCGCGTAGCGTAAGCCCCGCTCCCGTTCCACCGCCACCACCCCCTCGCGGGGCTCGAGGCGGGCCACTTCGGTGAGGGGGACGGCGCGGCCGTCCGGCAAGGCGACGGTCAGGGCCCGCACCCGATCCGGATCGACCGGTCCACGCAGCAGCAGCGGGGTACGCTGAATGCCTTCCTGAACCACCCCGAGACGCAGTCCCTCGATCTGGGCACGCAGCAGGCGCGCCAAAGTGTCCACGTCGATACCGAAGCGGCCGGCGGCGCTGCGGTCGATGACCGCCTCCAGGAACTGCATTCCCTCGTTGCGCCGGGTCGCCACGTCCACGGCGCCGGGCACCCGGGAAACCACGTCGGCGATGCGCTCGGCGGTGCGGTTCAGGACGGCCAGATCGTCGCCGAAGAGCTTGATGGCCACGTCTCCGCGCACCCCGGTGAGCATTTCCGTCACCCGCATCTGGATCGGCTGGGTGAAACCGAAGACGACGCCGGGGAAGCGGTGCATCACCCGGCGCAGTTCGTCGACGAGCGCCGCCTTGTCCGGCACGGTCCATTCCTCCCGGGGCTTGAGAACCAGAAAATGATCGGTTTCGTTGAGCCCCATGGGATCGAGGCCGATCTCATCGGAGCCGACCCGGCTGATCACCCGTTTCACCTCGGGCACTTGCACCAGCGCCCGTTGGATCGCCAGATCCAGGCGCACGCTCTCGGCGAGATTGATGGAGGGCAGCTTCTCGGTCTGGATGACGATGTCGCCCTCGTCCATGACCGGCATGAAGGTCTTGCCGATCTGAAAGTAGAGACCGGCGGCGACCGCCAGGGCGACGGCCGCCCCGCCCAGCACCCAGCGGGGATGATCCAAACTCCAGCGGAGGATGGGCTGATAACGGCGCTGGAGCTGGCGTGGCAACCACGGCTCCCGATGGGGCAGGGCCTCGAGCAGATAGGAGGCCAACACCGGAATCACCGTCAGCGACAGCAGCAGAGAACCGCCGAGGGCGAAGACGATGGTCAGGGCCACCGGAGTGAACAGCTTGCCCTCCAGTCCCTCCAGGGTCAGCAGAGGCAGGAAGACGATGACGATGATGAGGATGCCGGCGGTGATCGGGGCGGCCACCTCGCGCACCGCCCGGTAGATCAGATGCAGGCGCGGCAGGCGGGCGGCGCGGGTCTCCTCCCCCAGATGGGTGGCGACGTTCTCCACCACCACCACCGCCGCGTCCACCAGCATGCCAATGGCGATCGCCAGCCCCCCGAGACTCATCAGATTGGCCGACAGGCCGAACCAGCGCATCAACAGAAAGGTGAACAGGGCCGCCAGGGGCAGAATCAGGGCCACGGTGAGTGCGGCCCTCAGATTCCCCAGAAACAGCACCAGGAGCACGAGCACCAGCACCACCGCCTCCGTCAAAGCCTTGGTGACGGTGTGCACCGCCCGTCCCACCAGCTTGCCGCGGTCGTAGAACACCCGGATGCGCACCCCCGGCGGCAGACCGGCTTCCAGCTGGCGCAGCTTGGCACGCACCGCCGCCACCACCCGACCGGCGTCGGCCCCGCGCAGGCTCAGCACCAACCCTTCCACGGTCTCGCCGCGGCCGTCGGCGCTGAGGGCACCGTAACGGGTCAGGGCACCGATGCGGACCTGGGCGACGTCGCCCACGGTCACCGGGACGCCGCCCCGTTCGGCCACCACGATGCGGCGGACGTCGTCGAGAGTCTGGATCCGGCCGCGGGTACGGACGATCAGGGACTCCTCGCCGACTTCCAGCCGGCCGGCGCCGTCGTTGCGGTTGTTGGCTTCCAGGGCGGCGACCAGCCGGTCGAGGGGGATGCCGGCGGCGGCCAGCTTGGCGGCGTCGGGCACGATCTCGAAGCTGCGCACGTAACCGCCGAGGACGTTGACGTCGGCGACCCCGGGCACGGTACGCAAAGCCGGACGGATGACCCAGTCGAGCAGGCGGCGTTTTTCCATCAGGCTGAGCGTATCTCCCTCCAGGGTGAACATGAACATCTCCCCCAGAGGCGTGGTCAGAGGGGCGATGCCGCCCTGAACGTCTGGCGGCAGCTCGCCCCAGACGTTGCCCAGACGTTCGGCCACCTGCTGACGGGCCCAATAGACGTCGGTGCCCTCCTCGAAATCGATGGTGATGTCGGTGAGGGCGTACTTGGCGATGGAGCGCAGCATTTTCTGGTGGGGAATGCCCAAAAGCTCCATTTCCAGCGGCAGGGTGATGCGGGCCTCCACTTCTTCCGGGGTCATGCCCGGCGCCTTGACGATCACCTTGACCTGGGGCACGGAAACGTCCGGAAAGGCGTCGATGGGCAGTTGCCGGGCCGCCTGCCAGCCGAGGCCGGCGAGCACGCCCGCCGCCAGCAGCATCAGCAGCCTTTGGGTGAGGGCGAAACGGATCAAGGCAGCCATGTCACTCCTCCTCGCCGATACCAAGCCAGGCGGCCTTCAGAGCGGCGGTGGCGCTGACCGCCACCGCCTCGCCCGGACGCACGCCGCTCGCAAGGTAGGCAGCCCCGGCGGTCAGGCGCAGCGGCGTCACCGGCCGAACCTCGAAACGCTCGCCCTGACGCACGAAGACGAAATGGCGGCCCTGGTGCTCGACCACCGCCGCCCGCGGTAGCTTCACTACACCGTCCACCGGCGCCACCAACCGCACTTCGAGTTTGCGCCCCGGCCGCAGTCCACCCGGACGGTCGAGCACGGCCCGCACCGGGACGGTCTGACTGGCGGCATCCACCAGGGTACCGATGCGGATCACCCGGCCGGAAGCCTCCTGCCCCGGTATTTCCACTCGGGTACGCTCGTCGAGCCGCTCGACCAGGGCCACCGGCACCGCCAGTTCCAACCACAGGGGATCGGGAACGATCAAGTGCACCAGAGGAGCGGCACGCTCGACCCGCTGCCCG
>JALSSF010000035.1 GCA_026984375.1 Methylothermaceae bacterium | reverse complement strand
GACCCACGGATTCACCGTGGACGAGAAGGGCTACAAGATGTCCAAGTCCCGCGGCAACGTGGTGGCGCCCCAGCAGGTGATGGACCGGCTCGGTGCCGATGTCCTCCGGTTGTGGGTGGCTGCCACCGACTACCGGGGGGAGATGGCGGTCTCCGACGAAATCCTGAAGCGCACCGCCGACGCCTACCGGCGGTTGCGCAACACGGCCCGTTATCTGCTCGCCAACATGACCGGATTCGATCCGGAGCGGCACATGGTGCCCCACGAGCGCATGCTGGCCCTGGACCGCTGGGCGGTGGACCGGGCCTGGCAACTGCAGCAGGCGGTCGTCGCCGCCTACGACAACTACCAGTTCCACCAGGTCTATCAGAAGGTGCACAACTTCTGCGCCGTGGACATGGGCGGTTTCTATCTCGACGTCATCAAGGACCGCCAGTACACCTGCCAGACCGACAGCCTGGCGCGGCGCTCGGCCCAGAGCGCCATGTATCACATCGCCGAAGCCCTGGTGCGCTGGCTGGCGCCGATCTTGAGCTTCACCGCGGACGAAATCTGGGAATACCTGCCCGGAAAGCGGGAGGAATCGGTGTTTCTGGTCACCTGGTACGAAGATCTGCAGGCGTTGCCGGACGATCTTCCCATGAACCGGGCCTTCTGGGAGCGGGTGCTGCAGGTGCGCGAGGCGGTCTCCAAGGAGTTGGAGCGGGTGCGGGAACGGGGCGACATCGGCTCTTCCCTGGAAGCGGAGGTGACGTTGTACTGTGACGATTCCCTGGCCGAACTGCTGGGACGACTGGGGGACGAGTTGCGCTTCGTCCTGATCACTTCCAAGGCGGCGGTTCGTCCGCTGGATCAGGCCCCCGCGGCATCGGTGGCCGCCGAAGCGCCGTCCGGGCTCAGGATCGTGGTCGAGCCGTCCCCCCATCCCAAGTGCGTCCGGTGCTGGCATCGGCGCGAGGATGTGGGGAGCCACCCGGAACACCCCGAATTGTGCCGCCGTTGCGTCGACAACGTCGTCGGCGGTGGGGAAGTGCGCCGCTATGCTTAGATTCTTCGGCTGGCTGGGACTGGCCGCCGCCGTCGTCCTTTTCGATCAGTTGACCAAAGCCTGGGTGGTTTCGGCCCTGCCGTTGCGCCGGCGGATCGACCTGGCGCCGTTCTTCGGCCTGACCCATGTCCACAACACCGGGGCCGCCTTCAGCTTCCTTTCCGATGCCGGTGGCTGGCAGCGCTGGTTCTTTCTGGGCCTGGCCCTGGTGGCCAGCGTGGTGATCGTCGTCTGGCTGCGGCGTCTGCCCGGGGACGCCTATCGGGAGGCGGCCGGGCTGAGTCTGGTGCTGGGCGGGGCGCTGGGGAATTTCATCGACCGCCTGCGCTACGGCTACGTGATCGATTTTCTCGATTTCCACCTGGGCCGGTGGCATTGGCCGGCGTTCAATTTGGCCGACACCGCCATCAGTCTGGGTGTGGTGCTCTTGGTTTGGGAGGCCCTGCGGGGCCGGGAATCCGACACAGTGACCGGGGAACGACATGGCCGTTGATGCACGGAAACGACAGAAGAAATTGCAGCGCAAGGCGCAGAAGCGCAAACGGAAACTGACCGCCAAGAAAACGGAGCAGGCTTCCGGGCTGCGTCCGGAGAAGTATCTGCGCTATCCCGTCCTCGAGTGTCTGGTGGGGGACAGTATCGACCAGGTGGGTATGGGCAGCGTGCTGCTGGCCCGGGAAACCCCTTATGCCGAGGTGGCCGTGAGCGCCTTCGTGGTGGACGTGTATTGCCTCGGGGTCAAGGAGGCCTTTTTCACCGTCATGCGCAAGGCCGACTACCTCGGCAAGCTCAAGCCCATGCTGACCAAGACCCACGCCGAAGCCGGCGTTCGCCCGCTGGAGCCCTGCTGTGCCCGAAAACTGCTGCAGGGGGCGGTGGCCTATGCCGAGTCGCTCGGTTTCGAGCCGGCCGAGGATTATTGGCGGGCGGAAAAGCTGTTCGGCGACGCCGATCCGGCCGCCTGCGAGACCGAATATACCTACGGACATGAAGGCAGGCCCTGTTACGTCCAGGGCCCCAACGACGACCTCAAGACCGTCCGTTACGTCATGGAGCGTTTGACCGAACGCCTCGGCGAAGGCAATTTCGACTACGTCATCGAAATCGACGGCGAGCAGCAGGCCAGCCGGCCGGAATTGCTCGAATAGCAGCCCGTCCGCCGTTCCCGGCCCGTTCTTCTGCTAGCCTTAAGACCAGGGAGGGAGATCTGGTTAGCGTTCAATGGTTCGATTCATTCTGGGCATCGGCGGTCTCTGCCTGACCCTGATTCTGCCGCCGTGCCGCGCCGCTGATCAGGCGCCGTTGGCGGCGGTGGACGCCTTTTACCACGCGGAATCCCTGGAGAGCATCGAGGCGGTCTTCGAGGCCGACTGTGACTTTCCCGATTTGGAGCGGCTGGAGCAGGCACGCCTGGCGGAGCTGGCCGCGCTGGCGGAACGCGACCGGGGGTTTCGGCTGACAGCCAGCTACCGGCTGCGCGAGGGAGGGCTGGTGGGCAACCGCCACCGGGCCGACCTGGGATTGGCCTGGGACGTGCTGGACGACGGCTGGTTGGAGCAACGTTGGGAAGCCCGCCGCCTGCGGCAGGAGCGTCGGCTCGCGGCGCAGCGGGCGCCCCTGCGCCGGGCCCGGCGCCTGCTCGCCTGCCGCGAGGACCGCCTGCGCCTTCTGTTCGTCGATCTGGACCGGCGTCTGCTGGCCTGGGAGCTGCCCTGGCTGGTGCGCTTCGTCGCCACCCTGCGGGAGCGCTATTACCAGGGACGTCTGCTCTACGACGACGTGCTGCGTTGGGAGGCGCTGGAACACCGGCTGCAGCAGCGCCGGCTCGATTATCAGGCTTTTCCCGCCGCCAGGGCAGCTCTGCCGCCGCTGTATTCCCTCGATTGGCAGGCGGTCGCCGGTGACGATCCGCCCGCTCCGCCGCTGGACGCCGAGGAGGAATTGCTGCGCTATCGACATCCGTGGTTCGACGACATCCGTTTGACCGTGTTCGCCGGCGGCGGTCTGCGGGGCAGTGACGAAATCCGGCCCACCCTGACCACGGGGATGCGCTTTTCCCTGCCGTTGCGTCTTCCCCTGACCCGTCCGGTACCCGAGAGCGAACGGCGCCGGGTGTATGCGTTGTGGGAAGAGTCCCGGCGGCGCCGGCGACTGCGGTTGCGGGAATTGTTCGAACAGTATCAGCGCAAACTGGAGGACGCGATCGATAGGGCGGCCCGCCGGGAGATACTCAGGGAACGGCTCCGGCGCGACCGTCTGCTCATGAGTGACGGAAACTTCGACGATCGCATCTGGCTGCAGCACGTGGTCGAATACCTGGATGTGACCCGGGCGGCCGTGGAGATCCGGCGCTCTCTTTACCATCAGTTGCTGAAGCTGGCCAGTCTTCAGGGCGTGGCGGGTTTTCCCCGTCACTGGCTCAGACCGGTCACCCTGGCCCGGTTTCAGCGGCGTCCGGGGGAGCGGGCGTTGTACGTATGGCGTGCGGGACTGGAGCGCGTCCCTCCGGACCGCTTGCTGGATTTTCTCGCCGCCAAAGGGATCGACCGGTTGCTGATGTCCGGCTCGGCCAGGATCGGTCCGGCGATCAAACACCGGCTTCAGCGTCTCGCCCGCCAGCGCGGCGTGGCGCTGGAGTGGGTGCTGGGGGAGCCGGACTGGCTCGATCCCGACGCCGGCAGCCGGATCGAGGACCGGATCCGCCGACTTCCCCAAGCCGAGCCGCTCCGGGTGCAGCTCGACATCGAGCCGCACCTGCTTCCCGACTTCGAGGCACGGCGAGCCCATTATCAGCAGCGGTGGCTGGAACGCCTAGCATGGCTCCGCTCGCGGTTTCCCCAGGTCCGCTGGAGTGTCGCGCTGCCGCTGCGCTACGAGCCCGGTTTCTTCCAGCGGATGGCACAGGCGGTGGATCGCATCTATCTGATGGCCTACGGATTCGATCCGGATCATCTGATCCGCCGTTTGGCGCCGCTGCGCCCCCTGCTGGCCTCCGGCCGGCTGGTGGTGGCGGTGCGTCTCGATGATTTCACCGACGAGGCCGGCCTGGAACGTTATCTGGGGCGGTTGTACCGGGAGGCGGGCTGCCGGCGGTTCGCCCTGCACGATTTTCGTCGGGCGTTGACGGTGATGGGACGATGAGACTACGACCGCGGGACGCCCGCTTCAAGGTGATGCCTGAGACCGCGGCGCCCAGGCCCCGGGGGGCGCGGCTTGCCGCGGTGTCGTTCTGGCTGTCGGTCGTTCTGCTGCTCGTGCTGTTGCTGTACCATCTGGGGCGGGGCTGGTTTTTCGTGCGTGTCGAAGGCACGGTGCGTCTGTCCGGCTATGGACTGTTCAGCGACCGGGCGCTGGTGCTCCGGACTCTCGAGGTCCGGGAAGGCGACCGAGTCACCGCCGGTCAGGCGGTCGCCGATGTGGTTCCCCTGGATGAAGATGCGGGCGGAGAGGCCGATTCGCTCCGCTATCGCTTGCGCCAGCTCGGACGGGCCTGGAAACTGGTCCAGGCC
>JALSSF010000034.1 GCA_026984375.1 Methylothermaceae bacterium | reverse complement strand
ACCAGTCCATCTCCGATTCCCTCCTCACCGTTCATGGCCGTACAATAACAGTTTGTCCTTCACTCCGTAACCGTTCCTGGAGACTTCCGTTGGCCGATCAAGGATCTCTCGATTACAAAAGCGCCGGTGTCGATATCGAAGCCGGCAACGCTCTGATAGAGCGCATCAAACCCGCGGTGGAAAAGACCTTCCGCCCCGGCGTCCTGGCCGGACTGGGCGGCTTCGGCGCCCTGTTCGAACTCCCGTGGGACCGATACCGGCAGCCGGTGCTGGTGGCCGGCACCGACGGCGTCGGCACCAAACTGAAACTGGCGCTGGCACTGGACCGCCACGACACCGTCGGCATCGATCTGGTGGCCATGTGCGTCAACGACATCGTGGTCCAGGGGGCCGAACCGCTGTTCTTTCTCGATTACTACGCCACCGGCAAACTGGACGTGGAGACGGCCGCCCGGGTCGTCGGCGGCATCGCCGAAGGCTGCCGGATCGCCGGCTGCGCCCTGATCGGCGGCGAAACCGCGGAAATGCCCGGTTTCTACGGCGGCGGGGAATACGACCTTGCCGGCTTCAGCGTCGGCATCGTGGAAAAGGACGCGATCATCGACGGCAGCCACGTCCGGCCTGGTGACGTGCTCGTCGCCCTGGCCTCCTCCGGTCCGCACGCCAACGGGTTCTCCCTGATCCGCCGGATTCTCGAGATCAGCGGCGCCGAACTCTCCCGGCCGCTGGCCGGCCGGCCGCTGGCGGACTGGCTGCTGGAACCGACCCGGATCTACGTCAAAGCGCTGCTGCGGCTGCTCGAAACCTGCCCGGTCCATGCCCTGGCCCACATCACCGGCGGCGGCATCAGCGAAAACCTGCCGCGGGTGCTTCCCGAAGGCCTGGGGGCGGAGATCGATTTGAGCCGCTGGCGGCTGCCGCCGGTCTTCCGTTGGCTCCAGGAGCAGGGCGGGATCGCCACCGAGGAAATGCTGCGCACCTTCAACTGCGGCGTCGGCATGATCGTGTGCGTGCCGGACGGTACCGAAGCCAACGCCATCGCCCGGCTGCACGAACTGGGGGAAACGGCCTGGACCGTCGGCCGGGTGACGACACGCGGCGACGGGCCGCCGGTGCGTTACCGTCACGATTTTCAGCGAGACTGAGCGGCTACCACCGTTCCGAGAAACCGCTGAATTCCCCTGTCGCCGGCACTTCCCGCCACTCGACCCGATCGACCCGCGCCCGGGGCGGCCCCTGGCGGCACCAGTCCAACAGCTGCCGCAGGTGGATTTCCTCCCCCTCGGCGACGATCTCCACCCGACCGTCGGGAAGATTCCGCACCCAGCCGCTCAATCCCAGCCGTTCGGCCACCTCGACCGTATGAGCGCGGAAGAACACCCCCTGCACCTTCCCCGAAACCCAGATGTGGAAGCGTTTCTGCATCGTCCGTCCCCGTTTACTCTGCCAGGAAGAAAGCAAAGGCCCTGACCGAAAACCGGGCAGGGCCTCCTCGCATACGTCTGGGTGACGCGGAAGGGGTTTACATCATCCCGCCCATGTCGCCCATGCCGGCACCCGGCGCCGATGCGGCCTCCTCTTTCTTGGGCTCCTCGGCCACCATGGCCTCGGTGGTGATCATCAGACCGGCCACCGATGCGGCGTTCTGGAGCGCGGTCCGGGTCACCTTGGCCGGGTCGAGAATACCCATCTCGATCATGTCGCCGTATTCGCCGGTGGCGGCGTTGTAACCGAAGTTGCCGCTGCCTTCGGCGACCTTGGCGTAAACCACCGAACCTTCCTCGCCGGCGTTTTCGACGATCTGGCGCAGCGGCGCTTCCATCGCCTTCAGGGCGATCTGGATGCCGACGTCCTGATCGTGGTTGGCCCCCTTGAGATCCTTGATCTGCTGCTGAATCCGCACCAGGGCTACGCCACCGCCGGGGACGATGCCTTCCTCCACCGCGGCACGGGTGGCGTGCAAGGCGTCTTCGACCCGGGCCTTCTTCTCCTTCATCTCCACCTCGGTGGCGGCACCCACCTTGATCACCGCCACACCGCCGGCCAGCTTGGCCAACCGCTCCTGCAGCTTCTCACGGTCGTAATCGGAGGTGGCCTCCTCGATCTGAGCGCGGATCTGCTTGATCCGGGCCTCGATCTGCTCCTTGCTGCCGGCCCCGTCGATGATGGTGGTGTCCTCCTTGGTGACCACCACCCGCTTGGCGGTGCCCATCTGATCCAGGGTGGCCTTCTCGAGGCTCATCCCCAGCTCTTCGGAGATCACGGTGCCGCCGGTGAGGATGGCGATGTCCTCGAGCATGGCCTTGCGCCGGTCACCGAAACCGGGCGCCTTCACCGCACAGGCCTTGAGGATGCCGCGCAGGTTGTTGACCACCAGGGTGGCCAGGGCCTCGCCCTCCACGTCCTCGGCGATCAGCAACAGGGGACGGCCCGCCTTGGCCACCGCCTCCAGGACCGGAAGCAGGTCGCGGATGCTGGAGATCTTCTTGTCATGGATCAGGATGAAGGGGTTCTCCAGCTCCACCGACATGGTTTCCTGGTTGGTGATGAAATAGGGCGACAGGTAACCGCGGTCGAACTGCATCCCTTCGACCACGTCCAGTTCGTTCTCCAGACCGGAGCCTTCCTCGACGGTGATCACCCCTTCCTTGCCCACCTTGTCCATCGCCTCGGCGATGATCTTGCCGATCTCCTCGTCGTTGTTGGCCGAGATCGTGCCCACCTGGGCGATGGACTTGCTGTCGGTGCAGGGCACGGCCAGCTTCTCCAGGGCCTCGACCGCGGCGTGGACGGTCTTGTCGATGCCGCGCTTCAGATCCATCGGGTTCATGCCGGCGGCCACGCCTTTCAGGCCCTCGTTGAGGATGGCCTGGGCCAGCACCGTGGCGGTGGTGGTACCGTCACCGGCGACGTCGGAAGTCTGGGAGGCGACTTCCTTGACCATCTGCGCTCCCATGTTCTCGAACTTGTCCTTGAGCTCGATCTCCTTGGCCACGGAGACGCCGTCCTTGGTCACGGTGGGAGCGCCGAAGCTCTTCTCCAGCACTACGTTGCGCCCCTTGGGGCCCAGGGTCACCTTGACCGCCTTGGCCAGCACGTTGACCCCGTGGGCCATCTTGTGACGGGCGTCGTCGCTGAACTTGATATCTTTTGCTGCCATGAATTTTGTTCCTCAGATTTTAGTCGAATGGATGATCAGCCTTCCAAAATGGCCATGATGTCGTCTTCCCGCATCACCAGCAGTTCCTCGTCGTCGAGGATCACTTCGGTGCCGGCGTACTTGCCGAACAGCACCTTGTCGCCCACCTTGACGTCCAGGGGACGAATCTCACCGTTCTCCAGCAACTTGCCGTTGCCGACCGCCAACACTTCCCCCTTGATGGGTTTTTCCTTGGCGGTGTCGGGAATTACAATACCGCCGGGCGAGGTCTTTTCTTCTTCCAGACGCTTGACGATGACTCGATCGTGCAGAGGACGCAGTTTCATGGGCTTCACTCCTTCAGGTTGTTGAACTCGATCGTCGAACTGTTAGCACTCGGCGTTATCGAGTGCTAATAATAGCTGTCTTCACGCGCCTGTCAAGCGCTTTCAATCACTTTGTCCCTGGAAAATGAACGACGAATCCCTGTTACGCTACAGCCGCCAAATCCTCCTTCCCCAGGTCGACATATGGGGACAGGAAAAATTGATTCAAGCCCACATCCTCATCGTCGGCGCCGGCGGACTCGGCTGCCCGGCGGCGATGTATCTGGCCGCCGCCGGTGTCGGTCGCCTGACCGTCGCCGACGGCGACACCGTGGAACTATCCAACCTGCAGCGCCAGATCGCCCATCACACCGGGGACGTCGGCAAGCCCAAGGCCCTTTCCACCCAGGAGACCCTGACCGCCCTCAACCCGGAGGTGACCGTCGAGGCGGTGTGCCGACGCCTCGAAGGCGAAGCGCTCGCCGCCCAGATCGCCGAGGCGGACCTGGTGCTGGACTGCAGCGACAACTTCGCCACCCGCTTCGCCGTCAACCGGGCCTGCGTCGCGGCTGAAAAACCCCTGGTTTCCGGGGCGGCAATCCGTTTCGAGGGCCAGGTGGCGGTGTTCGATCCTCGGCGACCGGACAGCCCCTGTTACCACTGTCTCTATCCCGAGGGGGGAGAACCGCAGGAAAGCTGCAGCCAGACCGGCGTCATCGCCCCGATCACCGGCATCGTCGGCAGCGTTCAGGCCCTGGAAGCGATCAAGGTCCTGCTGGACCTGGGCCGACCGCTGACCGGACGCCTGCTGATCCTGGACGGATTGCAGATGAGCTGGCACTGCGTTACCCTGCCCCGCAATCCATCCTGTCCCGTTTGCGGTGAACGACCATGAAAACGATCGTTTGGCTGACCCTGCTGACCGCCGCTCCGGTCGCCCTGGCCCACGGCGGCCACTGGCACCTGGACGAGGAAACCCTGGAAAAGATCTTCGCCGCGGCGGATGCCGTCTACGGCTGGTTCGCCGTCAATCTTCCCGCCATCGTCACCGCCGCAGTGGTGACACTCGCCTTCTGGCTGGGATGGCGGCGGCATCGACAGCGCAAGGCGAAAAACAAACCGATTTCCCATTGATGGATGGTTGCACTCCCCCCATGGGGGTCGTATACTTCAAATCTCGGGAAAATCGCAAGATCCTTCAAAGGAGGTACGCCAAATGAAGTGGGAAAAGCCCAGCTACAACGATCTGCGTTTCGGTTTCGAAGTCACCATGTACATCTACAACCGTTGAGTCGACGGTTCGATTCGCAGCAAAGGGGTTTCTTCCAGAAGCCCCTTTTTTGTTCCTGAGGACCCATCATGCAAATTCGAGTACTCGGCGCCGGCGCCGGCGGCGGTTTTCCCCAGTGGAACTGCAATTGCGACAACTGCCGCGGCCTGCGCCGCGGCGAGATCAACGCCAAGCCCCGCACCCAATCGTCCATCGCCGTCAGCACCGACGGGGAAAACTGGGTCCTGTTCAACGCCTCCCCCGACATCCGTTTCCAGCTCGAGGCCAATCCGCCTTTGCAACCCAAACACGGGGCGCGCGACACCGGGATCAAGGCCATCGTCCTCATCGACGCCCAGATCGACCACACCACCGGCCTCCTGATCCTGCGCGAGAGCACCTCACCGCTGCGCATCTACTGCACCGACCCGGTCCACCGAGACCTGACCTCGGGCTTTCCGGTACTGACCATGCTGGGTCACTACTGCGGCGTCGAGCGCCATCCCCTGCCCATCGACGGCGGTTCGTTCCAGATTCCCGGCTTCGACGATCTGCGCTTCTCCAGCCACGCCCTGGTGAGCAAGGCCCCGCCCTATTCCCCCCACCGCGACGACCCTCATCCGGGCGACAACGTCGGCGTGCTCGTGGAGCAGATCTCCACCGGTCGCAGGCTCTACTACGCCCCCGGCCTGGGAGAGATCGAGCCGCACGTGTTCGAGGCCATGCAGGCGGCCGACTGCGTCCTGGTGGACGGCACCTTCTGGACCGACGACGAGATGCGCAAGGTGGGCAGCCCCAAGAAGGCGCGGGAGATCGGCCATCTGCCCCAGTCCGGCCCCGGGGGCATGATCGAGGTGTTGAACCGGCTGCCGGCGGCCACCCGCAAGATTTTGATCCACATCAACAACACCAACCCGATCTTGAACGAAGATTCGCCCGAGCGCCGGCAACTGGACGAGGCCGGCATCGAAGTGGCCTACGACACCATGGAGATCCGCCTATGACGACGGCAGCGCAACCCTGGTCGCGGGAGGAATTCGAAGCCAAACTGCGCGAGAAAGGCAAGTATTACCACATCAAGCACCCTTACCACGTCCTCATGGCCGAGGGCAAGCTCAACGAAGACCAGATCCGCGGCTGGGTGCTGAACCGCTTCTATTATCAGGTGACCATCCCGCGCAAGGACGCGGCGATCATGGCCAACTGCCCGGACCGGGAAACCCGGCGGATGTGGGTGCAGCGCATCCTCGACCACGACGGCCACGGCGACGACCCCGGCGGCATCGAGGCCTGGATCCAGCTGGGATTGGCCTGCGGCCTGACGCGGGAGGAAATCACCTCCCTCGAGCACGTCCTTCCCGGGGTCCGCTTCGCCGTGGACGCCTACTACAACTTCTGCCGCACCGCCCCCTGGCAGGAGGCGGTGTGCTCGTCGCTGACCGAACTGTTCGCCCCCACCATCCACAAGCAGCGACTGGCCGGCTGGCCCGAGCTGTATCCCTGGATCAAGCCGGAGGGGCTGGCCTACTTCCAGAAGCGCGTCAGCCAGGCCCGCCGCGACGTGGAACACGGCCTGACCTTCACCCTGGACTACTTCGGCCGCAGCCGCCAATTGCAGGAACGGGCCCTGGAAATCCTCCAGTTCAAGCTGGACGTGCTCTGGACCATGCTCGACGCCATGTGGCTGGCCTACGTGGACGGCAAACCGCCCTACTTCAACGTCTCATGAGCCTCGATCCCGATACCCCGCTGCGCTTTTCCCCGCTGCACCGCCTCCAGTGGGAGGAAGCCCAGCAGCGCTACGTGATCCTCTACCCGGAAGGGCTGGTGGAGCTGAACGCCACCTCGGCGGAGATCCTCAAACGGTGCGACGGCAAACACACGCTCAAAACTATCGTCGAGGAGCTGGAACGGAAATACGAGACCGAAGGTCTTACCGACGACATCCGCGAATTCCTGGAGATCGCCCTTGAAAACGGCTGGATCCAAACCGCCGATTAGCCCCCCGCGCTGGCTGCTGGCCGAACTCACCTACGCCTGCCCGCTGCAGTGTCCCTACTGTTCCAACCCGGTGGACTTCGCCCGCCACAAGGAGGAACTGGCCACCGAGGACTGGAAGCGGGTGCTGAGCGAGGCCCGGGAAATGGGCGCGGTGCAACTGGGCTTCTCCGGGGGAGAACCCCTGACCCGCCCGGACCTGGAGGCGCTGGTGGCCCATGCCCGCCGCCTGGGTTACTACAGCAACCTCATCACCTCCGGTTACGGCCTGAGCGCCGAGCGCATCGCCGCTCTCAAGGCCGCTGGCCTCGACCACATCCAGGTGAGCATCCAGGCGCCGGAACGGGACCTGAGCGACTGGCTCGCCGGCACCGAGAGTTTCGCCCACAAAAAGCAGGTGGCCCGCTGGGTCAAGGAACAGGGTTATCCCATGGTGCTGTGCGTGGTCATCCACCGCCACAACATCGAACAGATGGAAGGGATTCTGGAGATGGCCGTGGAACTGGGCGCCGACTACCTGGAACTGGCCAACACCCAGTATTACGGCTGGGCCCGTCTCAACCGCGCCCAGTTGATGCCGACCCGGGCCCAGTTCGAGCGCGCCGAGGCCGTCGCGCGCCGCTACAAGGAGCGACTGAAGGGGAAGATGAAGATCTACTACGTCGTCCCCGACTACTACGAGGACCGCCCCAAGGCGTGCATGAACGGTTGGGGTACGACCTTCCTCACCGTCGCCCCGGACGGGGCCGCCCTGCCCTGCCATGCCGCCCGGGAACTGCCCATCGGCGAATTCCCCAACGTGCGCGAGATGAGCGTCCGGGAAATCTGGGAGGAATCGGAAATCTTCAACCGTTTCCGCGGCTTCGACTGGATGCCGGAACCGTGCCGTTCCTGCGACGAAAAAACCAAGGACTACGGCGGCTGCCGCTGCCAGGCCTATCTCCTCACCGGGGACATGACCGCCGCCGACCCGGTATGCGCCAAATCCCCCCACCGCCGCCTGGTCGACCAGGCCATCGCCGAGGCCGAAGCCCCACCGGAGGTACCGCTGGTCTTCCGCAATCCGAAGGCTTCGAGGCGTTTCTTCGAGACCTGACCGAACCTAGGTCCCCTCGTCCCGCAGGCGGCGCTGGAGCCGGGTGATTTCACGTCGGATCAGGCCGGCGTTCCTCTTGGAAAGATTGACGAACCTGGCTCCCACCCGAATTCGCCCGCCCCGCCCCCAGGGGCGGACGTTGCGCACCTGCACGTCGAAAGTCAGTTGCCGGTCCTCTTCGATCCGAAGAACGCAATAGCGCAATACGTCCAGCTTACGGATGAAAAGATCCGACTCCAGGACGAAGCCGATACCGTTGGGCCCCAGGTCTTCGACCCGGCCGACCACCGTCTCCTCGTCGCCCGCTTCGTCACGGCCTCGGATATGCAGGGGCAGCTTCAGCGACTGCACCTGGATCCGGAAGAATTCCCGCAACTGGGGATAATAAATCCGTTCCGGGAAGGCAACCCGGTAACGCAAGCCGTCCTCGGATTCGGTGAGTCCCAGCAGGCGGCAATCGAAGGTCACCGTGACCCCCTTGTACTTGCTCAAGGCCCGAAAGGATTTTTCCGCCAGCAGCTGAGCATGACCTTCGGGATGATTGACCTGGTCGAGCAGCAACGCCCCTCGGCCGACCTCGATCAAGGAGGAACCGTATCCCTGCTGCGGCCGCTCGGGGAAATAAAGAGAAACCACCGTGGAAGCATGGCACAAGTCCCTGAGAATCTTCAGTATTTCGTCGGGATCGTGGATGAAATGGGGATTTTGCCTGTTCGGGACGGCGAGGGTCGCCGACGCCGGGGTCGCCTTCCTGCCCTTGCGAAACCAGCCCAGCACTTTCTCACCCCGCCCCCAACAGACGGTCTCCGCTTTCCACCTGCGATCGACCGTCCGGGTCATACCCCACCAATCGACGCTGCTGGCCGAACAACAACGCCAGGGACTGGCGGTTGTACTCCTGGAGCAGGGCGATCCGGGCGCCGTTGGCCTCGTTGAGCCGCCGGCCGCGATGGAGCGTGTCCCTGATCCGCCGCCACAGCCGGTCGGCCTCCGGACGGGATGGGGATCGGTCCTCCAGCGGCAACTGCGTCGTCAGCCGGTCGATCTGCGCCACCACGGCATTCTTGTCCTCCACCACCGCCATCAGGGCCTCAACATCCCCCTGCGCCAGACAGTCGCTCTCCCGCTCCAGCAAAACCACCAGCCGCTCGGCCATCTCGTGCAACCGCTCCAATCGGTCCAGCGAAACGGAATGGCGATCAGCCGTCATCACCGACCTCTGCAGGCAACCGGGATTCCAGCTCGAGGATCTTTTCCGCGATCCGCTCGGCATCGATTTCATAGCTGCCCTCCTGCAGGGCCTGGGCCACCCGCGAGACCAGCGCCATGTCGACCACGCTGCCGCTACCCAGCGCTTGTTCCGCTTCCATCAGACGCGATGCCATATCGGTCAACGCCACGGAATCCGAGGCGGTCTGTTGCGGGTTCTTTTTCCCTTCCGTCTTCCGGGCCGCGTTGGGCCCGCCGACGGCGGAATCGACGGCCCTGCCGGTCAGCGCACGCAAATCAATGGTCATGGTCCTGTCCTCGATTTCGGGTCATCCACAGCAGCGGATCGCGCCACATACCCAAAAGTTTAGCTCAAAAAGTCACCCACACTTCGCCCGGTTTCCGAACGATACCTTCAACGATGCGTTTGGAGCGATCGTTGCGCACCCGGATCTTCTGACCCTCGCTGCCGTCCGCCAGCGCGTGACCGCCCATGCGGACATCGAGCAGGCCGATCCGGGCACGGATCACCACCGCCTCTCCCCGATGCACGATTTTGTCGCTGATCAGCACCTGGGGCGTCAGGACGTACCCCTGGGGCAGGGAGCGGCGCAGCCGGCGACCGACGACTTCATCGACGGCGACGAAATACCCCCGGCGCAGCGCCGCCAGATCCCGGCGCTGCAAGGCCACGTGCGCCGGCCGCAGCAGGCTGCCCCGGGGCAGGTCTCCGGTCAGCACGGCGACCCGGCGGTAGACGCTCACCTTGGCCTTGACGTAAATGGTCCAGGGATGGGTGCCGCGGCAGCGCACCTGCACCGAGAGCCAACCCGGGCGTACGGGCCGATGGGCCGGAACGGCCTGGAGCGGCTGGTCGCATCGGGGCAACCGTAACCTCGGATCCAGGGGCGCCACGGATACGTCAAAATCTCGATGATCGCGTCGAATTATTGACGACAACTGGGTGGTCACGGCCTCGCCGATCGCGGCCAGGGATTGGACCGGGGTGGCGCAAACCGCCGCCGCCCAGCCCCCCAGGCCGAAGAGCCACAAACCCGTCCGTATCATCGCTTATCCCGTATGACTTTCAGATACCCAGAGCAGTGCAAGATCAGGGCCAGGTTTCCCTTGCGAGCCCGGAAAAGGCTTGCCCCTCAAGCTTGGCGGCGACCGGCCGATAACGAAGAAAAATCCACAATCACAGGGAGTCATGTCATGTCGAGCATTCTCGCCGAGGTCGATCAGCGTACCCAGTTGGCCGGACACAACCGCCTGGAACTGCTCCTTTTCCGCCTGGGCGGCAAGCAGCGTTTCGGCATCAACGTTTTCAAGGTCAAGGAGGTGATCACCTGCCCGCCTTTGACCCAGATTCCCGAAGCCCACCCGATCATGTGCGGCGTCGCCCATCTGCGCGGCCAGACCGTTCCCATCCTCGATCTCTCCATGGGCGTCGGTGCCGATCCCTTGCCCCGCGACGGCAGCGGTTACGTCATCGTCAGCGAATACAACCGTTCGGTTCAGGGCTTTTTGGTCGGCAGCGTCGACCGCATCATCAACATGAGCTGGGACCAGATTCAGCCACCCCCGCGGGGAGCCGGCAAGGAAACCTATTTGACCGCGGTGACCGAATTCGAAGGGGAACTGATCGAAGTCATCGACGTGGAAAAGATCATGAAGGAAATCGCCGGCGGCGAGGAGGAGGTATCGGAAGGCGTGATCGACGAGCAGCTGGCCGCGGAGGACCAGCACATTCTGGTCGTCGACGATTCCATGGTCGCCCGCAACCAGGTGAAACGGGTCCTGGACCAGCTCGGCGTCTCCAGCACTCTGGCGCGGGACGGGGAGGAGGCCTACCGGATCCTCGCCGGCTGGGCGGAGGAAGGCAAAGACCTCGATCACTTTCTCACCATGGTCATCTCGGACATCGAAATGCCCAAGATGGACGGCTACACCCTCACCACCAAAATCCGCCAGCATCCGGCCATGCAGAATCTCTACATCCTGCTGCACACCTCCCTCAGCGGGGTGTTCAATCAGGCCATGGTGGAGAAGGTCGGGGCCAACCGCTTCCTCGCCAAATTCGAGCCCGACGAACTGGCCATCGCGGTCCAGGAAAAGCTGCGCGAACACGAAGCCAAACGGGCGGCGGCCTGAACGGTCACGCCTTCATCCGCACTTACCAGCGCTCCCTTCCACGGGAAGACATGGGCGGCGGAATTTTGCCGCCCTGCCGCCCCTCCTTGCGTAACCCGTTGAATCTCCTACGTTCGTAGTCTGGCACAGGAAATGCAGAATCATCGCTGTGTTCCATGAACCGGACGACGAACATGAAAATCAGTTTCACCAACGCCCTGGGCCTGCACCCGCAGGCGCTGCGGCTTCGGGCAAGACGGATGGAGGTGCTGGCCTCCAACCTGGCCAACGCCGACACCCCCAACTACAAGGCGCGCGATTTCGACGTCGAGCGCCTGCTGCGCGGCGAAACCAAGCCCAAAGTGCCGCTGAGAACCACCCATGCCGGTCACCTTTCCCTGGCGGCCGACTCCCAGAACGGGAGGTTACTGTACCGGGTGCCGCAACAGGCCGCCCTGGACGGCAACACCGTCGAGGAACACATCGAGCAGGCCAAATTCGCCGAGAACGCGCTCCGCTATCAGGCCAGTCTGCGTTTCGTCAACGGCAAGTTCGCCGGTCTGCTCACCGCCCTGAAAGGAGAGTGATCCATGTCGAGCTTCAAGATCTTCGATGTCGCCGGCTCGGGCATGAACGCCCAGATGCTGCGCCTCAATCTGACCGCCAGCAACCTGGCGAACGCCGACAGCGTCTCCAGCAGTATCGAACAGACCTACAAATCCCGGCAGCCGGTCTTCGCGGCCCGGTTCCGCGACGCCTTCGACCGCCTCCACGGCACCGCCACCGAAGTCCGGGTGCTGGGGGTGGTGGAAAGCCCCGCGCCCCTGCGCATGGAATACGCCCCCCATCACCCGATGGCCAACAAGGACGGCTATATCTTCAAACCCAACGTCAATCCGGTGGAGGAACTGGCCAACATGATCGCCGCCTCCCGCGCCTATCAGAACAACATCGAGGTGTTGAACACCGCCAAGGAACTGATGATACAAACCTTACGCATGGGACAGTAAGCCATGAACGTGGACGTCGCCCGCTTGCAGGAATTGGGGCTGATGAAACCCCAGAGTGCCCGGAAACCCCGCAACGAACTGGGTCAGGAGGATTTTCTCAAGCTGATGACCACGCAAATGACGCATCAGAATCCGCTCAAACCCATGGAAAACACCGAGTTCCTCACCCAGCTAGCCCAGTTCGGAACCGTGAGCGGGATCCAGGCGCTGCAGAAATCCTTCGCCGACTTCGCCAACGCCATCGCCTCGGACCAGGCGCTGCAGGCCGCCGGCCTGGTGGGACGTCAGGTTCTGGTGGAAGGAAACCAGGCCCGCCTGGCTCCCGGCGGCGAACTGCAGGCAGCCCTGGAGCTGGAAAAACCGGCCACCGGGGTCACGGTCCACATCGTCGACGCCGGCGGCCGGACCATCCGCACCCTGGAGCTGGGTCCCCAGGACAGCGGCCGGGTTCCCTTCGTCTGGGACGGCCTGAAGGACGACGGCAGCTTCGCCGAACCGGGGGTCTACCAGCTCCGGGCCGAGGGCCTAGTCGAAGGGGAGAACCGCGCTCTGACCACCTTGGTGCCGGCCACGGTGGAAAGCGTCTCCACCGCCGAAAACGGCTACGGCCTGACGGTCGATCTGGAAGGTCTCGGCAGCGTCGACATCCAAGCGATCAAACAAATCTTGTAACGGAGGAAACACCATGCCATTCAGCACGGCCCTCAGCGGTCTCAACGCCGCATCCACCGACCTGCAGACCACTGGCAACAACATCGCCAACGCCAACACCGTGGGTTTCAAGAAGTCCCGGGCTGAGTTCGCCGACGTCTACGCCGCCAGCGTCTTCGGCGCCTCCAAAACCACGCCGGGAAGCGGCGTCCGGGTGACGGACATCGCCCAAAGCTTCACCCAGGGCAACCTGGAATATACCGAGAACGTCCTGGACCTGGCCATCAGCGGCCAGGGGTTCTTCGGCCTCATCGATCCCAAGAACATGTCCCAGGGCCTGCCCTCCGCCTACACGCGCAACGGCGCCTTCCAACTGGACAAGGAGGGCTACATCGTCAACGACCAGGGACAGGTGCTCTACGGCACCGTGGTCACGGAAAACGGGGAAACCCCGGGACCGCTCCAGGTGAACATCACCAAGGGCAAGCCCCGGGCCACCACCCTGGAGTCGATCAGCATCAATCTGAACGCCGCCGCCACCGCCCCGGCCGGTGCCTTCGACCCCACCGATCCGGCCACCTACAACCAGTCCACCTCGATCACGGTGTACGACTCCCTGGGCAACCCCCACGTCCTCACCACCTACTTCGTCAAGGACGGCACCGCGGACAACACCTGGAAGATCCACCAGTACATCGACGGCACCACCGACACCCTGACCTCCACACCGGTCACCCTGGAATTCGACACCAACGGCTCCCTGATCAAGGTCAACGGAGACAGCACCACCACCAAGGCGACCCTGGACAGCTACACCATCGCCGGCGCCGACCCCCTGAACCTGCGCTTCGATTTCGCCGGAACCACGCAGTACAACAGCGAGTTCACCATCAACTCCATGAGCCAGAACGGCTTTCCCGCCGGGGATTTTGCCGGTCTCGAGGTCACCGACAAGGGGGAGATCTTCGCCCGCTTCACCAACGGCAACGGTGAGAAAATCGGCCAGATCAAGCTGTTCCGTTTCCGCAACGAACAGGGACTGGCCAAACTGGGCAACACCACCTGGGGTGAAAGCGCTGCCTCCGGCCCGCCGTTGAGCACCCAGGGCGACAATCCCGGCACCGGCAACGTCGGCACCATCCAGTCCGGCGCCCTGGAGGCCTCCAACGTCGATCTTTCCAAGGAGCTGGTCCGCTTGATCATCGCCCAGCAGAGCTATCAGGCCAACGCCCAGACCATCTCCACCGAGAGCGAAGTGATCCAGACCCTGCTCAACCTGCGCTGATGGAGCTGAATCATGGACCGCAGTCTGTTCGTCGTCATGAGCGGGGCCAAGGAGACCCTCCAGGCCCAGAGCTCGGTCAGCAACAATCTGGCCAACATCAACACCACCGGTTTCAAGGCCGATCTGGAACAGTTCCGCAGCATGCCGGTGTTCGGCCCCGGCTTTCCCACCCGGGTCTACGCCCTCAACGAGCGGCCGGCCACCGATTTCGATCCTGGTCCCATCCAGACCACCGGGCGCGATCTGGACGTCGCCGTCAAGGGCGACGGCTGGATCGCGGTCCAGGCCCCGGACGGTTCGGAGGCCTACACCCGGCGCGGTGACCTTCGACTCACCCCGGAGGGACTGCTGCAAACCGGCGACGGTTTGCCGATCCTGGGGGAAAACGGCCCCATCGCCGTTCCCCCGGCCCAGAAGATCGACATCGCCGGCGACGGCACTATCACCATCGTGCCGTTGGGGGAGAAACCGGACGTCACCGCCGTCGTCGACCGGATCAAACTTGTCCGCCCCGACCCGCGGCAATTGGAAAAGGGGCTCGACGGCCTGGTCCGGCTCAAGAACGGCCGAACCGCCGAGGCCGACGCCGGCGTCACCCTGGTCTCCGGCGCCCTGGAACACAGCAACGTCAACAGCGTCGCCGCCCTGGTCGATCTCATCGAACTGGCGCGGCGCTACGAACTCCAGGTCAAGATGATGAAGACCGCCGAGACCGACGCCGACGCCACCGCCCAACTGCTCCGTATGGGATGAAACGAACGGGAGTGAAGCCATGACAGACCGAGCCCTTTGGATCGCCAAGACCGGCCTCGACGCCCAACAGACCCGCATGGCAGTGGTTTCCAACAATCTCGCCAACGTCAACACCGTCGGTTTCAAGAAAGGCCGGGCGCTGTTCGAGGACCTGCTGTACCAGAACGTCCGCCAGGTGGGCGCCCAGTCGAGCCAGAACACCGAGCTGCCCTCGGGGCTGCAGCTGGGCACCGGTGTCCGGGTGGTGGCCACGGAAAAGATCCACACCCAGGGGAACGTGGTGCAGACCGGCAACGCCCTGGACGTGGCCATCGACGGGCGCGGCTTCTTCCAGGTGCTGATGCCCGACGGCAGCATCGCCTACACCCGCAACGGCGCCTTCAAGATGAACTCGGAAGGCCAGTTGGTCACCGCCAGCGGCTATTTCCTGGAACCGGCCATCACCATTCCCCCCAACGCCACCAGCATCACCATCGGCAAGGACGGCACGGTTTCGGTCACCGTGCCCGGCACCCCGACCCCCCAGCAGTTGGGGCAGATTCAGCTGGCGGACTTCGTCAATCCCACCGGTCTGGAACCCATCGGGGAAAACCTGTTCCGCGAGTCGGTGGCCAGCGGCCCGCCCACGGTGGGCAATCCGGACGAAGACGAACGCGGCGCCCTGGTGCAACATTCCCTGGAAACCTCCAACGTCAACGTGGTGGAGGAGATGGTCAACATGATCGAAACCCAACGGGCCTACGAAATGAACTCCAAGGCCATCGCCACCGTGGATCAGATGCTGGCCTTCCTCAACAACAACCTGTAATCCCATGATCAGGCTTTTTTCCCTCCTGGGTCTGACGCTGCTGGGGGCGGGGTGCGCCACCCTGCCGGAGTCGATGCCGCGCCACAACGCCGCCTTCGCTCCCGCCACGCCCCGTTACGCCCCGCCCCCGCTCCAGCCGACCGGCGCCATCTATCGGGCCAACCGCAGCGTCCACCTGTTCGAAAACCTCACCGCCCGCCGGGTGGGCGACATCCTCACCATCCGTCTGGTCGAAAGAACCGACGCCACCAAGAGAGCCGATCTGCAGATCAAGAAGGGCAACAGCATCGGCGGGAAGGCACCCCTGATCCTGGGCAAGACCAACTTCCTCGGCGTCGACTGGGAAACCGAGGTGAGAACCGACAAGAACTTCAAGGGGGAAGGACAGGCGATTCAGAACAATCAGCTCAAAGGCAGCATCACCGTCACCGTGGTGGAAATCCTTCCCAACGGCAACCTGCGGGTCCAGGGGGAAAAACGCATCACCATCAACGACGGCCACGAATACGTCCGTCTCGCCGGCATCGTCCGCCCGGTGGACATCGACGCCGACAATTCGGTGCCCTCCACCAAGGTGGCCGACGCCACCATCATGTACACCGGGGAAGGTGCCATGGCGGACGCCAAACAGGTGGGCTGGCTGACCCGCTTCTTCAACAGCGTGTTCTTTCCCTTTTGAAGACGAATCGACGGGTATCGTGAGATGCGGTTGCTCAACACCTATCAATTTACTTTTACGGGAGCTGGGAAGGGTCCGCCGGACCGAAATTCATCCGTAAATTTAGGCCCGGGGCGGCCATCCATGGCCGCTGACAGACCCTTCCCAGCCCCCTTCGGCAGAAGTGATAGGTGGTAAGATGCGGTTGAAATCCTGGTTGACGATTCTGTTCCTGGCGATCCCGGTCATGGCGGGCGCCGAACGCATCAAGGACCTGGCCGCCATCGCCGGGGTGCGCGACAACCAGCTCATCGGTTACGGCCTGGTGGTCGGCTTGAACGGCACCGGCGACAAGACCAAATTCACCGGCCAGACCCTGCGCAACATGCTGGCCCGTCTCGGCATCACCCTGCCTCCCGGCGTCAACCCCAAATCCAAGAACGTCGCCGCGGTCTCGGTCCATGCCGTCCTGCCCCCCTTCGCCAAGCCGGGCCAGACCATCGACGTGACCGTCTCGTCCATCGGGGACGCCAAGAGCCTGCGGGGCGGTTCCCTGCTGATGACCCCCCTGAAGGGAATCGACGGCCAGGTGTACGCCATCGCCCAGGGCAATCTGATCGTCGGCGGCCTCACCGCGGAGGGGCGGGACGGCTCGCGCATCACCGTCAACATTCCCAGCGTCGGTCGCATCCCCAACGGCGCCACCGTGGAGCGGGCGGTTCCCAGCCCCTTTTCCCATGCCAAATACCTGACCCTGAACCTCCACCGTCCCGATTTCACCACCGCCCAGCGCATCGCGGCGGCCATCAACCGTGTACTGGGCCCCGACACCGCCCGTCCCCTGGATTCGGCCTCGGTCCGGGTGGGCGCTCCGGTGGATCCGGCCCAGAAGGTCGCCTTCGTCTCCATGATTGAAAACATGGAAGTAGAACCCGGGGAGGCACCGGCCAAGGTGATCGTCAATTCCCGCACCGGCACCGTGGTCATCAGCCGCCACGTACGGGTCCGCCCGGCGGCGGTATCCCACGGCAACCTGGTGGTCACCATCCGGGAAAACCCGGAAGTCAGCCAGCCGCCTCCCCTCTCCGGCGGCAGCACCGCCGTGGTCCCCCGTTCCGACGTCAACGTCGAAGAGGAAGGCAAGCACATGTTCGTGTTCGATCCCGGCGTCTCCCTCGACGATCTGGTGCGGGCGGTCAATCAGGTCGGCGCGGCCCCCTCCGATCTCGTCGCCATCCTCGAGGCCCTCAAGAACGCCGGCGCCCTGGAAGCCGAACTCATCGTGATCTGACCATGCAGGACCGCCCTTTCCTCTATACAGATTTCCAGAAACTGGCCGATCTAAGATTAAAGGCGCGCCAGGACCGCCAGGCCGCCCTGAAACAGACCGCCAAGCAATTCGAGGCCCTGTTCGTGCAGATGGTATTGAAACAGATGCGCCAGACCACCCCCGGCGATCCCCTCATGGGGAGCGATCGCAGCCGTTTCTACCGCGATCTGTACGACCGTCAGCTGGCCCTGCATCTGGCGGATCGAGGTGGCCTCGGCATCGCGGAAATGATCGTGCGGCAACTGAGCCGGCCGCAGCCGGCCCCGATCACCGGCCGGGAACTTTCCGACTACCGCCGCCATCCGATCCCAAATTCCCCAAGCGGAGAAAAAGCCGAAGCGGCGGCGAACACCACCGGCACCGCTCCCGGCCGCCCCGTGCCCCCGACCAGTTTCGAAAACCCGGCGCAATTCTTTCAGGCCCTGCTGCCGGAGGCGCGCCGGGCGGCGGCCAAGATCGGCGTCGATCCCAGAGTGCTACTGGCCCAGGCCGCCCTGGAGACCGGCTGGGGCAAAAAGATCATCCATCACCCCGACGGCCGTAGCAGTTTCAATCTGTTCAACATCAAGGCCGGCCGCTCCTGGCAGGGCGACCGGGTCCAGGTGGACACCCTGGAATACCGGGACGGGGTCGCCGTGAAGAAAAGGGCGCAATTCCGCGCCTACCGCGACTACCGGGAAAGCTTCGAGGATTACGTCGCCCTGCTGCGCTCTCCCCGCTACGCCGAGGCGCTGCACCAGGCCGGCGATCCGGAACGCTACCTGCACGCCCTGCAGCGGGCCGGCTACGCCACGGATCCCCACTATGCCGACAAGATCCTGGCCATCTATCGGCGCCAGGTCCTGGCCGCTTCGTAGGTAAACCATCATGGGCAGCGCCATCCTCGACATCGCTACCTCCGCTCTCCGGGTCACCCAGCAGGCCCTGAACACGACCGGGCACAACATCGCCAACGTCAACACCGAGGGCTACAGCCGCCAGCGGGTGGACACCGCCACCCGGGAACCGTTCTTCAGCGGCGCCGGTTTCTTCGGCACCGGCGTCCAAACCACGGCCATCAAGCGGGCCTACGACGACTTTCTCACCACCCGCCTGCGGGAGGCCACCACCGGGTTTTCCGAGGTGGACACTTATCACCGCCTCGCCGCCCAGATCGACAACCTGGTCGCCGACCCCGACGTCGGGGTCTCGTCGGCCTTGAAGAACTTCTTCAACGCCGTCCACGACGTCGCCAGCGATCCCACCTCGATCCCGGCCCGGCAAACCCTGTTGACCGAGGCCGGAACCCTCGCCGACCGCTTCAACCTCCTCGACGCGCGCCTCAAGGAGATCAACGCCCAGACTCAGAGCGAGCTGCGCAATCAGGTCGAGGAAATCAACGCCGCCGCGCGGGAGATTGCCACCCTCAACCAGAAGATCGTCTACGAACTGGCCCGATCCCAGGGCAAGCCGCCCAACGACCTGCTCGACCGCCGCGATCTACTCCTGAACCATCTGGCGGAAAAGATCGACATCACCCCGGTGCCCCAGGACAACGGCGCCGTCAGCGTCTTCATCGGCAAGGGCCAGAACCTGGTCAGCGACTCGCGCGCCGCCACCCTCGGGCTCCGGCCCAACGATCTGGACCCCAACGTCTCGGAGGTGACCCTCACCACCGGCGCCACCACTCTGACGATCACCTCGACACTTTCCGGCGGCGAGGTCGGGGGACTGCTGCGCTTCCGCGACGAGGTCCTGGTTCCGACCCAGAACAAGCTGGGGAGTCTGGCCGCCGGGCTCGCCTTGGAATTCAACGGTCTGCATCAAAACGGCTACGATCTCGACGGCAACACCGGCATGGATTTCTTTCAGCCGCTCACCGTCCCGGTGCTGCGGAACGCCACCGGCGACATCAGCACCCGTTACGTCAACGCCGCCGACCTGCAGGCCAGCGACTATCTGCTCGAATACGATGGCACCAACTACACCTTGACCCGACTCAGCGACCGGAATCAAACCACCCTGACCGGATTTCCGGCGACCGTGGACGGGATCGAGATCGACCTCGATCCCACCAATCCTCCGATCGCCGGCGACCGCTTTCTGATCCGCCCCACCGCCGACGCCGCCGGCAAACTCGGCGTCGCCCTGGACGACCCCCGCCGTATCGCCGCCGCCGCCAACGACACCGGTAGCGGGGCGATCGGCGACAACGGCATCGCTCTGTCCCTGGCGGCGTTGGAATCGGCCAAACTGCTGCTCGGCGGCAAGGCCACCCTGCAGGACGCCTACAGCCAGATGGTGGCCGAGGTCGGCAGCCTGACCCGGGCGGCGGAAATCAGCCGCGACGCCCACGACACCGTCAAACAGCAGGCAATGCAGGCCCGCGAGGCGGTGGCCGGTGTCAATCTCGACGAGGAAGCCGCCAATCTGGTGAAATTCCAGCAGGCCTACCAGGCCGCCGCCCAGGTGGTCAGCGTCGCCACCCAGACCTTCGACACCCTCATCAACGCCGTGCGGAGATAATCATGCGCCTTTCCACCGCCCTGACGCAGCGATTGGGGATCGACGCCATCCTCGACCAGCAGGGCCGCCTCAACAAGACCCAGCTGCAACTGGCCAGCGGCAACAAAAACCTGACCCCCGCCGACGACCCCATCGCCGCGGCCCGCACCCTGGATCTGGAGGAAGCGATCCGCAAACAGGAACAGTACCAGGACAACATCACCATCCTCACCAACCGCCTTTCCCTCGAGGAGGCCACCCTCGCCGGCGTCACCGACATCCTGCAGCGGGTCCGGGAACTGGCGGTCCGGGCCAACAACGAAGCTTCCCTGCGGCCGGAAGACCGCGGCTACATCGCCGCCGAAGTGCGCCAGGCCCTCGACGAACTGGTCGGACTGGCCAACACCCGCGACGCCAACGGTGAGTACCTGTTCGCCGGCACCAAGAGCCAC
>JALSSF010000033.1 GCA_026984375.1 Methylothermaceae bacterium | reverse complement strand
CGTCCGTCACCACCGATCCCGTGCACGTCCGCGACGCCGTCGATCTCAAGCGGGTGATGGTCTACGTGTGGCTGGCCACTTTCCCGGCCATCTTCATCGCCCTGTACAACACCGGCTATCAGGCCAATCTGGCCATGCAAGCGCTGGGGCTGGAGACCATTCCCAACTGGCGCGGGCCGATCATGGACGTGTTCGGCTACAATCCCTCCAATCCCCTGTCCTGCCTGATGCACGGGGCGTTGTATTTTTTTCCCGTGTACATCGTGACCTTCGTCGTCGGCGGCCTGTGGGAAGTGCTGTTCGCCGTGGTCCGCAAGCACGAGATCAACGAGGGTTTCTTCGTCACCTCCATCCTGTTCGCCCTCTCCCTGCCGCCGGCGATTCCGCTGTGGCAGGTGGCCCTGGGCATCAGCTTCGGCGTGGTTCTCGGGAAGGAGGTGTTCGGCGGCACCGGCAAGAACTTCCTCAATCCAGCCCTGACCGGACGGGCCTTCCTGTTCTTCGCCTATCCCGCCTTCATGAGCGGTGACAGCGTCTGGACCGCGGTGGACGGCTACAGCGCCGCCACGCCTTTGGCCCTGGGGGCGTCCGGCGGTCTGGAGGCGATCCGCGAGGCCGGCTATTCCTGGGGGCAGACCTTCTTCGGCTTCATGCCGGGATCCATGGGCGAGACCTCGGCGATCGCCATCCTGCTGGGGGCGGCCTTTTTGCTCTACACCGGCATCGCCAGTTACCGGATCATGGCCGGGGTGGTCATCGGGGTCATCGCCATGGCGACGCTGTTCAATCTGATCGGCAGCGAGACCAACCCCATGTTCGGGCTGCCCTGGTATTGGCATTTGACCCTGGGTGGTCTGATGTTCGGATTGGTGTTCATGGCGACCGATCCGGTCAGCGCGGCGATGACCGATACCGGGCGCTGGATCTTCGGCATTCTGATCGGCGTCATGACGGTGCTGATCCGCGTGGTCAATCCCGCCTTCCCGGAAGGCACGATGCTGGCGATCCTGTTCGCCAACATCTTCGCTCCCCTGATCGATTATTTCGTGGTTCAAGCCAACATCAGAAGAAGGGTCAAACGCAATGCCTGAGAACACCCAAACCTCGGCCGGGTTCAGCGAGACCTGGCAGCAATGGAAGGCACGGGCCAAGGCCTATTTCGACAAGCTCCGCGCCCTTCCCAACGACAGTTTCGAGAAGACCCTGGCGGTGGCCTTCTGGGTCTGCATGGCCTGCGCCGTGGTGGTCTCCTTCGCCGCCGTGGCCCTGAAGCCGTTGCAGGAGGCCAACAAGGCGGCCGACATGAAACGAAACATCCTCGAAGTTGTCGGTCTGTGGGAAGAGGGGCTCGACGTCGACGAAGCCTTCAAACGCTTCGAGATCAAGGTGGTGGATCTGGCCACCGGCGAATTCGTGGAGGATATCGATCCGGAAACCTACGACATGCGCCAGGCGGCCAAGGATCCCGATCTGAGCGAACCGATCCCCCGGGAGCGTGACGTCGCCCAGATCAAGCGCAAGCCCAAGTATGCGACCGTCTATCTGCTCAGGGACGACAGCGGCGAGCTTCAAGCCATCGTCCTGCCGGTGTCCGGTTACGGGCTGTGGTCGACCATGTATGGCTTCTTGGCCCTGGAACCCGATTGCAACACCGTGATCGGGATCAACTTCTACGACCAGGGGGAAACCCCGGGTCTGGGGGGCGAGGTGGTCAATCCCGAATGGCGGGCTTTGTGGCGCGGCAAGAAGGTCTATGATGAAAACGGGACGCCGGTGTTGCGTCTGGTGAAGGGAACGGTCGATCCGAAGCAGCCCGGTGCCGAATACATGGTGGACGGGCTGGCCGGCGCCACCTTGACCAGCAACGGCGTCAGCAACCTGATCCGCTTCTGGCTCGGGGAGGACGGCTACAAACCCTTCCTCGATAAATTCTGTGGAGGTGCACGATGAGCGACGAAATCCAGGCAGCAGTGGAAGAAGAGGAATTCGATTTCGAGAAAGTGAAGCCGGTTCTGGTGGAACCGCTGGTGGACAACAATCCCATCATCCTCCAGGTGCTGGGAATCTGTTCCGCGCTGGCGGTCACCTCCCAGCTGTCCACCGCGCTGATCATGAGCATCGCCCTGACCTCGGTGGTGACCGCCTCCAACACCGCCATCGCCGTGATCCGCAATCACATTCCCGCGAGCATCCGCATCATCGTGCAGATGACGATCATCGCCTCCCTGGTGATCGTGGTGGATCAGATCCTCAAGGCGGTGGCCTACGACATCAGCAAGCAGCTGTCGGTGTTCGTGGGACTGATCATCACCAACTGCATCGTCATGGGGCGCGCCGAAGCCTTTGCCATGCAGAACCCCCCGCTGGCCAGTTTCTTCGACGGTCTGGGCAACGGTCTGGGTTACAGCCTGATCCTGATCGCCGTCGCCGTGGTGCGGGAACTGTTCGGGTCCGGCAGCCTGCTGGGCGTCGAGATCCTGCCGCTGGTGAAAAACGGCGGCTGGTACGAGCCCAACGGCTTGCTGCTGTTGCCCCCGAGCGCCTTCTTCATCATCGGTCTGTTGATCTGGGCGGTGCGCACCTGGAAGCCGAAGCAGGTGGAGGCGCCCGAGTTCCGGATTCTGCCCGCACACGGGGAGGTGGCGTGATGGAAGCCTTGATCAGCCTGTTCGTCAAATCGGTATTCATCGAAAACCTGGCGCTGGCGTTCTTCCTGGGGATGTGCACCTTCCTGGCGGTTTCCAAGCGCATCGCCACCGCCATCGGTCTGGGGATCGCGGTGATGGTGGTGCAGACCCTGACGGTGCCCGCCAATCACCTGATCCACGCTTACCTGCTCAAGGAAGGGGCGCTGTCCTGGGCCGGCCTGCCGGACGTGGACCTGAGTTTCCTGGTCTACCTGGCCAGCATCGGCGTGATCGCCGCCATCGTCCAGATCCTGGAGATGGTGCTGGACCGCTTCTTTCCGGCCCTCTACAACGCTCTGGGGATCTTCCTGCCCCTGATCACCGTCAATTGCGCCATTCTCGGCGGCAGCCTGTTCATGATCGAACGGGACTACAACCTGGCCGAAAGCGTGGTCTACGGCTTCGGCAGCGGTTTCGGCTGGGCGCTGGCGATCACCGCCATGGCCGGTATCCGCGAGAAGCTCAAATACAGCGACGTGCCCGCCGGGTTGCAGGGGCTGGGAATCACCTTCATCACCGCCGGGCTCATGTCGCTGGGCTTCATGGCCTTCTCGGGAATTCAGCTTTAAATTCAAGGAACCGACATGTTGGAGATCATTTTAGGCGTATTCTTCTTTACCGTTATCGTCCTGGCCCTGGTGATGGTGATTCTCCAGGCCAAGTCTCACCTGGTGCCCCAGGGTGAGGTGGACATCGTCATCAACGACGAAAAGACCATCAAGGCGCCGGTGGGTTCGAAGTTGTTGATGGCCCTGGCCAACAATCAACTGTTCGTCTCTTCGGCTTGTGGTGGTGGGGGTACCTGTGGCCAGTGCCGGGTGAAGGTGCTGGAGGGCGGTGGCGAGCTGCTGCCCACCGAGGCCAGCCACATCACCAAGCGCCAGGCCCGCGAGGGAGAACGGCTGGCTTGCCAGGTGACGGTGAAACAACCCATGAAGATCGAAGTCCCCGAGGACGTCTTCGGGGTCAAGAAGTGGGAATGCACCGTGCGCTCCAACCGCAACGTGGCCACTTTCATCAAGGAGCTGATCCTCGACTTGCCCGAAGGGGAGACCATCGACTTCCGCGCCGGCGGTTACATTCAGATCGAATGTCCCCCTTATCACGTGAAATTCTCCGATTTCGACATCGACGAGGAGTTCCGTGAAGATTGGGACAAGTACGATCTCTGGAAGCTGGAGTCCAAGGTGGACGAACCGGTGGTTCGGGCCTACTCCATGGCCAACTTCCCCCTGGAGAACGACATCGTCATGCTCAACGTCCGGATCGCCACCCCGCCGCCGGGACTGGACGTACCGCCCGGCAAGATGTCGTCCTACATCTTCAGCCTCAAACCCGGCGACAAGGTCACCATATCCGGGCCGTTCGGCGAGTTCTTCGCCCGTGACACCGACAACGAGATGGTCTTCGTCGGCGGGGGAGCCGGTATGGCGCCGATGCGCTCCCATATCTTCGACCAGCTGATCCGGCTCAAGTCCAAGCGCAAGATGACCTTCTGGTACGGTGCCCGCAGCCTGCGGGAGGCCTTCTACATCGACCACTTCAACAAGCTTCAGGAGGAGCACGACAACTTCCGCTGGTATCTGGCCCTGTCGGAGCCGAAAGCGGAGGACAACTGGACCGGCTTCACCGGCTTCATCCACGAGGTGCTGTACGAAAATTACCTGAAGGATCATCCGGCGCCGGAAGACTGCGAGTACTACCTGTGCGGGCCGCCGGTGATGAACGCCGCGGTGATCAAGATGCTGGAGGACCTCGGCGTCGAACGGGAGAACATCCTGCTGGACGACTTCGGCGGTTAGCGCGTCATGACCGGCAAAGTCCTGCTGCGGGGGGCCTTCGGGCTCCTCGTTTTGTTTCTGCTGGCCTGCAGCGAAAGGCCGCCCCGGGCCGAATTCCGGCATATCGGTCTGGCGCTGGGGACCAGTTT
>JALSSF010000032.1 GCA_026984375.1 Methylothermaceae bacterium | reverse complement strand
ACGAGATCGCCACCCTCATCACCGCCCTCGGCTGCGGCATCGGCCAGGAGGACTACGACCCGGACAAGCTCCGTTACCACCGCATCATCGTCATGACCGACGCCGACGTGGACGGCGCCCACATCCGCACTCTGCTGCTGACCTTCTTCTACCGGCAGATGCCGGAGCTGATCGAGCGGGGCCATGTCTACATCGCCCAGCCACCCCTGTACAAAGTCAAGAAAGGCAAGCAGGAGCACTACGTCAAGGACGACGACGAACTGCACGAGTACCTGCTTCAGCAGGCCCTGGACAAAGCGGCTCTGATTCCCGACGCCGACACGCCCCCCGTCCGCGGCGCCGGTCTGGAGGCGCTGGTGAGGGACTGGCTGGCGGTGACCGACGTGATCCGGCGTCACAGCGTCCACTACGACGAGGCCTTCCTGGAGACCCTGATGACGCTTCCCCCCTTCGACGAAAGCCGGCAGGCCGATCCCGACGCCTGCCGCCAGTGGTTTTCCGCCTTGCAGGACCGGCTCAATCGGGATCGGGCCAAACCGACCCGCTACCACGTCGATGTGGCCTTTTTCGACGACAACGGCGTTTCCTTCCGGGCCACCGTCACCAAGCGTCTCTACGGCGTTTCCAAGTCGTTCGAGGTCACGCCGCTGTTCTTCCAGTCGGCCGACTACGGCAAACTGGTCAAGTTCGGCGACGAGGTCGGCGGCCTGTTCGGCGAGGAAACCGTGCTGCAACTGGGAGACCGGCGCCAGCGGGTCGGCGATTTCGGGCAGGTGTTCGAGGCCCTCATGGCGGAAGCCCGCAAGGGCCAGCAGATCCAGCGCTACAAGGGGCTCGGGGAAATGAATCCGGAACAACTGTGGGAGACCACCATGAACCCGGACAGTCGCCGGCTGCTCCAGGTCACCATCGAGGACGCCGTGGCCGCCGACGAGGTCTTTTCCACCCTGATGGGGGATCAGGTGGAACCGCGACGCCGCTTCATCGAGGACAACGCCCTGGCGGTGGAAAATCTGGACGTCTGACCATGATCCCCTATCCCCGCATCGACCCGGTCGCCGTCGACCTGCCGGATTTTCTCCCCTTCGACGTCCACTGGTACGGCTTGATGTACGTCATCGGCATCGGCGGTGCCTGGCTGCTGGCCCGCCGCCGGGCGCCCCGGTTCGGCTGGCGCCCGGAGGAGATCGACGATCTGGTCTTCTATGCCGCCATCGGCGTGGTGGCCGGCGGCCGCACCGGCTACATGCTGTTCTACAACCTGCCGACCCTGCTCACCGATCCCTTGAGCTTCTTCAAGGTCTGGCAGGGGGGGATGTCGTTTCACGGCGGCCTCTTGGGGACGCTGGCGGCGGTCTATCTGTTCGCCCGCAAATACGGCCGTTCCCTGCTGGAAGTGACCGATTTCGCCGTGCCCTTCGTGCCCATCGGCCTGTTCTTCGGCCGCATCGGCAACTTCATCAACGGGGAGTTGTGGGGCAAGGTCAGCGACGTGCCCTGGGCCATGGTGTTTCCCGGCGCCGGACCCTGGCCGCGTCACCCTTCCCAGCTGTACGAAGCCTTCCTCGAAGGCATCGTGCTGTTCACCGTCCTGTGGCTCTATTCCGCCAGACCCCGGCCCCGGGGCGCGGTGTTCGGGCTGTTTCTGCTCCTGTACGGTGTCTTCCGCTTTCTCGTCGAGTTCATCCGTGAACCGGACGCCCACATCGGCTATCTCGCCTTCGGCTGGCTGACCATGGGACAGCTTCTGTCGGCGCCGATGATCGTCGCGGGCGCCACCTTGCTGACCTGGGCCTATCGCCGGGGAGGCTGACATGCGCGCTTACCTGGATCTGCTGCAGGACATCCTCGACCACGGCGTCGCCAAGAACGACCGCACCGGCACCGGGACCCTGAGCGTCTTCGGACGCCAGCTGCGTTTCGACCTCGGCCGGGGATTCCCGCTCCTGACCACCAAGAAGCTCCACTGGCCTTCCATCGTCCACGAACTGCTGTGGTTCCTGTCCGGCAGCACCAACATCAAGTATCTGCACGACCACGGGGTCACCATCTGGGACGAGTGGGCCGACGAAAACGGCGAGCTGGGACCGGTCTATGGCAAGCAGTGGCGCGCCTGGGAAGCGCCCGACGGCCGCCTGATCGATCAGCTCGGCAACGTCGTGGAGCGGTTGCGCCGCGATCCCGATTCTCGCCGTTTGCTGGTGAACGCTTGGAACGTCGCCGACGTGGAAAGGATGGCGCTGCCGCCCTGCCATTACGCCTTTCAGTTCTACGTCGCCGCCGGCCGCCTGTCGTGCCTGTTCACCATGCGCTCGGTGGACGTGTTTCTCGGGCTGCCTTTCAACATCGCCAGCTACGCCCTCTTGACCCACATGGTGGCCCAGCAGTGCGATCTGCAGCCGGGGGAGTTGATCTGGAGCGGCGGCGACGTCCACCTGTACCGCAACCATCTGGAACAAGCGCGCCTGCAGCTGAGCCGGAAGCCTTTCCCGCCGCCGCGTCTGGAAATCCGCCGCCGGCCTGCTTCCCTCGACGGGTACCGCTTCGACGATTTCGTCCTCCGCGACTATCAAGCCCATCCCCCTATCAAGGCGCCGGTGGCGGTATGAGCGTTCCCGCCCGCATCAGCCTGATCGCCGCCATGGCCCGCAACCGGGTCATCGGCCGTCGGGGGGGGATGCCCTGGCATCTGCCGGAAGATTTGCGGCGCTTCCGCCGGATCACCTGGGGCAAGCCGATTCTCATGGGACGCAAGACTTACGAGGCCATCGGCCGTCCCTTGCCGGGACGGGACAACATCGTGCTGTCCCGCTCGGCGAGCTTCCAGGCGCCCGGATGCACCGTCGTCGGCTCCCTCGCCGCCGCGTTCGAACGGGCCGGGGATCAGGAATTGATGGTCATCGGCGGCGCCCAGCTTTACGAGGCCCTGTTGCCCCGGGCCGAACGCCTCTACCTGACCTGGATCGAGGCGGATTTTCCCGGGGACACCTTCTTTCCCGAGTGGGATCCCGCCGACTGGCGCGAAGTGAGCCGGGAGCCGCGTCCGCCCCGGGCGGATTTTCCCCATCCCTACCGGTTTCTGGTGTTCGAGCGCCGGAATCAGCCGGGACGGCGGTAACAGGGACAGTCGATACTGATCCGGTACATTTCGCCGTCCAGGCGCAACGCCGTCAGCTGCCCGCCCCACAGGCACCCGGTGTCGATGCCGTAACAGCCGTTCTTCACCGTGAACCCCAGCGTCGACCAGTGACCGAAGACGATTTCCTGTCCCGCGCTGCGGCGCCCGGGCACCTCGAACCAGGGCAGCAGGTGGGGAGGCTGGCTTCCCGGTGGGCCGCTGTATTCCAGGGCCAGTCTCCCTTCGGGAGTGCAGTATCTCAGGCGGGTGAAACAATTGAGGATGAAGCGCCAGCGGTCCCAGCCTTCCAGCGCCTCGTCCCAGCGATCCGGGGTGTTGCCGTACATGTGTTTCAGAAACTCGGGCAGCCGCTCGCTGCGGAGCACGGCTTCCACCTCCCGGGCGAGGCGTTCGGCCTCCGCTATGTCCCATTGGGGCGGGAGGCCGGCGTGGATCAGGCAGAAACGATCGTTCCGGTACAGCAGCGGCCGCCGGCGCAGCCAGTCCAGCAGCTCGTCGCGATCGGGCGCTTCCAGTACGTCCGCCAGGTCCTGGCGGTGTTTGTAGGTCTGGCCGTGGGCGACCGCCAGTAGATGCAGATCGTGATTGCCCAGAACGGTGACCGCCCGGTCGCCGAGGGCCTTGATGAAGCGCAGGGTTTCCAGGGAATGGGGGCCGCGGTTGACCAGATCGCCGGTGAACCAGAGCAGGTCCTCGTCAGGGTCGAAATTGATTTTGTCGAGCAGGGCCTGCAATTCGAAAAAACAACCCTGAATATCCCCGATCGCGTAATGGGCCATGGACGTATCGCTCCTGTCTCGGCGATGGCTGGCAAAAGGCGCTTGTTTTTACCTTAGCCACTGGCGGAATGCAAGCAACCAGCGATTCTGTGAACCCGTTCAAAGTCGTTTTCCCCGTGCCCGGCTAAGCTTGGTTCCGGAACAACCCGAACCGGAGGTATGACTATGACAACCTTGCTGCCGGAGAATTTCGAATTGAAGGTGATCGGGTTCGCCACCCTGATGTACAGCGTCGGCTTCATGGTGATCGCCTCCCTTGGGTATTTGATGGAGGAGGCGATGCATTTGTTGTGTGCGCCGGGTCGGAAGGGCGCGTGAGGCAAGGCGCGCCCGCTCGTCCATGAGTCTGCCGGAGCGGAATTCGTCTCCGTTTGTTTCCGCTCCGGCACGGTCTTCCCCGCTGTCGGTTCCCTTCTCGTCTCCCGAAACGCGAACTATACTGCAATCGTGTAACCCGATCGCGGAGAAGGGGGGATCGACGTGCGCGCGCTGATTTTTCTCGTCGTTGGGATTTTCGCCGTGTCCAGTGTGGCGGGGGAGGCGGAGACGGCCTTGTTCGCCGCCGCCAGCCAGGGACGCCTGACCCGGGTGCAGTCGATTCTGGCCCAGGGGGTCGATGTCGACGCGCGGACCCCGTCTGGCCGTACTCCCTTGATGGGGGCGGCCTTTTTCGGCAACGAGAAGATCGTCCGCCTGCTGATCGGTT
>JALSSF010000031.1 GCA_026984375.1 Methylothermaceae bacterium | reverse complement strand
TTGGCCTGATAGCCGGTGTTGTACAGGGCGATGAAGATGGCCGGGAAAGTGGCCAGCCACACGTAGACCATCACCCGCTTGAGATCGACGGCGTCGCGGACGTGCACGGGATCGGTGGTGACGGACGGATCCCAGTACAGGAAGGTATCCACCATTTCGTACAGCGGATACAGCTTTTCGTACTTACCCCCTTTCGCAAACAGGGGGTGGATCCTGTCTAAGAATTCTCTGACCTTGGACATCAGCCTTCCTTCTCGATTTGCGTTAGGTTTCTTCTCAGTACCGGGCCGAAGTTGTGCTTACCGGGATCGACGAAAGTGCACAACGCCAGATCTTCTTCGTCCAATTCCAGACAGCCGAGCTGCTGGGCGGTCTCGGTGTCCCCCACGACCAGTGCCCGCAACAACTGGGTCGGCAGAATGTCGAGGGGCATGACCCTTTCGTAGACCCCGATGGGAACGATGGCCCTGGGGCTGCCGAAGCGCGCCGTGGTCAAACGGTACTTTTCCGGCTTCTTGCGCCGCAGGGGGAACACGTTGAGCAGCGAGAACTTGTGATCGCCCCCTTTCATCTCGATCCAACCCAACAGCTCCCGGGGATGATATTCCTCCAGCACGCTGATCTGATTGTGGTAATGGCCCAGATAAGCCGACCACTCCCGGGCGCGGCGGCCGTTGAGAATGGAACCGGATATCACCCGCACCGGTTTGTCGCTGTCGATCTCACCCCGAGTCAGATCCTCGATGCTGGCCCCCATCCGGGTCCGCAGCAGACGTGGGCGCTTGACCACCGGACCGGCGAGGGAAACCACCTTCTCCACGTCGAGCCGCCCGGTGGTGAACAAGGCGCCGATCGCCAGCACCGCCTGATAGTCCAGGTACCAGACGGTCTTTTCCGCGTGCACCGGATCGAGGAAGTGAATGTGGGTACCGGCGAGGCCGGCCGGATGAGGACCCTCGAAATCGACCACTTCCACCTTGCCCGGCTCCACCGCCGGAAAACCGTCGGCGGCCGCCGACTTGCAGACGAAAACCTTGCCCTTGGTCAGGTGGCCGATCACCGCCAGGCCGTTGCGGAAATCCTCCACCCGCTCGGACAACACCACCGCCGGATCGGCCGCCAGCGGATTGGTGTCGATGGCGGTGACGAAGATGGAATGGGGTTCGGTGTCGGGCATCGGCACCTTGCTGTAAGGGCGGGTGCGGAAACGGGTCCACAGGCCGGATTTGAGCAGATTCTCCTTGACCTGATCCGCCGTCAGATCCGGAAGCTGGTCGGCCGGCCAGGCGGAAAAGGTTTCTTCCTCGTCTCCTTCCAGCTCGATGACGACGGATTGCAAGACCCGCCTCGCGCCACGGTTGATGGCGACGACCTTGCCGCAACCCGGTGCGGTGAAACGGATCTCGGGATGCTTCTTGTCGAGAAACAGGGGTTGCCCCAGCTTGACTCGATCCCCCACCTGAACCTGGAGCGAAGGGCGAAGGCCGATGAAATCCAGGCCGATCAGCGCGACCGTCCTGACTTCGCCCCCATCTTCGTAGATCTTTTGCTCTGGCTCGCCCGCCACGGGCAAGTCCAGCCCTTTTTTGATCTTTATCAGCATGTTGTCCAGCCTGTTTGAAGAAGGATTGATGGCAAAAAACTGACCCGCTCCTCCCCCTTCGGAGTCATCCGGGCCCTAGGCAAAACCTGCCGTATTACATCACAAAACGGTTGTCCGAACAACGAAGCCGGCGGGGGAGGGCGGGCAAAAAAAAGAGCGGGGCACCTGGCACCCGCTCCAACCCTTCCCAGAGGATAAATGGCTGAAATCTCGCAAATCACGACAGGAAGGAGGCTTGGCTATCAGAATAGCGTTTCCTCCTCGGCGCATTTTGACGCACATCAAATTCGGCGCCCTTTTTTCGCCCCGAAAACCGGGAAACGCAGCGTTTCCTAGCGGGAATCGCGGGGATCGACGAACGCGAACTCCTTCACCACCCGGCCGCCGAGCAGATGCTCCTGAATGATACGCTCCAAAACCTCCGGCGAGCATGAGTGATACCAGACCCCCTCGGGATAGACCACGGCGATGGGACCGGCGCTACAAACCCGCAGGCAGTTGGCCTTGGTCCGCTGAACGCCGCCCCGTCCCGCCAGTCCCAGTTGGTTCAGGCGGCGCTTGAGATAGTCCCAGGAACGCAGTCCGGCCTCCTTGGCACAACACTTGGGTTCGGTCTGGTCACAGCAGAGGAAAATATGCCGTTGAGTCTTGGCCAGTCCGAGTTTGGCGGCGATCTCGGTCAGTCGTCGCTGCAAACGCTCCGAATCGTTCATGAACACTCCTCATTTCGAGTTCAAAAAATGGATAACTTACTCGAGATCGGACAAAATACCATGTAAATCCCCGTGACGACCGACACCGTCTTGTCCGCCTTTCACCCCGCCGTCGCTGCCTGGTTCCGCGACACCTTCGCCGAGGCCACCCCCTGCCAGCGCCGCGCCTGGCAGGCCCTGGGCGAGGGCCGCCACGTCCTGGTCGCCGCCCCCACCGGTTCGGGAAAGACCCTGGCCGCCTTTCTCACCGCCATCGACGACCTGGTGCGCCAAGCCGAGGCCGGTCGTCTGGAAGAGGGGGTTCAGGTGCTCTACCTCTCCCCCCTCAAGGCCCTGAGCCACGACGTGGAGAAGAACCTGGAACACCCCCTGCAGGCCATCCAGGCCCGCCTGCCGGCGGCCGCCGCCATTCGCGCCCAGTGCCGCACCGGTGACACCGGCACCGCGGCCCGGCGAGCCATGGTCAGACGCCCACCCCACATCCTGGTCACCACCCCGGAATCCCTCTACATTCTCCTGACCTCGGAAAGCGGCCGGCGGATGTTGCGCCCGGTGCGCACCGTCATCGTCGACGAGATCCACGCCGTCATCGGCGACAAGCGCGGCGCCCACCTGGCCCTGTCCCTGGAACGCCTGCAACGGTTGACCGGCCGCGAATTCACCCGCATCGGCCTGTCCGCCACCCAGAAGCCGCCGACCGCCGTGGCCCGCTTCCTCCTCGGCGCCATCCCGCTGCCGCGCTGCACCATCGTCGACACCGGCCACCGGCGTCGTCTGGACTTGGACATCGAGCTGCCGGAGACACCCCTCGAGGCGGTCCTGTCCCAGGAAGCGGCCAGATCCCTCTACGACCGCATGGCGGCGCTGATCGGCGACCATCGCACCACCTTGGTCTTCGTCAACACCCGCCGCCAGGCCGAACGGGTCGCCCGCGCCCTGAGCGAGCGCCTGGGGGAGGACCGGATCGCCGCCCACCACGGCAGCCTGTCCCGCCACCAGCGCCTGACGGCCGAGCGCCGCCTCAAAGCCGGGGAACTGCAGGCGCTGGTGGCCACCGCCTCCCTGGAACTGGGCATCGACATCGGCGAGGTGGACCTGGTGTGCCAACTGGGGATCACCGACTCGGTGGCCACCTGGCTGCAGCGCTGCGGTCGCGCCGGCCACGCTCTCGACCGCACCCCCAAGGGCCGGCTGTTTCCCACCACCCGCGACGAGCTGGTCACCGCCCTGGCGCTGATCGACGCCGTGCGCCGCGGCGAACTGGAAACCTGCCGCATCGCCCGCCCTCACCTGGACGTGCTCGCCCAGCAGATCGTCGCCGCCGTGGCCATGGAGGACTTCGCCGAGGACGAGCTCTACCGCCTGGTGCGCCGCGCCGCCCCCTACCGGGACCTGACCCGGGAACGCTTCGATCAGGTGGTCGCCATGCTCGCCGAGGGCTACGCCACCCCCCGGGGCCGCCGCGGCGCCCACCTCCACCGCGACCGTCTCCAGGGGCGCCTGCGCGCCCGCCGCGGCGCCCGTCTGACGGCGGTCACCTGCGGCGGGGCGATCCCCGACAACGCCGACTACCGCGTCGTCGTGGAGCCGTCCGGCGAGGTGATCGGCAGCGTCGACGAGGATTTCGCCATCGAAAGCCTAGCCGGCGACATCTTCCAGCTCGGCAACGCCAGCTGGCGGGTGCTGCGGCTGGAAAAGGACGGCCTGCGGGTGGAGGACGCCCAGGGCCTGCCGCCGACGATCCCGTTCTGGTTCGGCGAAGCGCCGGGACGCAGCGACGTCCTCGCCGCCGCCGTCTCCCGGCTGCGGGAGAAAGTCTTCCAGCAGGTCGATGCTGCCACCGGGAGGCCGAGGACCGGACTGAAGGGCGTACCCGGCCCGGACGGCCGGTCCCCGACCTCCCCCTCCCTGGAACCGGTCTACGCCTGGCTGCGGCGACGCCTGCCCGTCAACCCGGCAGCCGTCCGCCAGGCGGTGGACTACCTCGCCGCCGCCGGCCGCGCCCTGGGTCTCATGCCGACCCGGCGCCACATCGTCCTGGAACGCTTCTTCGACGAGGCCGGCGATCTCCACCTGGTGATCCACAGTCCTTACGGCAGCCGTATCAACCGCGCCTGGGGCCTGGCCCTGCGCAAGCGCTTCTGCCGCCGGTTCAACTTCGAACTCCAGGCCGCCGCCACCGAGGACGCCTTGCTGCTGTCCCTGGGCGCCGGACAAAGCTTCTCCCTGGAAAGCGTCCGCGATTTTCTCACCAGCGCCACCGTCCGTCATCTGCTCACCCAGGCGGTCCTCGACAACCCCATGTTCACTGCCCGCTGGCGTGCGGTGGCGGCCATCTCCCTGGCGATCCGCCGCTTCCGCGGCGGCCGGCGCACCCCGCC
>JALSSF010000030.1 GCA_026984375.1 Methylothermaceae bacterium | reverse complement strand
CTGGCGGACATTCTCCGCACCGTCGATTACGCCCTGAGCCGGGGACTGACGGTCAACGTCTATCTGGAAGACTGGTCCAACGGTTACCGCGACAGCCCCGACTACGTCTTCGCCCTCATGGACCGTCTGCGGGACACCGGCATCCGCCGCTTCATGCTGCCCGACACCCTGGGGGTGATGACGCCGGACGAAGTGGAGGCGGCGATCGGCGACATGTGCCGGCGCTACCCGGGACTGCACTTCGACTTCCACCCCCACAACGACTACGGCCTGGGCACCGCCAACTGCCTGTACGCGGTCCGGGGGGGCGCCCGGGGGGTCCACTGCACCGTCAACTGCCTGGGGGAACGGGCCGGCAACGCTTCGCTGGCGGAAGTGGCGGTGGTGCTCAGGGACAAACTGGGCGTCGATCTTCAGGTGGACGAATCCCAACTGGTGGGCATCAGCGACATGGTGGAACGCTTCTCCGGCAAGCGGGTCGCCGCCAACGCCCCCATCGTCGGCGCCGACGTCTTCACCCAGACCGCCGGCATCCATGCCGACGGCGATCACAAGGGCGGTCTCTACCAAAGCCCGCTGCGCCCGGAGCGCTTCGGCCGCAGCCACAGCTACGCCCTGGGCAAGATGAGCGGCAAGGCGTCGCTGCGCAAGAATCTGGAGCGCCTGGGCATCGAACTGACCGAGGAGCAACAGCGCAAGGTGCTGGCGCGCATCGTCGAACTGGGGGACTCCAAGCAACTGATCACCACCGACGACCTGCCCTTCATCATCGCCGACGTGCTGGAATCGGAGAGCTACCAGCACATCCGGCTGCTGGGCTGCGCCATCACCAGCGGTCTGGACCTGGAATCCACCGCCAGCATCCGGGTGGAGGTGGACGGCGAGATCCATACCGCCGCCGGGGCCGGCAACGGCGGTTTCGACGCCTTCATCGACGCCATCGACCAGGTGCTGGCCCGCCACGACGTGCAACTGCCGGAACTGGTGGATTACGAGGTGCGGATCCCCAAGGGTGGGCACACCTCGGCATTGACCGAATGTATCATCACCTGGGACGACGACGGCCGGACCCGGGTCACCCGGGGGGTGCACGTCAATCAGGTGTTCGCTTCGGTGCTGGCGACCCTGAAACTGATCAATCTGTTGCTGGAGGAACGCCGGACCGGTCACGCAGGCCACCCCCCGCACCCGTAAGCATTCCGCGGTTTCCTGCGCCGGGGGGGACTGTCCGAACGCTCCGGAAAACCGATCGACCCGACAGGTGGTGAGACGCCGCCCAAGTCCGGGTATCATTGCCCTCTGATCATCGGCAACGGGAATCAGGAGGAACACCATGATCGGAGGTCTCATCGCCATCGCCGTCGCGGTGTGGTTTTTCAACACGTCCCAGAAAATTCCGGACAAAGATCCCATTCAATGGGGCGCCATCGGCGTCGCGGTCTATTACGTCGTGGTCGTCCTGTGGCGGTTCATCACCGACATCGGCTTCATGGCCGATCTGCACCACCAGAACGTGGCCATCGGCATGATCATTCACTACATGGGACCCGCCCTGGGGGTGCTAGCGGCCTGGCTGGTAAGACGGCGCTGGCTGTCGCCTGCAGCGGCACCGGAAAAATCCGGTTCGGCGTGAAGACTGTCTTTCCCATTTGCCGGCGGCCGACCGGCAGCGCACAATAACCATCACCGAAACCGAAACAGCGGAGGGCGCCCCATGAACGAAGAAACGATGAACCTGGAAATGCGCAAGTTCCTCAAGAAATTCGGCGTGACTTCCCAGCAGAAAATCGAACACGCCATCTTCAAGGCGGTCGAGGAAGGCCGGCTCAAAGGCGACGAGGCCATCTCCGTCAAAGCCACCCTGGAAATTCCGGATCTGAGCGTGGTTCATGTCGTGACGGGGGAGATCCCCCTGGAATGAGGACGCTTGCCAGGCGGCGGCCCGGAAGGTAGGCTGGAACGGTCACTACCGGGAGAAGCCCATGCTGCGCCGATGGTTCGCTCTGCTGTTCCTGTGGCTGCCCCTGACCATCCTGGCGGCTCAGAAGACGGCGCTGCAACTGGACATCGAGGGGCCCATCGGCCCGGCCACCACCGATTACGTCAAACGCAGCTTCACCGATGCCATCGACAGCGGCGTCCGGCTGATCATCCTGCGCATCGACACCCCGGGCGGCCTCGACGCCGCCATGCGGGAAATCATCAAGCAGATCATCGCTTCCCCCGTTCCGGTGGTGGCCTACGTCGCCCCGAGCGGGGCCCGGGCCGCCAGTGCCGGAACCTACATCGTCTACGCATCCCACGTGGCCGCCATGGCCCCGGCCACCAGTATCGGGGCCGCCACCCCGGTGCAGCTGGCCGGCCCCGGCACGGCACCGCCCCCCGAACGGGGGAAAAGCCAGGGAAAAGAAGCCGAAGGCCGCAAAAACGCCGAACCCGGCATGCGGGAGAAGATGATCAACGACGCGGTGGCTTATATCAAAGGGCTGGCCAGAATGCGGGGACGCAACGCCGAATGGGCGGAAAAGGCGGTACGGGAGGCGGCCACCCTCACCGCCGAGGAGGCCTTGAAGCTGAACGTCATCGATCTGATCGCCACCGACGAAGGTGATCTGCTGCGCCGGTTGGACGGCCGCAAGGTCGAGGTGCTGGGGCGGGAAGTCGTGCTCGAGACCCGGGGAATGATTCTGGAACGCCTGGAACCGGACTGGCGCAGCCGCCTGCTCTCGGTGCTCACCGATCCCAACATCGCCTACATCCTGATGTTGCTGGGCATCTACGGCCTGCTCTTCGAGTTCTCCAACCCCGGCGCCGTGGTCCCGGGGGTTCTGGGCAGCATCTGTCTGCTGCTGGCCCTGTTCGCTTTCCAGGTGCTGCCCATCAATTATGCCGGCCTGGCTCTGATCCTGCTGGGGCTCGCCCTGATGGTGGCCGAAGCCTTCGTCCCCAGCTTCGGGATTCTGGGAATCGGCGGCGTCGCCGCCTTCACTCTGGGCTCCATCCTACTGACCGATATCGGGGTGCCCGGTTTCGAGATCCATCCGGAACTGATCGTCGGATTCGCCATCGCCTCGGCGCTGCTGTTCATCCTGGGTCTGGGGATGATCATCCAGGCGCGGCGCCGCCCGGCCCTGACCGGCAGCGAGGAACTGCGGTTGCATCCGGCCGTCGCCCTGGAAGATTTCGACCGCGAGGGCTGGATACGGCTGCAGGGTGAACGCTGGCACGCCGTCAGCGACCGACCGGTCAGGAAGGGACAGCGGCTCAAGGTCACCGCCGTCGAAGGACTCACCGTGCACGTCACACCCCTTGGGGAGGAGAAAGCCGCATGAACGCACTCATCGTCGTCATCGTCCTGTTACTGCTGTTTCTGCTCAGCGCCATCCGAATCCTGTGGGAGTACGAGCGGGGGGTGATTTTTCTCCTGGGGCGCTTCTACAAGGTCAAGGGGCCGGGGCTGATCCTCGTCATTCCCTTCATCCAGCGGATGGTACGGGTGGATATGCGCACCGTGGTCATGGACGTGCCGCGCCAGGACGTCATCTCCCGGGACAACGTTTCGGTCAAGGTGGATGCGGTGGTGTATTTCCGGGTGGTCGATCCGGCCAAGGCGATCATCCAGGTGGAAAACTATTACGACGCCACCAGCATGCTGGCCCAGACCACCCTGCGCTCGGTACTGGGGCAGCACGAACTGGACGAAATGCTGTCGGAACGGGACAAGCTCAACGCCGACATCCAGTCCATTCTCGACATTCAGACCGACGTCTGGGGCATCAAGGTCATCAACGTGGAAATCAAACGGGTCGATCTGGACGAAAGCATGGTCCGCGCCATCGCCCGCCAGGCGGAGGCGGAACGCGAACGGCGCGCCAAGATCATCCACGCCGAGGGGGAAATGCAGGCCGCGGAAAAACTGCTCACCGCCGCCCGCATCCTGACCCAGCAGCGGGAAGCCATTCTGCTGCGTTATCTCCAGACCCTGATCGAGATCGCCGGCGACAAGTCCAACACCATCGTGTTTCCCCTGCCGATGGAATTTCTCAACATGATCAAAAGCGAAATCGAAGACGAAGGGCGACCGGGCTCATGATCGCCGTGCTGCAGCGGGTCAGCGAAGCCCGCGTGACCGTGGCAGGAAGGCCGACCGGGGAAATCGGCCGCGGCCTGATGGTACTGGTGGCGGTGGAAAAAGGCGACGGTGAAGCCACGGTGGAACGGATGGCCGAGCGTCTGCTCAACTACCGGGTCTTTCCCGATGCGGACGGACGAATGAACCGCAGCCTCCGAGACATCGGGGGCGGTCTGTTGCTGGTGCCCCAGTTCACCCTCGCCGCCGACACCCGCAAAGGCACCCGTCCCAGCTTCACCCCGGCCGCCGATCCCGACACCGGGCGACGATTGTTCGACCATCTGGTCACCGTCTGCCGTCGCCACCACCCTCAGGTGGCCTGCGGCCGCTTCGGCGCCGACATGCAGGTGAGCCTGGTCAACGACGGGCCGGTCACGTTCATCCTCGAAGTGCCGGCGCGATGAAAAAGGCGGACCAGAGGTCCGGTCCGCCTGGCCGATACCGTCTTTATTCCGGTTTGACGATCACTTTGACCGTGGCGGTCACGTCCGGATGCAGGCGCAACTCGATCTCGTGCTCACCCGTGTGCCGCAGTGGACCTTCGGGCAGCTGGACCTCCTGGCGGGAAACCGGAACCCCGGCGGCCGTCACCGCCTCGGCGATGTTCTGGGTGCCGATGGAACCGTACAGTTTGCCCTCGGGACCGGCCTTCTGGGTGATTTCCACCACCAGCTCCGCCAGCTTGGCGGCCCGTTCCTGGGCCTGGGCCAAGGCTTCGGCCGCCTTCTGCTCCAGTTCCTTGCGGCGCTGTTCGAACTCGGCGATCCGCTCCGGGGTCGCACGCACCGCCTTGCCTTGCGGAATCAGATAATTGCGGGCATAACCGGGTTTCACCTCGACCCGGTCCCCCAGATCGCCCAGATTGGCGATTTTTTCCAGCAGAATCACTTCCATCAGTGTGTCACCTCAAAGTCAGTCGGATTGTTCATCGATCGGCAGATATCGGCCGCGCCAGTCGAACCAGGCATCGGACAGGCCCACCAGGGCGATGGGCGCGAACACGTGGGGAATGAACAGCATGAGGCCGTACAGGACATAGAGCCACGCTTTCTTGCCGTGGGCGGCGAGAACGGCGTGCAACACGGCCACCCCCACGGTCACGTAAAGAACGAACAACACCAGCAGCATGTTGGCGAACGCGGCCTTCCAGCTTCCGTCCGCCGCCACCGCCAGCGACAACAACCCCAGGGTCAGCCAGGCGGTGGTCCGGCGCGGCCGCAGGTGGAGAAATTCGCGGCGAAACCCGCCGGGATTGAACAGGAGCGCCTGCCACCACCGCCCCCACAGCAGACTCAGCGCCACGCTGGAAACCATGCCGGCCGCCATGATTCCCGTCATGTAGCGTGAAACCACGGCCAGCTGGGCCTGCCACAGGGCCGGATCGGCACCGGTTTGGGCCCAGAGCGCCGAAAAGCCGGCCTGAATCCGCTGCTGCCAGAAGCCCGCGGGATCCGGCACGATCAGATAGACCAGTACCACCCCGATCACCCCGACCCAGGCGGTCACCTCCAGGGTCAGCCCCAGATCGCGGCTCAGGCGCAGCAGCAGAGCCACCGCCCAGATGGGCAGCCATAGGAGAAGGCCGTAACCGGCGGGAAACAGGAAGTTCCCCAGGACGATGGCACCCAGCAGACCGGATGCCAGGCTCGCCGCCAGCAGGGTGTTGAGGCCCTCGCGCCAGCCCAGCCGCAGGGTCACCAGGGCGATCACCGCGGCCGCCAGCAGGCTGAACGGTGGAAACAGCAACGACAGCAGCAGGCTGGTCGCCGCACAGGCGATCGCCTGCATGCGCCCCTGCATGACGAAGCCGGCGAGAAAGCGCATCAGGTTGCGTCCGGACGATTACTTGTGGGCGTCGCAATAGGGCAGCAGAGCCAGATAGCGGGCCCGTTTGATCGCCTTGGCCAATTGGCGCTGATATTTGGCGCTGGTACCCGTGATCCGGCTGGGAACGATCTTGCCGGTTTCGGTGATGTATTCCTTCAGGGTGTCCAGATCCTTGTAATCGATCTCCTTGACCCCTTCGGCCGTGAAACGGCAGTATTTCCGCCTTCTGATAAAACGTGCCATGATCAAACCTCGCTTGCCTGTGCTTCGGATTTGTCGGTCTCAGCCGTTTCGGACGGACGGCTCTCCTGCGGTTCGGGCGCCGGTTTGCGTTCGGATTCCCCTTCCTTGGCCATCGGCGACGGTTCGGTGATCGCCTCGTCCCGCTGCAGGATCAACTCCCGCAGGATGGCGTCGTTGAAGCGGAAATGGCTCTGCAGTTCGGCGATGGTTTCCTGGTCACACTCGATGTTCATCAGGACGTAATGGGCCTTGTGCAGTTTCTGGATCGAATAGGCCAGCTGGCGCCGGCCCCAGTCCTCCAGGCGATGGATCTTGCCGCCCTTGTTCTCGATCATGGCGCGATAGCGCTCGATCATGGCGGGCACCTGCGGGCTTTGGTCCGGATGGACCAGAAAAACGATTTCGTAATGTCGCATAATGGCTCCTTACGGTTTAAGACAGCTTTCCCCTTGTGACAAGAAAGCAAGGAGTAAATGGAAGCATTCGCCACAACAAACGAGTAATGTTACACTTTTTTTCGACTTACCGCCAGAAGAAGGCGACCGCTGAAACATGACCGATACAATCCCTGCATCCCGCATCCTGTTGGGTGGTAACGGCCGAACCCAAATCCACCTGGACGTGGCCATGGCCAACCGTCACGGCCTGATCGCCGGCGCTACCGGCACCGGCAAGACCGTCTCCCTGCAAATCCTGGCCGAAGGCTTCTCCCAGGCTGGCGTTCCGGTCTTTCTGGTGGACGTCAAGGGGGATCTGTCCGGAATCGCCGCACCCGGCACCCTGAACGACCGAATCCAGGCGCGGTTGCACCGCATCGGCATCGAATCCTTCACCCCCCGTGGCTTCCCCGCCGTGTTTTGGGACATCTTCGGCGGAAACGGCCATCCGGTGCGGGCCACCATTTCCGACCTCGGTCCCCTGCTGCTGAGCACGCTGCTGGAACTGAACGACACCCAGACCGGGGTGCTCTACAGCGCTTTCCGCATCGCCGACGACGAAGGGTTGTTGCTGCTGGACCTGAAGGATCTTCGGGCTCTGTTGCGATGGATGAACGCCAACCGCAAACGACTGGAGCGGTACGGGCACTTTTCCCCCGCCAGCCTCGGCGCCATCCAACGCCGTCTGCTGATGCTCGAACAACAGGGCGCGGACCGCTTTTTCGGTGAACCGGCCCTGACCCTGGAAGACTTGATGCACACCGACTTTTCCGGCCAAGGTGTCGTCAGCCTGCTGGAGGCCCAGGATCTGCTCCAGCGTTCCCCCCGCCTCTATGCCGCCTTCCTGCTGTGGCTTCTGGCGGAACTGTTCGAAAATCTGCCCGAAATCGGCGACGCCGAACGGCCCCGCCTGGTGCTGTTCTTCGACGAAGCGCACCTGTTGTTCAAACGGGCACCCCGAGCCCTGCTCGATACCATCGAACAGGTGGTGCGCCTGATCCGATCCAAAGGCGTGGGGGTCTTCTTCGTCACCCAGAATCCCCTGGATCTGCCCGGACCGGTTCTGGGACAACTCGGCTGCCGGATCCAGCACGCCCTGCGGGCCTACACGCCCAGGGAGAGAAAAGCGGTGCGGGTGGCGGCGCAGACGTTCCGACCCAATCCGAATCTGGACACAGAACAGGTCATCACCCAACTGGGCACGGGGGAAGCCCTGGTCTCCGTACTCGACCGGTCGGGCACACCCACCCCGGTGGAGCGCATCCTGATGCGGCCGCCCCACTCCCGGATCGGCCCCCTGACCGCCGACGAACGACAGGACCGGATCGAACGCTCGCCACTTCGCGGCAAGTACGAACAGACGCTGGACCGGGAATCGGCCTACGAACGGCTGCAGCAGAAAGCCGTCTCCCAGGCTCGATCCCCCGAAGAACGCCCGAGACGCCGCTCCCGGCGCCAGAGCGTCGGCGAGGCTTTTCTGAAAAGCGCCGTGCGCAGCGTCGGTCGCCAGATCGGCCGGGAGCTGATCCGGGGACTGATGGGGTCGCTGCTGGGCCGTCGCTGAGCCGACCCGGCATTACCGGTAACAGCTTCCCTGATACAAGGTGAGGGATTCCTGGGCCTCGAACCGGCAGGCGAAGTCGTGGGGAATCAGGTAGGATTGGCCCCGATGCAGAGGGATGGCTCCGCCATTCCAGCGTAGGCTTGTGCGCCCCTCCAGCACGATACCTAGCCGCAGGGGGCCGCTGGAATCGAAGCGCCCGCCCGCTTCCAGTCGAATCCGGCCGAGGCGGAATTCCTCCACCGGCGCCTCGTAGACGGCCTCGGGGCCATGGGCCACCGGCAGCAGCACCCGGGCGGGACCGCCCTGGAAACGGACGATCTCCAGCAGGGCCTCGACATCCACGTGTTTCGGCGTCAGACCGCCGCGCAGGACGTTGTTGGAATTGGCCATGATCTCCACCCCGACCCCCTGGAGATAGGCGTGCAACTCCCCGGCCGCCTGAAAGAGGGCTTCGCCCGGCTGCAGACGGAGAAAGTTGAGCAGATACAGGGAAAACAGTCCCCGATCGTGATGCCCCTGACGGGAATACAGTTCATCCGCCCACAGGAGCCAAAACTCCCGCCGGCTTTTCTCCCAGGGACCCTGGGAACGCAACCGCCTCAACAACGGCTCCAGCAGGGCATCGACCTCCGCCTGGGGCAGGGTCATCAACCAGCGGTAGAAGCGTTTCAGGCCCTGGGCGCGGAACGCCTCCGACAAACGCCGCCACTCGGGGATTTCCACCAACGCCTGTTCGATCTCCGACTCGGGACGGAATCCCTTGAGGGCGTAGAAAGGCGTCAGGGCGCACAGCAACTCCGGTTTGTGATTGCGGTCGCGGTAATTGCGCCGGGGCGAATCCAACGGGATACCCAAACGGTCCTCCCGCTCGTATCCAAGCACCGCCTGGCGGCGGTCCGGATGCACCTGGATGGACAGGGGACGGGCCGCCGCCAGAATCTTCATCAGGAACGGCAATTGGCCTCCGTATTTTTCCGCCAGCTCCCGGCCCAGCAAGCGTTCCGGCGCCGCGGCCAACAAGCGGTCCAAGGGCACTTGAATCCGGTCGATCACCGCCCGGGCCGGCAGGTCCGGATGGGCACCGATCCACAGTTCCGCAAAGGGTCTGGCTTCGGGATTGGCCACACCCAACAACCGGGGAATGTACTCGCTGTCCCCCCAGGCATAGTGCTGAACGCCGCAAAACAGCGGGAGCGGTCGCGGCCGCCGAACGAAGACGGCGATAGCCTGTTGGATCTGTTCCTCGCTTGGTTCCGCTACCATCGGGCACCCCCTGTTTCTCTCACTTGCATTCCCATGTTTTTTCCGTAAAATAAGCTGTCTTTCGTGCCGGGCCGTTAGCTCAGTTGGTAGAGCACCGCACTTTTAATGCGATGGTCGTTGGTTCGAATCCAACACGGCCCATCAAATTCAACGACTTACAATAACATTTTTCCTCGGCAGCGTAACTGGCGGAGTTTTTCCGGACTCGATATCCGCCAGCTTCTCCACGGCCGCTTTCAGCCGCCGGCCGAAGGTGTGGCGCAGGTTGTGCGGCCCTTTGCTGTATCGGCCGTCCCGCTTCCATGCCGATGAGTGCATCCGCCCTACCCGCTTGCTGCGGCAGCAGAACACGTACTCGGGATACTGCCAGCGCTGGGCGTCGATGACGAATCTGGCCACCCGGTTGAGCACGACAACCTGGTCGCTCTTGTTCTTCGTTCCAGGTCATAGGCCGTCACCATACCGTATCCGCCGGCCCGGCACCACAGATCATATTTCATCTCCTCTTTTCTTCCCGGATCACCCTTTGCGCTGTTTATATCGGCCCAGGCGTCCAGGTCAAGGCGGTCGAAGGCGACGCCCCGGACGCCGATGGCTGTCCTGGATCAAACCGTTCTGCGATAGCAACCGAAAATGGTTACATATACTCGAAATAGCGACTAAAATTGATATCAAAAGAGGGAATGACATGGCCATCCGGGACAAGCTGCTGGAGAAACTGCGCCATGCCAGCAAAACGTTTCCCTGGAACGATCTGGTGACGCTGTTGAACCATCTGGGTTACGAAAAGCAGGAAATGGCAGGCTCGCGGGTGCGGTTTTACAACCCAAAGACGAAGCATATGATCCGCTTGCACCGCCCACACCCAGAAAGCGTCATCAAGGGCGGCGCCTTGCGGGACATCAAAAACACCCTGAAAGCGGAGGGCTATCTGTGACAACCTATCTCACCCACAAGGGTTACCTTGGCTCCATCGAGCCGGATCTGGAAACCGGCCGGCTCTATGGCAAGCTGTTGTTCATCCGCGATTTAGTGACCTACGAGGCGGAAACGCTGGAAGAACTGAAGAAGGAGTTCATCGCTTCGGTCGAAGCCTACCTGGAAGACTGCGAGGCACTCGGCAAGGAACCGGACAAGCCCTGCAAAGGCACCTTCAACGTCCGCATTCCACCGGAACTGCACAGGAAGATCGTCCTGGCGGCCAAGGGCAAAAGCCTCAATCAGTTCGTGCGCGAGGCGCTGGAGGAGAAACTGGGGCATACCGACTGACGAAAGAAGCTGGCGGGATTTTTCCGGAGATCGTGAGTTATAGTTGACGCAAGTACGGCCCATCACTTCTTAGACCACTGCCCGAAATTCACGATGAACGGGGCGTATTTCGGTCCCCGGCATCGGCCATCACGCACCGGTTACGTCCCAAGTGTTTGGCCCGGTACAAGGCCTGATCCGCCCGTTTGATGACCCGTTCGTAATGCCATTCGCCGCCACTCATGGCGATACCGCAACTGACGGTCAAGGAAATATGGCTGCCGTCCGGCAACCGGAACGGTGTCTTTTCCAATTCCCAGCGCAATTTCTCCGCCACGGAGAACGCGGTGGACGCCTGCACCGCAGGCAGCAGGATCAAAAACTCCTCACCGCCGTAGCGGAACACGAAGTCACTGCTGCGCACCTTCTCGCCCAGCAGGTCGGCGAACCACTTCAGCACCTGATCGCCGACATCGTGGCCGTAAGTGTCGTTGATCTGCTTGAAATGATCGATATCGAGCAGTATGACCGCATACTGTCGGCCACCACGGGCCCTGCGGTTGCCGAAATTCATGACGGTGTTCAAGTGACGGCGGTTGAACAGCTGGGTCAGAGGATCGGTTCGCCCCTCCATCTCCGCCACTTCCCGACCCAACTCCACCAGCAGCCAGTCGGCCTTCTTCATTTCCTCCTCGAGCCGGGCCACCGTGCGGCCGGCATCCCGAAATCGGATTCGGCCGATCCGATCGATCTGACGGTCGATTTCCCGGCACGCCTGCCTGAGTTTTTCCAGGGTGTCGTTTTCGGGAAACAGCAAGGGGGCCTTGTGCTCCAGCCACAGACCGACTTCCGATTCCCTCAATGGAGCGAGGCCATGCCCGCCCTCGTTCCGGAGCATCCCCTGATGCAAGGCCGCCAACTGCTCGGCGTACCAGCGCAACAGGCGGTTGCGCATCTGCTCGCACACCAGTTGCAGGTTCTCCGGCGGAATGCTCATGCGCAGCCGCTGCAATTCAGAGATCATTTCTCCGTGCTCCTCGCTGTAGCTTTCGGCGGCGATCGCCAGTACCAGATCGAGCAGGCCGTCGATGTAGAGAATGGCACGTTTGTGATAGCGGGGCTCCAGCAACTCGACCTTGTCGATGAGCTCCGCCTTCAGGGCCCGCAACCCCAGAAGAAACAGATTCAACGGAACGTCGATGTCGGCGTGCATCTGGCCCAACCGAGCCTGATATTCCAGAAATTCCTCCACGGTCTGGGCATGGGCACCGTGGAAGGTGAAGGACAACCAGGCGGCCACCCCCTGGCGGAGACGCCGGTCGATCATCTCCTCCGCCAGGAAGGCTGCCGCCTGGGGATGTTTCTGCAACCGGCGGTAGAAACCGTCGACGATCGCCTCGCCGTGCCGTTTCAGCAGCGGCTCGAGCACGGCGAAAACATCGACATTGCGCTGCCACAGTTGGAGCAGCTCCCGGCGATGGCAGTCGATCAAGGATTGAAAGGACTTCTCCGCCATGGCGGCTTCACCTGGTTTCAAGCCGAGGCCAGACGATGGGCCCAGCGGGTGGTTTCCGGCAATTTGTAACGGGTGGTGCAGGCCAGCACCCATCGGACCGCACCCTCGACGCTGATCCGATGTCCCGGAGACACGTAAAGCGGCTTGACCCCGCTGCGGGTCCGCACCACGGCCCCGATGACCTCGCCCTTGTCTCTGAGAGGCACCCAGGCGCCCTTCTCCTCGGGCACCGGGTCGTGGGTGCCGATGAGACGGGTCTTGCCCACACCGATGGTGGGATGGTCCAGCAACACCCCCAGGTGACTGGCGATACCCAGACGGCGGGGGTGGGCGATGCCTTGGCCATCGCAGAGGAGCAGATCCGGCAGCGCCGGCAACCGGGCCAGCGCTTCGAGCACCGCGGGAATTTCCCGGAACGACAGGAGGCCAGGAACGTAGGGAAACCGGGTGGGCACTTCGGCGACCGCCTGTTCCTTGAGCGTCATCGCGGGGTAGTTTAGCACCGCCACGGCCGCCCGGGTGAGGGTACCGCCGTTTTTGAATCCCGCATCCACGCCGGCCACGGTGGTCACCGGATCGGGCAGGTCGTCTTCCAGACGGACGAAGCGGCGCAGCCGCTGCTGGATGGCGATCGCCTCCCGGGGCGACACCGTCCAGGGATGGGCGTGATGCAGCTCAAGCCTGGCCACGGCGTTTGGCTTCGTCCCACAGGGCGTCCAGTTCCGCCAGGGGAGTGTCGTCCATGGTCCGGCCCGATTCGGCCAGGCGCCGCTCCATGTAGCGGAACCGGCGGCTGAATTTTCGGTTGCCGTCCCGCAACGCGGTTTCGGGATGAACCCCGAGATGGCGGGCCAGATTGACGGCCACGAACAGCAGGTCACCTACCTCTTCCCGGATGTGCGCCCGATCGCCGCTTCGCCAAGCCTGACGCAATTCCGCCAGTTCCTCCTCGACCTTGGCGAACACCGGTTCCGCCTCCGGCCAGTCGAAGCCGTGCCGGGCCGCCCGGTTCTGAATCTTTTCCGCCTGGGCCAACGCCGGCAAGGCCGCGGGGACATCCGCCAGCAGCCCGTCTTCCTCCCGTTTGCCCCGGGCCTGGCGCTCCTGGCGCTTGACGGCTTCCCAGGCCCGCTTGCGCTCGGCCTCCGAGGCGAATTTCACCCCGGCGAACACGTGGGGATGGCGGCGAACCAGTTTGTCGCACAGGCCCGTCACCACCCGGGCGAAGTTGAACCGCCCCTGCTCCTCGGCGATGCGGGCATAAAACACCACCTGCAGCAGCAAATCGCCCAGTTCGTCGCACAAATCCTCGTCATCGCCCCGCTCGACGGCGTCGGCGACCTCGTAGGCTTCCTCGATGGTATGGGGAACCAACGATTCGAACGTCTGCGCCCGGTCCCAGGGACAGCCGGTTTCGGGATCGCGCAACCGGGCCATGATGGCCAGCAGCCGCTCGACGGCCTCAGAAGTGGTAACCATAATTGTCCCAGAAGCGCTGGCGGAACTCGTCCATGGTGAAGGTGTGGTTCTGGGTGCCGGCCCGTTCCACCTTGATGGCGCCCATCAGGGAGGCGATGGCCCCGATGGTCTCCCAGTCGTAGTTTTCCAGCAGGCCGAAGAGGACGCCGGCGCGGTAGGCGTCGCCGCAACCGGTGGGATCGACGACCCGCTCGACCCGGGCGGCCGGAATGTGAATCGGGCGGCGGTCGATGTAGACCACCGATCCTTGGCCCCCCTTGGTCACCACCACCGCATCGACGTCGTCGGAGATCAGCTCCGGGGTCAAACGGGTCTTCTCCTGCACCAGTTTGGCTTCGTAGTCGTTGAAGATGACCCAGGTGGCCAGCTCGATGAAACGGAGCAGTTCATCGCCGTCGAACATGGGGGTACCCTGACCGGGATCGAAGATGAACGGAATTCCGGCCTCGTGGAACTGTTCCGCGTGCCCGATCATGCCGTCACGGCCGTCCGGTCCCACGAGACCGATCTCGATGCCGGCATCCTTGGGCACCCGGTTGAGATGGGCGTAGGACATGGCACCGGGGTGAAAGGCGGTGATCTGGTTGTCCGCCAGATCGGTGGTGATGTAGGCCTGGGCCGTGTAGGTGTCCTCCACCACCCGGATGTAGCGTTGATCGATGCCGCACCGCTGCAGCCAGTCCCGGTAAGGGGCGAAATCTTTGCCCACCGTGGCCATGATGAGCGGCTCCTTGCCCAGTAACTTCAGATTGTAGGCGATGTTGCCGGCGCAGCCGCCGAATTCGCGCCGCAGCTCCGGCACCAGAAACGACACGTTCAGAATATGGACCTGATCGGGCAGAATGTGGTTCTTGAAGTAATCCGGAAACACCATGATGGTGTCGAAGGCCATGGAACCGGTGATCAATGCTGTCATGGTTTATCCCTGGAACTTGTCGTACAAAATCAATCCCCAAACCAGAAGGGCGAGGAAACTGGCCAGCAACACGCTGGCCGAGGCGATGTCCTTGGCGTAGCCGGAAAGCGCGTGATATTCGGTACCGATGCGGTCCACCACCGCCTCCACCGCCGAATTGAGGGTTTCGAAAATGGCGATCTGCCAGACGCTGCCGATCAACAGAATCCGCTCCACGGCGTTCTCCCCCAGCCACAGCCCCAGCGGCAGCGCCGCCAGCAGTACCAGGATCTCCTGGCGGAACGCCTCCTCCTTGCGCCAGCACACCCGCAAGCCCGCCACCGAATTGCCGAAAGCGGCGATCAGGCGCGGCAGCCCTTTCAGACCCGGTTGTCCCATACGGCTTTCCTCCGATCGCCCCATGTCACTGGCCAGTCGACCAAGGCGCCATTGTACCGCAGCCCCCGCCTCCCACCATCCCTTTTCGTCTTGCAAAACCATCCCGCCCCCAGTACATTTTGCCGCTTTCGCCCATTGGTCCGCTGATGTCATTCTCATTCGTTCGATGCTGGCTGGTCGCCGTCATCCTGGCGCTGCCGGGGCCGGTTCTGCCCGAAGAGGGGACCGGCGTCGGTGTCCACCTGAGCCGGGAACGCCAGCAGCTGGCCGGGATCCGCATTCAGGTCCTGCCCGCTCCCCGGCCCATGCCCTCCGAACCGGCCTGGGCCTACACCCTGGACCCGACGCCCCTGCTCGAGGCGGCCGCCGAATACCGCCGGTTGCGGCAAAGCCGGCGCAACGCCGCGGAAACCGTCCAAGTGCTGCAAGCACGCTATCGGCGCCTGGAACGTCTGGGCACCGGCGTCAGGCGCCGGGAGCGGGAGCAGGCCGAACTCGCCTGGCTCGAGGCCAGAAACCGCCTTCAAACCCTGACCATCCGCCTGGACGCCCTGAAGCAGCGCCTCACCAGCCGTTGGGGAATAGCCCTGACACAGTGGCTGTGGCAGCGACCCGATCGGCTGCAGGCGCTGGCCGCCGGCACGATCACCCTGGTACGCCTGGTCCCCGACGAAGCGGGACCGGCCTGGCTGATCTACCGGCGACAGCGCATCCCCCTGCACTATCTTTCCTCCCTTCCCGGTGCCGATCCCCGGCTGGCCATGCCGGCGGCCCTTTTCTGGGCCCGGGCGGCGGTCCCCCACGGCCTGCGCCTGCCGGCCCTGAGCGGGGAAACGGCGAGCGCCGTCCCGGTCCCGGCGGCCGCGGTGGTCTGGTACGCCGGCCGGCCCTGGGTCTACCTGCAGCGCGACGATGAAACCTTCCGGCGCCACCCTCTGGAAAACTGGCGGGCCACCGGCGATACCTGGTGGGTCCGGGAGGCCCTGGCAGGGCGCCGGATCGTCGTCCGGGGCGCCCAGTTGCTGCTGGCGGAAGAATTCCGTGGCCAGGTGCCGGAAGAGGACGATGACTGACCGCCATGCTGGCTAGTCTGATCGCGACCGCCATCCGTCTGCGCGGGGCCGTCGTCGGCCTGTGCGTTCTCCTGCTCGTCTACGGCGGCTGGCGTCTGTCCCGGGCCGGGCTCGACATCTTCCCCGAATTCGCCCCCAAACAGGTCGTCGTTCAAACCGAGGCCCCGGGCCTGACGGCCGAGCAGGTGGAACGCCAGGTCACCCAACCCCTGGAAAACGCCCTGGGGGGATTGCTGGACCTGGTCCAGCTGCGTTCGGAATCCATCGCCGGGCTGTCGGTGGTGACGGCGGTGTTCGCCGAAGACAGCGATCTGTACCGGGCGCGCCAACAGGTCATCGAGCGCCTCGCCGGCGTCGCCACCCGCCTGCCCCGGGGCACCGGACCGCCCTTGGCGGTGCCCCTGTCCTCCTCCTCGGCGACGATTCTGACCGTGGGACTGACCGGCGCCGACCTGCTCACGCTGCGGGATTTCGTCGACTGGACCCTGGTGCCGCGCCTGCTGGCCGTTCCCGGCGTGGCCGACGTCAACGTGTTCGGCGGCGGCCGGCGCCAACTGCAGATCCGTCTGAATCCGGAGGCCCTGCAGGCCCGGGGCATCGGGATCAACACGGTGACCGAATCGCTGTCCCGGGCCCTGCGCCGGGCCGGGCTCGGTTTCGTCGCCACCCCCAATCAGCGCCTGGCCCTGATCCTGCCCCTGGACCGCAACCGGATGGAACGCCTGGCCCGGTTGCCCGTGGTGCCGCCGGTCACCCTGGGACAGATCGCCACCATTGACTGGGGCGCGGCACCGGCCATCAGCGCCGCCCAGGTCAACGGCCGGCAGGGACTGGTGCTGATGGTCATCGGCCAGTACGGCGCCAACACCCTGACCGTTTCCCGAGCGGTGGAGCGGGTGCTGGCGGACTTCCGCCCCCTGCTAGCCAAACAGGGCATCACCCTGCACCCCCGCCTGTTCCGTCCGGCCGATTACATCGAGCGTTCGATCCGCAGTCTAGGGGGACACCTGCTGATTGGCGCCTGTCTGGTGATCCTGGTGCTCTATGGCTTCATGGCGGACTGGCGCAGCGCCCTGATCTGCGCGCTGGCCATTCCCCTGAGCCTGCTCAGCGCCGCCCTGATTCTGCTGGAAGCCGGGGTCCATCTCAACATCATGGTATTGGGGGGCCTGGCCATCGCCCTGGGGGAAGTGGTGGACGACGCCATCATCGACACCGAGAACATCTTCCGCCGCCTGAGGGAAAACCGTCTGGCCGCCCATCCCAGACCGCGGCACCAGGTGGTGCTGGCCGCCTCCCTGGAAGTTCGCGGTTCGGTGGTCTACGCCAGCTTCATCGTCGCTCTGGTGTTCGTTCCCCTGCTGACCCTTTCCGGCGTCGCCGGACGCCTGTTCGCCCCCCTCGGCATCGCCTACATCCTGGCCATCCTCGCCTCCCTGGGCGTCGCCCTGTCCGTGACCCCGGCCCTGGGTTATCTGCTGCTGGGCCGCTGCCGCACGGAGATGTCCCCGTTGCTCCGCTGGCTGCAGCGCCATTACCGCCGCTGGCTGGCGCGGCTGCAATCCCGACCCGGCCTGGCCCTCGGAAGCGCACTGGCCGTCTGCCTCCTGACCCTGGTCAGCCTGCCGGGCCTCGGGGGACGCTTTCTGCCGGACCTCCGCGAAGGTCACTTCATCGTCCACACCGCCAGCCTGCCGGGAACCTCGCTGGCGACCTCCCTGCATCTGGGGCGTCGGCTGACCGAGACCTTCCTGGGCATCCCCGGTGTCGTGTCGGTGTCGCAATGGGCCGGGCGCGCCGAACGCGGCGCCGACACCTACGGCAGCCATTACAGCGAATACGAAGTGCGTCTGAAACCCCTTTCCGGCCCCGCCCAGCAACGGGTGCTGGAACGATTGCGCACCGCCTTGCAGCGTTTCCCGGGCATCGCCTTCGAGGCCAACACCTTCCTGACCGAGCGCATCGACGAGACTTTGAGCGGCTACACCGCCCCGGTGGTGGTCAATCTCTACGGCCCGGAACTGGCCGTGCTCGACCGCCTGGCCCGGCGAACGGCCGAACTCATGGCGGACATCCCCGGCGCCCGGGAAATCCGCATCCGCGCCCAGGCCTCCCTGCCCCAGCTGGAAATCGACCCCGATCCCGACGCCCTGGCCCGCTGGGGACTGGACCCGGGCCGGCTCGGCACGGCCATCGAAACCGCCTTCCGGGGCCGGACCGTCGGGGAAACCTTCATCGGCAACCGCGCCTTCCCCATCTCGGTCATCCTGCCGGAAACCTGGCGTCGGGACCCGGAATCCCTGAAGCGGCTGCCATTGCAGACCCCCGACGGCCATCTGGTCGCGCTCGGGCGGCTGGCCCGCATCCGCCAGATCGAGGGGCGTTACAACCTCCTCCACCGCAGCGCCCAGCGTCTTCAGGTGGTCACCGCCAACCCGGAGGGCGACCTGGACCGTTTCCTGAGCGAACTGCGCCGGCGCGTACTGGCGGAGATCGACTTCCCCCCCGGCTACGCACCCGAATTCACCGGGGCCGCCGTGGAACAGCAACAGGCCCGGCGCCAGTTGCTGTTCCACGCCCTGCTGGCCGGCATCGGGGTCCTGATTCTGATCTACGTCGCCCTGGGCTCCTGGCGCCACACCTTGCTGACCCTGGTGAACCTCCCCTTCGCCCTGGTGGGCGGCGTCGCCGCCGTTTGGTGGTCCGGCGGCATCGTGTCGGTGGGTTCCATGGTGGGTTTCGTCACCCTGTTCGGCATCACGGTCCGCAACGCCATAATGCTCATCGCCCACTATCGCCATCTGGTCACGGCCGAGGGATTGCCCTGGGGTCCCGAGACCGCCGTCCGCGGTGCCAGCGAACGCCTCCCCGCCGTGCTCATGACCGCCCTGGTCACCGCCCTGGCCATGCTGCCGGTGGCCTGGAGCAGCGACAACCCCGGGCGCGAGATCATGGGGCCGATGGCCGCCATCATCATCGGGGGTCTGATCTCCTCGACCGTTCTGACCCTGCTGCTCCTGCCCACCCTGCTGGTGAAATGGGGCAAGTTCGAAACCGCGCCCTAAGCCGTCCCCACCGCCTGCCGCACCAAGCGCAACGCCCGCTCCGGCAGCGGCAGCCGCAGGGCGTGGCGCTGCGCCGACTCTGACATCTTCCGCCAGGTTTTGGCGACGATGGCGACGATCTTTTCGTCGGCATAGTCCCTGGCGAAGGGAACGAAGTAATATTGCAGAAACACCAGACAGGCGGCGTCCTCCACCAACTGCACCTGGGGATCGCGTTTCAGGCCGCGCTTCATGAGGATGCGGCGCACCTGGTCGATACTCGCCGGATCGTAGCCAGCCGCCTTCAGGAGAGCGGCGGTCTTTTCGGCGTGGAGCCGGTAGAGGAAGGTCCGCCAGGCCAGGTACCCCCGGCGGTCCCGGGGATAGCGGTCACGCGGCACCAGCCAGCGGCAGACGTGCTGGGCGCGGGCGGCGAGGAAGGCGGTTTCCGGCGCCCTGTCGTCCAGTTTCACCAGCCACTCGGTCATACGCAGGCCGTACAGATAGGTGCACGGATAAGGCCGTTCCTGCCAGACCTCCCACTCCGGATCGCCGGCGTTGGCCTGGTCGATCAGAGCGACCGCCCTGCGAAAGCGTTCCCGGTTCATGCCTCCTTCCGAAGTTTCGATTGACAACCGCCCCTTCCCCCGGCTAGAACACCGTCACGACCATTCATCGTGGAGGGAGGGCGCCATGCACATCTTCATCACCGGCGGAACCGGCTTCATCGGCCGGCACCTGTGCCGGCGGTTGCTGGAACACAATCATACCCTGACCGTGCTCAGCCGTCAGCCGGATGAACGGGTGGTGCGGATCTGCGGCGACGTCGGGGTGGTTCATTCCCTGGACGACTTGACCCCGGAACACCGCTTCGACGCCGTCGTCAACCTGGCCGGGGAACCGATCATCGGCCCCCGCTGGACCCAAAGGCGGAAAAAGGCCCTGTGGGACAGCCGGGTGACCCTGACCGAGAAGCTGGTGTCCTGGATCGCCCGGGCCGAGGTCAAACCCCGGGTCCTGATTTCCGGTTCGGCGGTGGGCTATTACGGCGATCAGGGGGATCGGGTGCTGGACGAAGATACCCCCCCGGTGGCCGGAAGCTTCGGTCAAAGGCTCTGTGCCGCCTGGGAACAGGCCGCCGCCGGGGCGAAGGCGCACGGGGTGCGGGTCTGCTGCCTGCGCACGGGGCCGGTGCTCGGCCGGGGCGGCCTGCTGGCCCGGATGCTGCCGGCCTTCCGGTTGGGGCTCGGGGGACGACTGGGAAGCGGAAGGCAATGGTTCCCCTGGATCCACATCCAGGATCACATCCGCATCAGCGAATTCCTGCTGGGAAACGATCGTCTCGAAGGCCCCTTCAACGCCACGGCCCCCCAGCCGGTCACCAACGCCGAACTGACCGCCACTCTGGCCGGACTGCTGAAACGGCCCGCGTTCATGCACGTCCCGGCCCCGCTTTTGCGCCTGGCGATGGGGGAAATGGCGGAGATCGTGCTCGCCAGCCAGCGGGCCGTTCCCAAACGGCTGACGGAAGCGGGGTTTCGCTTCCACTTCGAAACCCTGGAAGCCGCGTTGCGCGACCTGCTCGCCGGCTGATGCACACCTACGACCTGGTGACCGTCTGGCGTCTGCCGGCACCGGTGCCACGGGTCTGGCGGATCCTGTCCCGGGCCGGGGAATGGCCCCGCTGGTGGCCCTACGTGGAACGGGTCGAAGTGGTGGAGCCGGGCGACGAGCGGGGACTGGGCGCCCGCCACCGCCACCGCTGGAAAACCTGTCTGCCCTACCGGCTGTGTTTCGAACTCGAAGTGGTCCACATCGACCCGTTCCTCCGGGTGGAGACGCGAGTGAGCGGGGATCTCGTGGGCCTCGGGCGCTGCCGCCTGCGCGGTTGGGGGGACACGACCGTGGTCCGCTACGACTGGCACGTCCACACCGCGCGCGCCTGGATGAACCGGCTGGCCCCGGTAGCCCGGCCGGTCTTCCAGTGGAATCATCAGCGGGTCATGGCTGCCGGCGAACGGGCGCTCGAGCGCCTGCTGTCCCCGCCCGGAAACAGTGACTGAGGCGGCGGGATCTCCCGCCACTCGAGATAGCGGACAGCGCCGCTCCGTATCTGGATCGTGGCTTGAAGCGAGGCCATACGCCCCTGCCGGCGCGCCTGCACCTGGACGGCGTAAACCTGCCCCGAACCTTTTTCGAAGGGAATGCCGGGCACGGGGGGAAACGGTGGCGCGTCGCCCCTCTCCCGCCCCTGAAGATAAGCCTCGACCGTCTGGGGATCGACCCCGGGCAGGGCGCGGAGCAATGCCGCCGGAGCGCTGGCCGGATCGATGCCGCGGCGGCCGTGGACGGTGATCCACGGCAGCAGTCGGCGGGTCAGTTCCGGCGTCATTCCCAGGACCATCCCCACCTCCTCCACGGTGCCGAAAAACCGGTCGGCGGGGAGGTAGGACAGGCCGGCCGCTTGATATTCCGGGGCCTCGGCACCGTTGGGGCGGCGGTCCCGGTCGCTGTCGCGCCAGTCCAGGATCGCGTCGGCGAGCGCCGGGATCTGCGCCG
>JALSSF010000029.1 GCA_026984375.1 Methylothermaceae bacterium | reverse complement strand
TGGAGGTGATCCAAAGCTGGGGGTCCACCCCGTTGCGGCTGCTGGACAATCCCCACCCGGATTTTGCCGTGGCGGCCGGCGCCGTGGCTTACAACCTGGCCCGGCGCGGCTGGCAACCCCGCATCGGCGGCGGTTCCCCCCGGAGTTACTTCCTGGTGGTCGAGGGGGAACAGGGCCGTCCGCAGGGAATCTGCCTGCTTCCCCGCGGCACCGAAGAAGAACGCGAGATCCTGTTGCAGGACCGGGTCTTCGCCCTGCGTCTCGGTCAACCGGTTCGCTTCCACCTGGTCTCCTCCACCGAGGACCACGACTACCGGCCCGGTGAGATCGTCGCCGTCGAGGGGGAGCGCTTCGTCCCCCTCCCCCCCCTGGTGGTTTCCCTGACCACCGAGGCGAGGCAGGAAATCCCGGTCCACCTGGCGGCCAGGTTGACGGAAATCGGCACCCTGGAACTGGACTGCGTCGCCATCGACGACCCCGCGCGCCGTTGGCAACTGGCCTTCGAACTGCGGCGCCAGCCGGTCAAAGCCCATGCTCAGCAAGATGCCTCCCATCCCCATCTGGCCGAGGCAGTGGAATTGATCAACGCCGTGTTCGGCAAAAAATCCAAAGCAGTCTCCCCCAAACTGGTCAAGGCGCTGCGGGCGGAGCTGGAAAAGCGCCTGGGGCCGCGCCACCGCTGGGACGTTCCCCTGCTCCGGGAACTGGCCGACACCCTGCTGGCGGGTGGCAAACACCGCCGCCGCAGTCCCGAACACGAACGTACCTGGCTGAGCCTGACCGGTTTCTGTCTGCGCCCGGGTTTCGGTTACCCCCTGGACGACTGGCGCATCGGCCAAATCTGGCCCCTGTATCAGGCAGGGCTTCAGTTCGTCAACGTGATCCAGAACTGGGCCGAATGGTGGACCTTCTGGCGCCGGGTTGCCGGCGGCCTGGATCAGGCTGCCCAGGAGGCGATCTTCGCCGACATCCGCCACTACCTGGATCCGGCCAAGGCCCGCAAGGGCAGACTGGCCACGCTGGCCAGACAACGCAGCTACGACAACATCGTCCGTCTGGCGGCGGTGCTGGAGCATCTGCCGGTGGAGGAGAAAATCCGCATCGGGGAATGGCTGCTGGAGCGGCTGGAAAACCCGAAGGAACCGGAACAAACCGCCTGGGCTCTGGGCCGGGTCGGCAGCCGCGTGCCCTTCTACGGCAGCGCCCACAACACGGTCCCGCGGGATATCGTGGAAACCTGGCTGCGCCATCTTCTGACCCTGGACTTCAGAAAACGCCCCCTGGTGGGCTTCGCCGTCGCCCTGCTGGCCCGCATGAGCGGCGATCGCAGCCGCGATATCGATCCCCGGCTGCGCCAGCAGGTGGTGGAGAAATTACGCCGGGAAAAGGCGCCGTCCTCCTGGATCACCATGGTCACCGAAGTGGTGGAACTGTCGGCGGAGGACGAACAGCGCCTGTTCGGCGAGGCCCTGCCGCCGGGACTGAAGCTGATCGCCTAGCTCAGGGCGGCGACCGCCTTTTCCGGGGTCGCCACCCGATTCGCCCTGCCCCGATCCAGCTGGTAGACGCAGTCAGCGATTTCCACGATGGTGGGCTGGTGGGAGATAGCCAGGATGGTCAGCCGGTAGCGCCGCTTCAAATCCTCGAGGGTACGGCAGATGGCGCGCTGGGTTTCCGGATCCAGGGCGCTGGTGGCTTCGTCCAAGATCAACAGCCTGGGCCGATGGACCAGCGCCCGGGCGATCATGATGCGCTGACGCTGGCCGCCCGACAGGCGGGCGCCGCGCTCCCCCACCACCGTCTCCATCCCGTCGGGCAGGGCGGCGACGAAGTCCCACGCGCCCGCCGCCTCGAGCGCCCAACGGGCGTCCTCCCGGCTCAAACCCGGATCGCCGAAGGTGACGTTGGTCAGAATGGTGTCGTGGAGAAGCAGGTTCTCCTGGGGCACGTAGCCGATCATTCTCCGCCAGGCGCGCAGATCGATCCGATCCATGTCGACCCCGTCGAGCAGGATTCGCCCCCGCTGGGGATGGAGCAGACCGATGATCAGATCGACCACGGTGGTCTTGCCCGCCCCGGAAAAACCGATCAGGGCGGTCAACCGGGCGGCCGGAACCGTCAGGTCGATGCCCTGGAGGACCGGCCGCCCGTCGTAGGCGAAGGCGACGTGCTCCAGTTCGATGGCCTCCTCCAGGGTGGGGCGGACGGTGCCGCCGCCAGGTTCTTCCTGCCGTCTGGCCTCCTCGATGGTCTGCCGCAGCGACCAGTAGGCGCTCTCACAGGTCGTCAGGTTCTGATACATCCGCTGCATCCGCCCCATGGCGGACAGCACCCGGCTCAACAGGATGAGCAGCACCATCACTTCGGCGGCAGGCATGTGCCAGAGCACCAGACCTACGTAGAAGCCGCCGGACACCAGTCCCATGAAGGCGGGCACCTGCACCGCTTTGAGGGCTTCCTTGCTCAGCACCTCCCGCTCCAACGCCCGGTTGAGACGCCGGGTCTCGGTGGCGATCACCCGGTCGGCCAGTTCCTCCCGTCCCATGGCCTTGAGGGGCTTGACCGACTGCAGACAGTCGGTCAGTTGACGCAACAAGGCCTTGAGCACCTTGGTCTGGCGCTTGCCCGCCTTCCGGGACATGCGGATGAAGACGTGCAACAGCGCCAACACCCCTGCCGCCCCCAAAAGGTAGGTCAGGGTTGCCGACCAGGAAATGGTCATGGCGACGACGACGTAGGCCAGCATCTGGATGGCGGCCGCCAACATCGAGGTCCCGTGCAAATACGCTTTGGAAGCCCGGTCCGGCTCGCTCGACATGGCGTTGGCCAGCATTCCCACCGGCTGTTTCAGATAGAAGGTCCAGCGGGCCTTGAGCAGCGCGTTCAGCAGGGTGAGGCGCAGATCGGTGGCCACCCGGGCGATGGTGTATCCCACGTATTTCTTGGCCACCAGCACCAGGCCGCTGCGCGCCAGGGTACCGGCGACCAGCACACTGATCAGCACCCCGAGGCTCAGGGGCAACCCCAACCATTGCAGGGCACGGAGCAGATAGGCCGACTTGCCGCCGTCGTCCACCTGGAGCTCGCCGTCCTGGGCCACGGCCGTGCTCAGAATGGGGAGCAACGCGGTCATGCTGGCGCCCTCGATCAAACCGGCCAGTATCAGCGCCACCAGGACGACGACGCTTTGCCGGGGATAGGTGCGGAGAAACTGGAGCAGCAGACGCATCAGTCCGCCGCCACCCCATGGGCGGAAAACACCCTGGCGAACACTTGCAGCAGGGTATCGATCTGTTCCGGCGTGTGGGCGGCGCTCATGCTGCAACGCAGCAGACAGCGGTGATCCGGGGTCGCCGGCGGCATCACCAGATTGACGTAGACGCCGCCCTCGAGCAGTTCTTTCCACACGGCCAGGGATTCTTCCCGCGACTCGCCCAGGATCACCGGTATCACCGGACTGAGCTGGGGACCCAATCGGCAGCCCAGCACCTTGAGGCCGTTGTAGAAGCGCTCGGCGTTGGCCCACAGCCGGCGGCGCAGTTCCCCGCCGTCGCGCAGCAGGCGCAGGGCGACCCGGGTGGAGGCGATTTGGGCCGGGGACGAGGAGGCGGTGAAAATGTAGGGCCTTGCGGCGTAACGCAAGGTGTCGAGCGCGCGGTGCGGGCTCACGCAGTAGCCCCCGATCGCCCCCAGGCTCTTGCTGAAGGTGCCGACGATGAAATCCACTTTGTCCTCCACTCCCTCGGCCTCCGCCAATCCCCGGCCGCGCTCTCCTAGCACGCCCAGGGAATGGGCCTCGTCCACCATCAGGTAGGCCCCGTAGCGCTCCTTGACTTCGGCGATCGCCTTCAGGGGGGCGGTATCGCCGAACATGCTGTAAATCCCCTCGACCACCACCAGGGTCCGCCGGGCCCGGTCCTTGAGGCGGCGCAGACGTTTGTCCAGATCGTCCACGTCGTTGTGGCGGAACCGGATCACTTCGGCGGCGCTCATCTTGCAGCCGTCATAGATGCTGGCATGACAGTCGGCGTCGATGAGGATCACGTCGTCGGCACCCGGCAGGGTGGACAACAGGGCCAGATTGGCCAGGTAGCCGGCGGAAAAGACCACGCTGTAGGGCTTGTCGTAAAATTGCGCGAATTCCCGTTCCAGGGCCAGGTGATCGGCGTAATTGCCGTTGGCCATGCGGGATCCGGTGGTGCCGCAGCCTTCTTCCTCCACCGCCCGGACGGCGGCGGCGATGCACTCGGGATGGAAGGTCAAACCGAGATAGTTGTTGGTGCCCGCCAGGATCACCCGACGGCCGTCGACGATGGCCTCGGTCGGGGAAAGGATCTTCTCGACGACGACGTTGAAAGGATCGATGCCTAGGCCACGGAGCCGCTCCCGGGCCTGTTGCAGCGGTTCGAACTTGTCCAGCAGCGTCATTGTTCCTCGAGCAACTGATGAATCTTCCGGGCCAGATCGCCGACGGTGCGAACGTCCGGCAGCACGTTCAGGGGGATCGAAACATCGAACCGATCCTCCACCTCCTGGAGCAGGTTCATGACCTTCATGGAATCGAGACCAAGGCTGCCGACCAGTTCGGTATCCTCATCGATCTCCCCGGCGTTGGGAACGAGGACCCGGATGGTCTCCAGCAATTCGCTGAGCGTCTCCTGATAGCTTTTCATCGATGACCTGGTTGGGTTGTTAGAGTCATTGCCAAACCCCGGGCGAAATCCACCCGGGGGCGCCAGTCCAGTGCCTGGAAAATCCCGTTATTGTCGCACACCCAGTCCGGATGGCGCAGCTCGTTCACCTTGGCGGGGGTCAGCATGGGCGCCCGGTGGCGAAAGCGGGCCCCCAGCAGCGCCATCCGCGCCACACTGCGCAACAGCCATTCCGGCACCGGCAGGGGAACGACCCGCCCGCCCCGGAAGGCGGCGGCGATGGCCAGCACTTCCTTCCAATCGTAACCCCCCGGCTTGCCGTCGTCGATTTCGAAAATTTCCCGTACCACGTCGGTGCTCAGGGCGGCGGCGACGGCGGCGGCCAGATCCTCCACGTACAAGAGCGAGAAACGTCCCTGGGGATGACCGACGATCGGCACCACTCCCCTGGCCATGGCTTCCAGCAACGGCCGCATTTCCCGGTCGCCCGGTCCGTACACCGCCGGCGGACGCAGGACGATCCATTCCAGATCCTTCCCTTCGATCAGGAGATGCCGTTCCGCCTTGTGCTTGCTGGCCGCATAGGGGGACAGTCGCGGCTCGCGGGCGGCCAGGGAAGAGATCAGAACGAAGCGCGACGCCCCCAACCTCCGGGCCAGCCGCACCAGTCTCGCGGTGGCCTCGCTGTTGACCGGCTCGAAATCGGCCGCCGAGATCCCCCGCACCCGGCCGGCACAGTGGACGACAGCCGAAGCGCCGGCCACGAATTCCGTCAATGCGGCTGGTTCTTCCAGGGTGGCGCGGTGGATCTGCAGGGGCAGATCGGGCAGACGGCGTTCCGAACCGGGTCTCACCAAAACGCGAACCCGCCATCCGGCCTCCACCAGATGGCGGGCGATCCAACTTCCGATGAATCCCGTCGCGCCCGTGAGGGCGATGAGCGACCCTCTGGAATCCACTCCCTCAGACGGCGGCCGCCCGTTGCCCCCGGGACTGCACCAGACCGTGCTGGGTGATGTAGTTCTGCCGCGCCTTGGAACGGGATAGCTTGCCGGAAGAGGTCCGCGGCAGGGTATGGAGCGGCACCAGTTCCACGGTGCAGTCCACACCGACTTCCGCCTGCACCTGGGAACGAATCCGCTCGATCAGGTCCGCCCGTTTGCGCTCGTCGGTTTCCCGGCATTGCACCACCAGGATGACCCGATCGCCCTCGGCGTCGGGCACCCCGAAAGCCAGCGCATCGCCGGGACGCACCTCGGGCTGCTGATGGGCCAGATATTCCAGATCCTGGGGCCAGATGTTGCGGCCGTTGACGATGATCAGATCCTTCTCCCGGCCGGTCAGGAACAGCCGATCCCCTACGCGATACCCCAGATCCCCGGTATTCAGCCAGCCGTCTTGCGACAGTACCTCGGCGCTGCTCTCCGGATCGTCGAAATAGCCGGACATCACGCTGGGACCGCGCAGATGGATGGTGCCGATGCGGCGCTCAGGAACCTCCCGCCCGTTCTCGTCGAGAATGCGCATCTGGAAACCGGGCAGCAAGGTGCCGCAATCGACGAATTCATTGGTGCGCCTGCCATCGTCCGGTGCCGGAACCGCCTCCCCCTCCAGGGCCAGGCGCTCGGCGTCGACCTGGTCGACCTTCAATCCCTGGTTCAAGGGGGCGAAGGAAACCGCCAGCGAGCACTCCGCCATGCCGTAGCAGGGCAGAAAGGCCTCCTCGCGGAACCCGGCCGGCGCCAGGGCACGGGCGAAATTGCGCAAGGCTTCGGTACGGATCATCTCCGCTCCCACCCCAGCGACACGCCAGGCGCTCAAATCGAACTTGGCTGCTTCCCCGGGACGCAACCGGCGGGTGCACAGCTCATAGCCGAAGGGGGGACCGAAGGAGATGGTCGCCCGGTTTCTGGACATGAGCGCCAACCATTGGCGCGGCCGCATCGCGAATTCCCGGGTGCCGAGATAATCCACCGATACCTGGGAGGCGACCGGGGTCAACATCAACCCCACCAGGCCCATGTCGTGATAGAAAGGCAACCAGGAAACGGCGCGGTCCCCGGGACGCAAGTCCACTCCATGCTGGGCGATGCCGGCCAGGTTGTCCATCACCGCGGCCTGGCGGATCATCACCCCACGGGGAAAGCGCGTGCTGCCGGAGGTGTACTGCAGATAGGCCAGCTCGTGGGGTTGCAGGGGCTGCGGATCGCTGGCCGCATAAGGCAGTCGGTGGAAGTCTTCAGGGGTTCCGAAAAATTCCAGCGCCAGTCCCTCGACCGCCTCGTTGAGAAAGGAAATGAAATTCACCGGAGCCATTGCCAAATCGGGGCGACAGCTTTCCAGCATGGCCCTGAGCTGGCGCACGTAGGCTTCATGACTGCCCAAACTGAAGGGTATGGGGAGGGGAACCGGTACTAGACCGGCATACTGGCAGGCGAAAAAGAAACGAACGAAATCGGGCGTCGTTTCCGCCACCAACGCCACCCGCGCTTCGCGGGGCAGATCCAGGGCCGCCAGACGCCTGGCCAATTCCAACGCCTGTTCTCTCAGCCTCGCGTAAGGAAGGATTTCGTACAATTCCCCCCGGCCGTTGTAAAAATTGCAGCCCGTTCGACCTAAGGCAGCATAGTCCAATGCGTCTGCCAGGGTGGCAAAGTCGGCGCGCTTGAGCGGTATCGTATTTTCTGTTGGCGTAGCTTGAGCACCCAAGAGCCTCTCCCCTTAATATCAATCCACAAAACCGGTAGGCGTTTCTGCGACAACAAACAGGCTTGCGCCAAAAGCTCCGGTCAACCGGTTTCCCTGTTGTTTATTTAGTTGCTTTCACGCGAAAGCAAGGTAATCTATGCGCAGAAAACATCTTAGCACTTCCGCTGATTCGGCGACAAGCGAAGCGGCCAGGTCAGGCGCATCCCCTGCCATCGCCGTCGTTTCCGTACCTAAGGATAGCCTGTTGCTAATTAACAATCAACCGTGCCTTTAAGGCAACGATACAACAATCGCCACGTAAAGTGACATCGATTACCATTCAGGCACTGAGTCCCGCCACGCTTGACCGCTTCATCCGTCTTCCCCACCGGCTTCACGCCGGCGATCCCCACTGGGTGCCCCCCCTGGACCTGGAAAGGCGGATGCACCTGTCCCCCAAAAACCCGTACTTCCAACACGCCCGCTGGCACGCCTGGCTCGCCTTCAAGGACGGCCGGCCGGCCGGCCGCATCAGTGCCCAGATCGACCGACTATACTTGGAGCACCACGACGACAAGAGCGGCTTCTTCGGCCTGCTCGAGGCCGTCGACGACCGGGCGGTTTTCGAACGATTGTTCCAGACGGCCGAAGCCTGGCTCAAAGACCAGGGCCTGGAGCGCGTCCAGGGCCCTTTCAATCTGTCCATCAATCACGAATGCGGCCTGCTGGTGGAGGGATTCGACCATCCCCCCGTGGTGATGATGCCCTACAACCCCCCTTACTACGCCGAACACTTGCAACACCTGGGCTACCGCAAGGAAAAGGACCTGCTGGCCTATCGCCTGGACGCCGGCGTCGAACCGCCGGCCGCGGCCCGCAACCTGGCACGCAAGGCGGCGCAGCTCGTGCGGGTCCGCCCGTTGCGACGCCGCCGCCTGATGGAAGAGTTCGAAATCCTGCGCGACATCTTCAACGACGCTTGGGCCGACAATTGGGGCTTCATTCCCTTCACCCGGGAGGAGTTCGCCGACATGGCCGCTACCTTGAAATACATCGTCGACGACGACTTCGTCCAGATCGCCGAACTGGACGACGAGGCGGTCGGCATGATCGTGGCGATCCCCGATCTGAATCAACTACTTTCCGGACTCGGCGGCCGTCTGCTGCCCTTCAACTGGCTCAGACTACTGTGGCGCTGGCGCACCCGTCCTCCCGACCGGGGACGGGTCATCTTGATGGGGGTGCGGCGCCGCTATCGCGAGAACCTGCTGGGCGCCGCCATCGCCTATTCACTGGTCGAGGCTCTGCGGCGACCGGTGTTGGCGAAGGGGATCGAATCGATGGAGCTGTCCTGGATCCTGGAGGACAACCGACGCATGCGCGGCGTGATCGAAAGCCTTGGGGCCGTGTGCTACAAACGATACCGCATTTACGCCAAGGAGTTGTCGTCATGAGTTTCGCCGCCATCGTCCTGGCCGCCGATCGCCGACCGCCCGACCCGGTCGCCCGCGCCGCCGGCGCCCCCTGCAAAAGCCTGACGCCCCTGGCGGGAAAAGCGCTGTTGTCGCGGGTGCTCGCAGCCCTCGACCAAAGCCGGCTCATCGAGCGCATCGTCGTTTGCGGCCCCCAGGAAGCCATCTGGCGCAACCTGACCCTGCCGCGATCCGGCAAGCCCGTGCGCTGGATCCCACCGGCCCCCTCCCCGAGTCTCAGCGCTTGGAACGGCCTCGAACAGGTCCCCGAGGAGATGCCGGCGCTTCTGACCACGGCGGACATCGCCTTTCCCAAAGCGACGACCTTCGACGACTTTTGCCAACAGGCCCGGAATGGCGATGCCGACGTCGCGGTGGGACTGGTGCCGTTGGCGTCGGTGAACGAGCGTTTCCCCGACGTCCGGCGCACCGCCCTGAAGTTCGCCGACGGCCCCTTCTGCACCTGTAATTTGTTCGCCTTTCTCACGCCGCGTGGGCGCGAACTGGTAGGCTTCTGGCGCCGTCTGGAACAGGAGCGCAAACGCCCCTGGCGCATGATCCGGCAGTTGGGTATCGTCCCCCTGCTGCGTTACTGGCGCGGCCGGCTGACCACCGCCGAGGTCGCCGGGCGGGTGGAAGAACGGCTGGGAATTCGCGTCCGTTTCGTGATCCTGAGCGAACCGGAGGCGGCCATCGACATCGATACCCCCGAGGACCTGGCCCTGGCGCGTCGCTACCTGGAAGCGGTCCGCTGATCGCCTCCGGGGGAAAGCGGCGTTTCCACCAGTTGAATCCGCACGCGCCGGTTCCGGGCCTGCCCCGCCGGCGTCAGGTTGCTGGCGATCCGATGACGGGAACCCCAGACCCGGATCGTCATCCGTCCCGGATCGACCCCCTGGGCGACCAGGTAATCGCGCACCCGCTCGGCCCAGCGCCGGGAAAGGGCCCGGTTGGTCTTCTCGCTGCGCCAGCGGGCCCCGTCACTGTAACCATGGATGATCAGGCTGCCGGTGAAATAGGCGGTCAGATAGCGGGCCAGCAACCGCAGGCGTCGTTTCTGCTTCGGGTTCAGCGCCTGTTGACGCCGGCCGTAGTGATACACCTGCAAGCCTTCGGGTCCGAACAGATCCAAGGTGATCCGGGGGCGGATTCCGCCCGCTCTGGTGGTCACCTGTTCCGGCTTCAGGCCCGCCTGGTGCAGCCGCTCCTTCACCTGGCGAAAGCGCTTCCGGAACCACGACCGGCCTTCCTTGCCCCCGAGATCCCCGCTGACGTTGGTCACCACCACCTGTCCCCTACCCAGATGGCGCAACAAAACCGCCAAATGGGCCAATCGGGTTTCGGCGTCCCGGGGCAATCGGACTCGATGGGGACGAAAGTAAACACGGAAATCCTGGAAGTCGGCGATACCGTAAGGCGGCAGGTGGGAACGGCAATCCTGGAAGCGGTCGTAGGCGTCCCGGAAGCGCACCGCGGAGACGGCCACCTGGAATTCCTCCACGCTGTCCGGCCAGGAACGGCGGTAAATGAACGCCGGAAAGCGCCCGGCGAACAGGGCGGCCAGCATTCGTTCCGCCACAGAGCCGCGCACGCCGATCTCCCGGCCCCCGGTCACCAGGGCGGCCGGATAACGCCGTCCCGGAAGCACCCGGTGCTGCCAGGGCGCTGGCCGGACCTGGACACTGGCATCGCCGATGCCGGCGGCGGCTTCCATGCGGAGAGCGAAGATCAGCGGCCGACCGGCTTCCTGACGAAAGAGCACCTGTCCCAGATGGGGAATGGTCTGACTCAGCCGGCACGACAGTTTGTCGGTTTCCAGATGCCAGTCGGCGGACCAGGGCGCCTGATAGACGGCGGCCGGCAGAGTTCCCGCCCAAGCCAGCAAGATCCATCCGACCAGTCGCATGCCCGCCTCCAACCGTTACCCTTGTAGGTTATCGGCCGGGCGGGAGGCGGCTTTAGTCGGGGTTCAACTTCACGCTGCGCAGGAAACAGCGCACCGCCGCCTCGAAGGCCTCCGGCTCGTCGATATGCACCCAGTGGCCGGCGTGCTCGATGGTCTGGATCCTGGCATTGGGGAACAGGGTTCGGATGGCCTGGTGATATTGGGGCTTGACGTACTCCGATCGCCCCCCGGCGATGAACAGGGTCGGTCCCTCGTAGGGACGGACCGATTCGTCCAGCGGAAAGGCCACCACGGCGGGCAGGGCGTGTTCCAGCAGATCCAGATCGATGCGCCAGCGATAATGGGAGTCGTCGCTCACCAGATTCTGCAACAGGAACTGGCAGACGACCGGATTGTCGATCCGCTGCCGCAGCCAGGCTTCGGCCTCCTTGCGGCTGCCGATCCGGTCCAGGGGCAGCGTCCGCAGCGCCTCGACGACGTGGTCGAAGCGGTGAGAGTACTGCACCGGGGCGATGTCGACCACGATCAGTTTCTCCACCCGCCGGGGATAACGCAACGCGGCCATCATGGCGGTCTTGCCCCCCATGCTGTGCCCCATGAGACAGGCCGTCTCCAGACCCTCCCGGTCGAGCAGGGCCACCACGTCGGCGGCCATGTGGGGATAATCGATGGGCCCCACCTGGGGGGAATCTCCGTGCCCCCGCAAATCGGGAACATGGACCTGGAATTCGTCGGCCAGCCGGCGCGCCAGGGAATACCAGTTGCGCCCGGCACCGAAAAGACCGTGAAGGATGACCAGCGGCGGTCCGGTCTCGCCGAAGTGGTGGCAACGGAGTTCGACGGTTTCGAGCGCTTCCATGGAACTACTTGCGTTTGCCGCCCAGATAGAGATCGGTGATGGTCCCCTCGACGATCTCGGCGGCGAACATCAGGGTCTCCGACAGGGTGGGATGGGGATGAATGGTCAGGGCCAGATCCTCGGCGTCGGCGCCCATCTCCAGGGCCAGCACCGCCTCGGAAATCAGCTCGCCGGCATGGGGACCGACGATGCCGGCGCCGAGCACCCGCCCGGTCTTCTTGTCACACAGCAGTTTGGTGAGGCCCTCGCGCCGGCCGATGGAGATCGCCCGGCCGCTGGCGGCCCAGGGAAACACCCCCTTGCGGTATTCGACGCCGGCCGCCTGCAATTCCGCCTCGCTCTTGCCCATCCAGGCCACCTCCGGATCGGTATAGGCCACCGAAGGAATGGTCAACGCCTGGAAGGCCGCCGGCTCGCCGCAGATCACCTCGGCCGCCACCTTGCCCTCGTAGCTGGCCTTGTGGGCCAGCATCGGGCCCGGGACGATATCGCCGATGGCGTAGATGTGGGGAACCTGGGTACGCATGTGCTCGTCCACCGGAATGAAACCGCGCTCGTCGGTCGTCAGGCCGGCCGCCTCCAGATTCAACCGGTCGCTGTTGGGACGCCGGCCGACGGCCACCAGGATGCGGTCGAACACCGCCGTCTCCGGAACCCCTTCCCCTTCGAGGCGCACTTCCAGGCCCTGCTCCTGGCATTCCACTCCGGTGACCTTGCTGTTCAACCAGATGTTTTCGTAACGCTTGCCGATCGCCTGCATCAGGGGACGGATCAATTCCGGATCGGTACCGGGAAGGATCTGGTCCGCCAGCTCCACCACCGAAATTTTCGCCCCCAGAGCGTGATAGACGCAGGCCATTTCCAGGCCGATGACCCCGGCCCCTACCACCAGCAGATGGCCGGGGATCTCGGGCAATTCCAAGGCGTCGGTGGAGTCCATGATCCGGGGATCGTCGGGCCAGCCGGGGAGACGCACCGGTCGGGAACCGGCGGCGATGATGGCATTCTGGAAGTGCACGACCTGCCGCCCGTCGGGCCCTTCCACTTCCAGTTCGTGGGCCGAGACGAAACGCCCCTCCCCCTGGATCACCCGGACCCGGCGCTGTTTGGCCAGACCGGCCAGACCGGTGTTGAGGGTCTTCACCACCCGGCTCTTCCACTGGCGGAGTTTGGCCAGATCGATTTCGGGAGCGCCGAAGTCGATGCCTTTCCCCGCCGCCTCCCGGGCCTCGTAGATCAGCCCCGCCAGATGCAGCAACGCCTTGGAGGGGATGCAGCCCACGTTCAGACAGACCCCGCCGAGAACGGGATACCGTTCCACCAGGGTCACCTGCTTGCCCAGATCGGCGGCCCGAAACGCGGCCGAATAGCCGCCGGGACCCGCCCCCAACACCAACACTTCGGTTTCGACGGTCATGATTTCCCCCTTCACAGAACCAAACGGCGCAGATCGCCGAGCAACTCCCCGAACCGGACCACGAACTGGGCCCCCTCGGCTCCATCGATGACGCGATGGTCGTAGCTGAGCGACACCGGCAACTGCAGCCGCGGCACGAATTCGCTGCCGTTCCACACCGGCTGCATCCGCGCCCGGGCGATGCCCAGTATCGCCACTTCCGGCACGTTGACGATGGGCGTGAAGAAACCGCCGCCGATGCCGCCCAGACTGGAAACGGAAAAACAGCCGCCCTGAAGATCGCCGGGCGTCAGCTTGCCGGCCCGGGCGCGGGAACTGACCTCGGCCAGTTCCTCGGCCAACTCCCAGACCCCCTTCCGGTCCACGTCGCGGATCACGGGGACCACCAGTCCGTCCGGCGTCGCCACCGCCACCCCGATGTGGCAGTAACGTTTGAGGATCAGATTTTCCCCGTCGGGAGCCAACGAGGCGTTGAAGGTGGGAAATTCCTGCAACAGAACGGGCAATACCCGGAGGATGAAAGCCAGGGGAGTCAGTTTGACCCCGCGCCTTTCCGCCTCCGGTTTGAGCGACTGGCGGAAGTCCTCCAGCTCGGTGATGTCCACCTCGTGATGCTGGGTCACCTGCGGGGCGCTGAGCCAGGCTTGCTGCAGATGGGGACCGGAGCGGCGCTTGATCCGCGACAGGGGCTGGGTCTCCACCGGACCGAACTTGCCGAAATCGACCTCGGGAATGGCGGGAACGGCCAGGCCGACGCCACCGGCGGGCCGTTGCAGCCGTGCCTTGACGAAGGCCTCCACGTCCTCGCGCAGAATGCGCCCCTTGGGACCGCTGCCCCGGACCTGGCTCAGATCGACCCCCAGTTGGCGGGCGAATTTGCGCACCGACGGGCTGGCGTACGGCAGCGCCCCGGTGGGAATTTCCGCCGCTTCCGGGGAAGGGGGGACTTCCTTGGGCTCGGGGGCGGGCGGGGTCTCCGGGGGACGAAATTGGACCACCTCGGCCGGTGGCGCGGCCGCCTTCTCCTCCGCTGCTTCGGCCGGCGCCACCGCCTCCGCCGTCTCGACCGCCGGCTGCGGGGGTGCCGGCGCTTCGGCGGCCGCCTCGGTCGATTCGAGCCGGACGATGGGATCGCCCTCCTTCACCTTGTCGCCGACCTTGACCAGCACTTCCTTGACGACGCCGGCGTCCGGCGAGGGTACCTCCATGGAGGCCTTGTCACTTTCCAGCGTGATCAGGGGATCGTCCTGGGCGATCCGGTCCCCCGGCTGAACCAACACCTCGATCACATCCACCTGGTCCACATCCCCAAGCGGCGGGACGCATATTTCCTTCACCTCACTCACTCGGTCGCTCCCCATGTTTCGTGTTTTTCAGTCTCGCGTGAGTTTAACAAAAAGCCGGGGATCCCCGGCCAGGATCCCCGGCCATTTCCTGCCGCCCCTCAGACCGTCGGCGGGAACGGTTTGTCCGGATCGATGCCGTATTTGCCCATCGCCTCGCTCACCGTCTTCTCTGGAACCGCGCCTTCGTCCGCCAGCGCCTTGAGGGCCGCGACCGCCACCGAATAGCGGTCCACTTCGAAGAAGTGACGCAGCGCCTTGCGCACGTCACTGCGGCCATAGCCGTCGGTCCCCAGGACGTAATAGCGCTTGGGGATGAACTGGCGAATCTGCTCCGCCTGGGTGCGAATGTAATCGGTCGCCGCCACCACGGGACCCGGGGCCGCCTCCAGGCAGGCCGTGACGTAGGGCTTCTTCGGGGCGTGCTCCGGATGACGCAGGTTCCATCGTTCCGCCTCGACGCCGTCGCGGTGCAGTTCCGAGAAACTGGTCACGCTCCAGACGTCGGCGCCGATGCCGTAGTCCTGCTGCAACAGTTCCGCCGCGGCGATGACCTCCCGCAGGATGGTGCCGCTGCCGAGAAGCTGTACCTGGGCCTTATCGCCGGCGCTGGCGAAGCGGTACATCCCCTTGAGAATCTCGCTTTCCACCGGACCGGGCATCGGGGGATGCGTATAGTTCTCGTTCATCACCGTAATGTAGTAATAGACGTTCTCCCCTTCGCTGATCATGCGGCGCAGACCGTCACGGATGATGACCGCCAGCTCGTAGCCGAAGCAGGGATCGTAGGCGACGCAGTTGGGAACCGCGGAGAAGAACAGCAGATTGTGGCCGTCCTGATGCTGCAGCCCCTCCCCGGCCAGGGTGGTACGGCCGGCCGTCCCGCCCAGCAGAAAACCGCGGGCCTGCATGTCGCCGGCCGCCCAGCAGAAGTCCCCCACCCGCTGGTAACCGAACATGGAGTAGTAGATGTAGAAGGGCACCATGGGAAGGTCGTGGTTGCTGTAGGCGGTGGCGGCGGCGATCCAGTCGCAGATGGCGCCCGCCTCGCAGATGCCCTCCTCCAGGATCTGCCCCTTCTTATCTTCGCGGTAATAGTTGATCTGCCCGGCATCCTCCGGTTCGTACAACTGTCCCACGTGGGAATAGATGCCGTACTGGCGGAACAGCCCTTCCATGCCGAAGGTCCTGGCCTCGTCGGGAACGATGGGCACCACGTGCCTGCCGAACCGGCGGTCGCGCATCAGACCGGCCAGAATGCGGACGAACACCATGGTGGTGGACATCTCCCGCTCCCCGGTGCCCTTGAGGGCGAACTCGAAGGGCTTGTCGTCGGGGATGGAGATGTGCACCGAGGACTGGCGCCGGCGCTGGGGCAGATAGCCGCCCAGGGCGCGGCGGCGCTCGTGCAGATATTCCATCTCCGGACTGTTTTCCGGCGGCTTGTAGAACGGGGTCTCCAGCAACCGGTCGTCGGGAATGGGAATGTCGAAGCGGTCTCGGAACTGGCGCAGCGCCTTTTCCTCCAGCTTCTTCTGCTGATGGGCCCCCATGCGCCCTTCCCCCGCCTCGCCCATGCCGTAGCCCTTGATGGTCTTGGCCAGGATCACGGTGGGCTGGCCGACGTGCTCCACCGCCGCGGCATAGGCGGCATAGACCTTCTGGGGATCGTGGCCGCCACGGTCGAGGCGGAAGATCTCCTCGTCGGACATGTCCTTGACTAGTTCCAGCAGCTCCGGGTATTTGCCGAAGAAATGCTGACGCACGTAGGCCCCGTCCTTGGCCTTGTAGGTCTGATACTCGCCGTCGACCACCTCCTCCATGCGTTTGCGCAGCAGACCGGTCTTGTCCCGGGCCAGCAGGGAATCCCAACGCCCGCCCCAGATCACCTTGATGACGTTCCAGCCGGCGCCCCGGAACAGGCCCTCCAGCTCCTGGATGATCTTGCCGTCGCCCCGCACCGGCCCGTCGAGGCGCTGGAGGTTGCAGTTGATGACGAAGATCAGGTTGTCGAGACGTTCGCGACCGGCCAGGGACAGACCGGCGAGGGACTCCGGCTCGTCCATCTCCCCGTCGCCGCAGAAGCACCACACCTTGCGCCCGCTGGTGTCGGCCAGACCGCGGTCGTGGAGATAACGCATGAAACGGGCCTGGTAGATGGCCATCAGCGGCCCCAGGCCCATGGAAACGGTGGGAAACTGCCAGAAGTCCGGCATCAGCCAAGGGTGGGGATAAGAGGACAGTCCCTTGCCTTCCACCTCGCGGCGGAAATTGGCCAGATGCTCTTCGGTCAGACGTCCTTCCAAAAAGGCGCGGGCGTAGATCCCCGGCGAGGCATGCCCCTGGAAGAACACCAGATCGCCGCCGAACTCCGGGGTCGGGGCGCGGAAGAAATGGTTGAAACCCACCTCGTAGAGGGTGGCCGCCGAGGCGAAGGTGGCGATATGGCCGCCGTATTCGGTAGACTTGCGATTGGCACGGACCACCATCGCCATGGCGTTCCAGCGCACGTAGGAACGGATCCGGCGCTCCAGCGCCATGTCCCCGGGGCAGCGCTTTTCCAGATGGGGCGGAATGGTGTTGACGTAGGGCGTGGTGGCGGCGTAGGGAATGGTCACCCCCGCCAGCCGAGCCTGGTCGATGAGGCGCTCGATGAGATAGTGGGCCCGCTCGGGTCCCTGGGCCTGAATGACCGCCTGCAGCGCTTCCAGCCACTCCCGGGTTTCCTGGGGATCGGCATCCTCGATCAGCCTGGCACCGGACAAGCCGCGAAGATCCAAATTCAGCTTCTGAGTCACACAACCTCCAAAACGTTCGCCAAATGGTCCAAATCCAACCGCAAACCGGCAACCTGGCTCGAAGCCTGCCCTTCCAGAGCGAGGATTTCCGGCCCCCTGAAACCTTCCCCCCCGTGACGCCAGATCATCAGTACCCGGTCTAGCGGTTCGACGACCCAGTATTCCCCGACCCCCAAACGGGCGTAGAGCTCACGCTTGACGATCAGGTCCTTGGCCGCGGTATGGGGCGACAGCACCTCGACCACCAGACCCGGCGCCCCCTTGGCGCCGCGCTCGTCCAACTTGGACGGATCGCAATAGACGCTGACGTCCGGCTGCACCACCGTGGTGATCTCGGCATCGGCGGCGTCTGGTGCCCCCAGGCGCACATCGAAGGGCGCCGCGTACACCCGGCAGGGGCGGCCCTCCAACTGGTTGGCGAACTGGCGGACAATCTCTCCCACCGCTTCCTGATGCCGCCGGGTCGGCGCCGGAGCCATGGCATAGGGCACCCCGTCGATCAACTCCCAGCGCTCGTCCTCGGGCCAGGTCAGATAATCGGCGTAAGTATAACAGGGCCTCCGTTCAGGCAAAGCCATCTCAACCCCCGGTGACGTTCATGTGGCGCAGGATGATCGGTTGCTCCCGAAGGTCGAAATGGTGTCTTTCCGGCTTTAAAGCCATCGCCTCGACGATCGCCTTCTTGAGCCTGTCCGCATCGCCCGGCCAGCGGCGCAGGACGCGCTTGAGATCGACCGAATGCTCGTTGCCCAGACACAGCAGCAGCCGACCTTCGACTGTCAGGCGCACCCGGTTGCAGTCGCCACAGAAATTATGGCTGTGGGGGGAGATGAAACCGATACGCGAATCGCTCCCCGCCACCCGCCAGTAGCGCGACGGCCCGCCGGTGCGGTCGGTGGTGGGCAGCAAGGTGAAACGGCGCGCCAGATCGGCGCGCACCTCGTCGGAGGAATAGAACGCTTGGCGGCGGTCGTGGGAATCGATCACCCCCAAGGGCATCTCCTCGATGAAACTGATGTCGAGGCCCCGTTCGATGGCAAACGTGGCCAGATCGACCACCTCGTCGTCATTGACGCCGCGCAGGATCACCGCGTTGAGCTTGACGCGGTCGAATCCGGCCCGGCGGGCGGCCTCGATCCCCGCCAGCACCCGCTCCAGATCGCCGAACCGGGTGATGTGGCGGAAGCGTTCCGGCCGTAGGCTGTCGAGGCTGACGTTGACCCGGCGGACACCGGCTCGCACCAACCGCTCGGCGCACTGGGCCAGCCGCATACCGTTGGTGGTCAGGACCAGTTCCTTCAGAGGCAGCCTTCCCAGTTCCTCCAGCAGTTCCAGCGCCCCGCGCCGCACCAGGGGCTCACCGCCGGTCACCCGGATCTTCTCCACCCCCAGTTCCACGAAGGCCCGGGCGATGGTGGCGATCTCCTCCAGCGTCAGGATCTGGGCCCGGGGCAGGAAGGTCATTTCCTCCGCCATGCAGTAGCGGCAGCGCAGATCGCAGCGGTCGGTGATGGAAAGGCGCAGATAGGTGATGCGGCGGCCGAAGCGATCGATGAGCATGGCGAATCCCTATCAGTCTCGCAGTTCCAGACGGCGTTCGACCCGCTCCAAGCGGTCCCCGAAACGATCCAGCCGGATCGACTGCTCGGCCAAAAAACCATGCAACCCGGCCACGTCGCTTTCCAATCGCCCCAGACGGGATTTGATCTCACGCATGTCCTCACGCATCTCGCGCTGATTGTCGAGGACCTTTTGCACCATCTGCATCAGCAATTCCAGATTGAGCTCTGCCATCGTCGCCCTCCGTCAAAACGGCAGTTTCGGCATCCCGCCGCCGGGCATACCGGGGAAACCGCCCTTGCCGAAGCCCTTCATCTTTTTCATTTTCTTCATCATCTTCTGCATCTGGTTGTACTGCTTCAGCAGGCGGTTGACGTCCTGGACCTGCATTCCCGAGCCGGCGGCGATGCGGCGCTTGCGCGAGTTGTTGATCACCGCCGGAAAGCGGCGCTCGTGGGGAGTCATGGAGTTGATGATGGCGATCTGGCGGTCGATGTCGCGGTCGTCGATGTTCTGGCGGACGTTCTTGGGCAGCTCGGCCACACCCGGCAGCTTGTCGAGCAGCTTGGACACCCCGCCCATCCTGTTGAGCTGCAGCAACTGCTCGCGCATGTCCTCCAGATCGAATCCCTTGCCCTTCTGGATCTTCTTGACGAATTTCTCCGCCTTCTTCCGGTCCACCTTGCGCTCGACTTCCTCGATCAGGCTGAGAATGTCGCCCATTCCCAGAATCCGGGAAGCGATGCGGTCGGGATGGAACAGCTCCAAAGCGTCGGTCTTCTCCCCGGTGCCGATGAACTTGATCGGCTTGCCGGTGATGTGACGGATCGACAACGCCGCCCCGCCCCGAGCGTCGCCGTCGGCCTTGGTCAGCACCACCCCGGTGAGCGGCAGGGCGTCGTGGAACGCCTTGGCGGTATTGGCGGCGTCCTGGCCGGTCATGCTGTCGACCACGAACAAGGTTTCCACCGGCTTCACCGCCGCGTGGATCGCTTGGATCTCCCGCATCATGTCCTCGTCGATGTGCAGGCGCCCGGCGGTGTCCACGATGACCGCGTCGAGCAGATGCTTCTTGGCGTGGGCGACCGCCTTCCGGGCGATGGCGACCGGTTCCTCGTCGGGGGAGGAAGGAATGAATTCGACCCCCACCTCTCCGGCCAGGGTCCGGAGCTGCTCGATGGCGGCGGGGCGATAGACGTCGGCGCTGACCACCGCGACCTTCTTTTTCTGGTTCTCCTTGAGCCAGCGCGCCAGCTTGGCCACCGTGGTGGTCTTACCGGCTCCCTGGAGACCGGCCATCAGGATCACCGCCGGCGGCTGGGCGGCCAGGTTCAGGCCGGGGCTTTCCCCGCCCATCACCTCAATCAATTCCTGGTGGACGATCTTGACGAAGGCCTGCCCCGGTGTCAGGCTGGTCTGGACCTCCTGCCCCAGGGCGCGGCCGCGCACCCGCTCGATGAAGGCCTTGACCACCGGCAGCGCCACGTCGGCCTCCAGCAGGGCCATGCGCACTTCGCGCAGGGTGTCCTTGATGTTGTCCTCGGTCAGGCGGCCCTGACCGCGAATGGTCTTGAGGGTTTTGGTCAGTCGCTCGGAAAGATTGTCAAACATGTCGCGCTGTCACCTGCAATACAATAGGGAAGATCCGGACCGCCACCGGGCGGCTCTACATTATGCCAGACTAAGGTTGGGAGAAAAGCTTTGTCGAGTGTGACCGTCGTCATGGCCGGGGGCGCCATCCTGCTGTACCTAGCCGCCACGATCCTGCTGTCGCTGCGTCCCCGGGACACCCTGCCGGCACCCCGGCACTGGGCGTTGGCACTGAGCTCGGGCGGTGCCCTGTGCCATGCCCTGTTTCTGAAGCACATCCTGTTCACTTCCGGTGGGATAGACCTGAGCTTCTTCAGCACCGCCGCCCTGGTCAGTCTGCTCATCGTTCTGCTGTTCCTTCTGACCGCCGTCGGCAAACCCATCGACAAACTGGGCATCGCGGTCCTGCCCCTGGCGGTCGTCACCTTGCTGTTTAGACTGGCGTTCCCCCACGAAGTGCACATTCTCGGCCACCTGCCCCTGGGGCTGCAGATCCACATCCTGATTTCCATCCTGGCTTTCAGCCTGTTGAACATCGCCGCCCTACAAGCCGGACTGCTGGCCTGTCAGGACTGGCAACTGCACCACAAGCGCACCGGCTGGTTCGTGCGTTCGCTGCCGCCGCTGCAAACCATGGAATCGCTGTTGTTCCAGATGATCGGGGCGGGTTTCGTCCTGCTGAACCTGTCGTTGATCACCGGGTTTCTGTTCGTGGAGGATCTGTTCGCCCAGCACCTGGTGCACAAGACGGTGCTGTCGATTCTGTCCTGGGGGGTGTTCGGTCTGCTGCTGTGGGGAAGATGGCACTACGGCTGGCGCGGCAAGACCGCCATCCGCTGGACTCTGGGCGGCTTCGCCACCCTGCTGTTGGCCTACTTCGGCAGTAAGCTGGTGTTGGAATTGATTCTGCGGCGCGGCTGAGCGGATTATTCGGCCCCGGCATAAATCCGAGCCGCCCGGCGGCTGTGGCGCAATCGCCGCAAAGCGTGCGCCGCCGTTTCCCGTTCCCGTTCCAGAATGGCGAGGATCGCGCGGTCCAGCGCCTCGATCCGCTTCAGCGCTTCGACCAACCGCAACGGGGAAATCCCGAGTTCCGGGATTCTGGCAAGAAGCTCGCTCCGCTGGCTTTCCAGCTGCGCCAGCCGCTCGAAATCCTCGCTCCTCGCCGCGCTCAGCATGGCTTGGGACAGGCGCAGAATGTCTTCCAGCGCCATGATCAGGCCCGCTGGGCCAGCAACAGGCCCTGATCCGGCTTCTTCATCCGGGCCATGTTGCGCGCCATTTCCAAGGCCGACTCCGGCGGAATCTGGCGCACCACCTCACCGGTCTTGGCGTCGACCACCTTCACCACGATCTGCTTGGTGTCCCGGTCCACGGAGAACTGCAGATTCCGTTGGACGCTCTGCAGGTAGTCGTTGATCTGCTTGACCGCCTGTTCCACTTTCTCCGGCGG
>JALSSF010000028.1 GCA_026984375.1 Methylothermaceae bacterium | reverse complement strand
TTGGAAGCGCCGCAGCCGTGGTCCGGGACCGGCGAGATAACGTCCCAGCTGCGGATCGTTGCAAAACGCCTCCTGATCCAAGAGTTCGTCGATGAGCCAGGTCAGGCGGCTGCGTTCGAAAGCGGCATCCTCAAGGCGCAGCCCCAGATCGCGGGCCAGCTCGGCGAAGAAGCGCTGGGGAAAATCGAAACGGCAGTGAGCCGCCGCCCCCCAGGCCCGGGCCAGCCGCATCTGCAACCAGCGCTCCATGCCCCGGCCGTGGATCAGAAAACGAACCGGATCGAAGGGACCGTAGTGGTAATGGTCCAGAACGACGGTCAATCGACGGAACAGATCTTCGGTGCGGTTGGCGGTATGGAGGGCGAACATCCAGACGGGTCAATTAAGCACGCGGTGCCCGCGTCCCTGCATGCAGCGAACATAGGCCCGTTTGTAGCGCTGCTCGGCACTCAGCCCCCGGGCGATACCGGACCCCATTCCCCCTACCGCGGCCCCCCAGGCCGCTCCCCGGCCCGGCGCTCCGGTCAAGGCACCGATGACGGCCCCGGTGGCCGCCCCGACACCGCCGCCCACCAGGGCACCGCTCACCGATTCGGTGGCCAGATCCCCGGAGGCATGACGGGCCAGTTGCTGGCATTCGGCCATGTCCTGCTGGATCCGGTAGGCGTTGGGATCACCGTAGGGATCCACCGTCGGCGTCCATCCGGTATAGCTGGCACAACCACCCAGCCATCCCAAGATCAAAAGCCATGAAAATCGTTTCATAACCCACCTCCAGTCTGGATCTAAAACCGATTCTAGCAGATCGAAATTCCTCCGGACGCAGGGAACCGTTGATTTCGACCAAGAACCAGGCGCAAAATCACCCTCGCAATCACAAAAAAGGCATCGTCATGAATCAGACCGGCAAATTGGGAATCGCCCTATCGGGCGGCGGTCTGCGGGCCGCTTTCTTTCACATCGGGGTGCTGGCCCGGATGGCTGAACGCAGACTGCTGTCCCAGGTGGAAGTGATCAGCGCGGTTTCCGGGGGATCCATCATCGCGGCGCTGTACTACATCCATCTGAAAAAACTGCTGGAATCCAAGGCAGACCGGGCCATCACCGACCAGGATTACGTCGATCTGGTTCAGCGTATGATCCGGCAGTTCTGGCAGGCGACCCGTCGGAACATCCGCCTCAAGGCCTTTGAGGATCCCCGCGCCAACCTCCGCCTGTACCGGCGCGACTATTCCCGCAGCGACCGGATCGCCGAAGTCTACGACGAGTTGCTGTACCGCCCGGCCATGGGAAAGTCAGAACCTGTGGAAATGCGGGAGCTGCGCATCTTTCCGCCCGGTCAGCCCGATTTTCATCCCCGGCGCGACAACCCTTCCCGCCGCCACAAGATTCCCATCCTGATCATCAACGCCACCACCCTCAACACCGGACGCAACTGGCATTTCACCGCCCGCACCATGGGGGAACCGGTGCGCTACCGGGTGGGACGACCGCAGTTCGACGAGGCCGACAGCATCCCCATCCGTCTGCGCCGCCCTTTCGACTATTTTCAGATCCATCCTTGTCCGGGGCATTATCTGCACCACGATCCCCGGCGCTGTCTTCCGTCGTTCACGGTGGCCAAGGCCGTCGCCGCCTCCGCGGCGGTTCCGGGATTGTTCCCCCCCATAACCCTCGAATCGCTGTATCGCGACGGTGACGATCCGGTCTGCGTCCAGCTGGTGGACGGCGGCGTCCACGACAATCAGGGCATCGACGCCCTGCTGTTCGAAAACTGCGAACGCTTCGTCATCAGCGACGCCTCCGGGCAACTGGATTTCGAACACTGTCCGGATGCCGGCGCCCTGAAGGTGCTGTCGCGCGCCGGCGCCGTCCTCCAGGATCAGGTTCGCTTCGAAAGCCTCAGACGTCTGTTCGAGACCCGGGGGCGGGAGCAGGTGGCCTTCGTTCATCTGCGCAAGGGAATGGAAAAACGGGAACTGGGCTGGATCGGCTGGAACGGCGCCCCCTATCCGGAACGGCGTCAACCGGCCACCACCCTGGCGTACGGCGTCGATCCCCGGGTCCAGAACTGCCTGGCGGAAATCCGCACCGATCTGGATGCCTTTCACGAAGCCGAAGCCTGTGCCCTGATGTACGACGGTTACCAAATCGCCGCCACCGAACTGCCCACCGGCACCCCGCTGGCGGGAATCGGCTGGCCCTTCTCAGTGGTGGCGGAGCGGATGCGCGACCCCGACAAGGATCGCCGGTTCCTGCGTCAGCTCGAAATCTCACGCCACAACGTGGGCAAGATTCTGCTGCTGGATCTACGACTGCTCTTCTGGTCGATCGGCGCGGCACTGCTGGCGCTGGCCTGGTCGTGGCCTTACCTGACCCGCTGGCTCCAGGGAAGCGTCCCCGTCCGCACCCTTGTCGTCCTGCTGCTGATCGTGGCGCTGGACTGGGCCGGCCGGCACCTGGCCCGGGTGAAACTTCGTGAGCTGGAAGGACCGACCCGACTGCTCAAACCGCTGTTACAGGTGCCTCTGGGCGGCTATCAGACGATTCGCCGCTTTCTTCTCCGCGCCCTGCTGCCGGTGCTCGGAGCCGTACTCATCAAAGTCTATCTGCGCACCTTCAATCGGCTGTATCTGTGTCTCGGGAGACTGTCCCGCTCATGATCCATTCGTGAAGGACATGGGGCAAATCCTGAATCCCGCGTCCCTCGCAGACGCGGATGCCCAGATCGGCGGCCCGGCGGCGGTCGGACGGCGCCAGCGGCAGATAGGACACCAGCATCCCACGGCCGTGGAGACCGCCGAGGAGTTCCTTGAGGGTGTCGAGCTTGTAGATGGCCTCGGCGCCGGGGCCGTCCTCGCCGGCCTCCCCGGAAGGGAAACGGCGGGTCTTGCACTCGACGAGATGGAGATGGTTGTTGGCCAGGAACGCCACGTCGAGTTCGTTTTCCACCTCGCCATGACCGGTGTCGCGCACCACCCGCAGATTGCAGGCCAGATCCTGGATCAGCGGCAGGCGGCAGCGCAGCCGCTGCACCTGGACGAAGACGTGCACCTCGAGCCAGCCGCCGTTGACGAAGAACCGGGCGCTCTCGTCGGCGAAGACCAGGCGTCCCCGGTGCAGCCGCAACAACCCGGCGGCCTGGAACCGGCTCAGCAGCTCGAGAAACTCGGGCCGGCGCAGATATTCCGCCCGCACCGGCACCGATTCCAGGGTCTCCCCGGCGCCGGCGGCATACCAGTTGAGCACCCGCAGGGCACCGGCGAAGTACTCGACCTTGAGCACCAGATAGGCGGTCAACTCCCGGCAGGCCGGTGGAACATGGACAGGGGCCCGGTCCCGGATCTCGGCGCCGTAGGCGAGCAGGAAATGGCGCAGTTTGATGCGGTCGGCCAACTGATGGGGCGGACGGTCATGGGGATGAAGCCAGAACAGGTCGTCGGTGTGGGGGTGGACGTAGAACACCGGGCGGTCGTAGGCGCGAAAGGCTTCGAAGGCGGCGATGCTCATGGGTTTGGTGCCGCCGGTAGCGTTGAGGATCAGATCGTCGCCGGTTTCCAGCAACTCCAGAAAACGCCCGACGAGATGTTCGACGTTCCAGGCGTCCGCCACCGGCCAGTTCCGCACCCGGACACCGGCTCCCTCCCGCAACACCCGACCGAGCCAGCGGGCGCGGCGTTCCATCTCCGGGGCCACCACCAGGGTGACCGCCTCGGGCCTGACGGCCGGATCCAGCGCCGGGGTGATGTTGGGGGCGGCCTGCTCGGACACCAGGCAGACGTGATGGCTCATACCGCATCCCGACGCAGCCGTTCCAGAAACGCCTGGATCTTCGGCAACAGCGCCGCCAACTGATTCACCGCTTGGGCGACTTCGGCACGACTGCCGGGATAATCGTGGGTGATTTCGTTACGCAGGGCCCGCAGCTTCATCCACAGGGCCTCGTCCATGGGATGGCCGAGCTTCGCCGCCAGATTGATCAGGTCGATCATCGTCATCTGCTCGACCGCCTCGCCCTTGAGGGCGAAGAAAGCACGCACCAGCTTGCCGAGCGTGTCCTGGAGCTTGAGGTAACGATAGGCGATCTGATCGAGTATCCACAATCCCTCGTCGGTCCCCAGTAGCGCATCCACGGTCTCGGCGGTCAGAGGCAGGTGATCGGCGAGGCGGCGGAGATTGCGTTCGAGCACCGCCAGGTGGCGCTGACATGCCTCGCTGTAGAAGCGGAAACGGGCGTGGGCGTCTTTCACAGCGGCACCGCTTCTTTCACCACCGTGTACTCGAAATCACTTCGGGGTTCACCGGCGACGATCACCAGATCGATGCGGCGTTCTCCCAGCTCCCGGTAGAGGCGGGCCAGCACATCGAGCTTGAGCCGGAAACGGGCGGCCTCGTCCAGGGGACGGTCGAGGCGCACCAGCAAATCGATGTCGCCGCCGCGGGCTTCGGGATCGGTGCGGCTGCCGAACAGGAACACCCGGGCGCCCTCGCCGGCCACCTGCCGCACCGCACGACGGATGGCTTCGAGCTGGGCCGAGGTCAACCGCACCTTGGCCGTCATTTGGCCACGACGTTCACCAACCGTTTCGGCACCACGACGATTTTGGCGACGGTCTTGCCCTCGATGAAGCGACGGACGTTGGGTTCGGCCAGGGCGGCCTGCTCAACGGTCTCCCGGTCGGCGTCGGCGGGCACCTGAATCTTGCCCCGCAGCTTGCCGTTGACCTGGACCACCAACTCGACGGTGTCCTGCACCAGCGCGCGCTCGTCCACCTGGGGCCAGGGGGCGTCGATGACCATGCCGTCATGGCCCAGGGCCTGCCACAGCTCATGGCAGATGTGGGGCACGATGGGGGC
>JALSSF010000027.1 GCA_026984375.1 Methylothermaceae bacterium | reverse complement strand
CCGGAGCAGGAATTTATCGCCAGTGCCCGGCTCGACAATCTGGCCTCGTGCCATGCGGCGGTTTCGGCTCTGATCGCCACGGAGGAAAACGATGCCACCTGCGTCTGCGCGCTGTTCGATCACGAGGAGGTCGGTTCGGAGAGCTTCAAGGGGGCGGCGGGCGCGTTGCTGCAGGACTGTCTGGTGCGGATCGGCGCCGCCCTGGGGCTGGACGCCCCTTCGCGCCACCGGGCGCTGGCTGCCAGCCTGCTGCTGAGCGCCGATATGGCCCACGCCTATCATCCCAATTTTCCCTGGGGATACGACGAGCACCACAAAGTGACGGTCAACGGTGGCCCGGTGATCAAGACCAACGCCAATCTGCGCTATACCGGTGACGTTCTCGCCGAGGCCCTGTTCATCGGGTGGTGCGAGGAAGCCGGGGCACCCTGGCAGCGCTACGTCCACCGCAGCGACCTTCCCTGCGGTTCCACCATCGGTCCGCTGGTCTCCGCCCGCCTCGGGCTGCGCAGCCTCGACATCGGCAATCCGTTGTGGGCCATGCACAGTGTCCGCGAGAGCGCCGGCGTGCTCGACCATGCCTGGCTGACCACGGTGTTGGAGCGGTTCTTCGCCTGTCGTCGCTTGCCGGTCGGCGTCTGACGGATCAGGGCGTTTTCGAGCGCCCGAGAATCAAGACGGGCGCTTGTCCAATTGCCGCTGGCGCAGCTGCATCAGGGCGTAGACCGATTCCAGGTGGGGCACCGGCACGCCCTCGCGGCGGGCGGCGCGCACCGCGTTGCCGAGGATGGCTTCGGTTTCCATGGGGCGCCCGGCCTCGAAGTCCAGCAGCATGCTGGTCTTGTAAGGCGGCATCCTGCGGGTGTCTTCGATGTTGCGGTCGATGACGTCCTCCGGCAGCGGGTGGCCCGTGGTGGCGGCGATGGCGCAGACCTCGCCCATCAGAGTGCGGACGAAGGCCTCCTGGGACTGGAGGATGTCGGAAGTGTACAGGCCGCCGGACAGGACCGACAGGGGATTGAACGGGGCGTTCCAGACGCATTTGCGCCAGCGGGCGGCGACGATGTCGGCCGCCGCCCTGGCGCGGACGCCGGCCCGGTCGAAGGCGGCGCACAGGGACTCGACCCGGGGGCTGACGCCGGCGGGATAGTCGCCGAACATCAGGTTGCCGTACGCCTGGTGCCAGACCTGTCCCGGCGCGGTCCGACTGACGCAGACGAACGCCAGCCCCGAGATCAGTTCGTGATCGGGGAAGGCTTCGACGATTTCGTCTTCGATCTCGACCCCGTTCTGGATCAGGACGATGGCGGTGTCCGGCCCCACGGCGTCGCGAATCAGGGCGGGCCGGTCGATGTGGGGCAGCACTTTGGTGCAGAGTATCGCGTAGTCCGGCGGTGAGGCGACTTCGGCGGCGTTGCGGTACACGGCCGCGGGCCGGAAGGTCCACTCGCCCAGGGGGCTGCGGACGTGAATCCCGTCGCGTCGCACCGTTTCGTAGTCGCTGCGGCTCACCACCGCGACCTCGGCGCCGGCCCTGGCCAGCAGGGCACCGTAGAAGCCGCCCACCGCCCCGGTGCCGACGATCAATGCCTTCATGGTCGTTGCTCCAGGAATTGTTTGAGGAACGGAATGGTCAGTTTGCGTTTCGCCGCCAACGTGGCCCGGTCGAGCTGTTCCAGCAAGCGCCACAGGGAAGGCAGGTCTCGGGGGTGGCGGGTCAGCAGGAACCGGGCCACCTGGGGACTGAGTTCCAGTCCCAGGTGCCGGGCCCGCAGCCGCAGGGCGGCGAGCTTGTCCGCATCGTCCAGCGGCTTGAGCTGGAGGGTGAGTCCCCAGGCCAGGCGGGTGCGCAGATCCGTCAGCCGGATCGGCAGCCGGGCGGGTGGCCAGCGGCCGGCGGCCAGCAGGCGGCGCCCCTGATCGCTGAGGCGGTTGAAGCAGTGAAACAGGGCCAGTTCCCAGTCGGGGTCGCCAGCGATGACGTGGACGTCGTCGATGCAGAGCAGGTCCACCCGCTCCAGTCCCTCCAGCAAGGCCGGGTCCTGACGGTGGAACCGGGACAGGGGGAGATAGCCGACCCGTCGTCCGTGCCGGTGGGCGGTGTGGCAACAGGCCTGAAGCAGGTGGGTCTTTCCGCTGCCCGGTTCGCCCCAGAGGTAAAGATAGCGCTCCCCCTCGCCCTCGGCCCAACGTTGCAGGGTAATCACCGCTTCACGGTTGGCGCCGCTGTGGTAGTGGGCGAAGCGGTACTGTTCCGGGATATCGAGTTGCAGGGGCAGTTGGGTCGGCATCGGGTCAGACCCCGGCGTCCTTGAGGGCGATGGCGGCTCTCGCCAGACGTCGTCCCAGGCACAGGCACAGCCGCTTTTCCTCCTCGCTCAGAGAGGGATTGTCCTCGCCGGAAAGGTGACTGGGCCCGTAGGGAGTGCCGCCGGTTCGGGTTTCCAGTAGGGCGGTCTCCCGGGACGGGATGCCGACGATCACCATGCCGTGGTGCAGCAGCGGCATCATCATGGAGATCAGGGTGGTCTCGTGGCCGCCGTGCATGCTGGAAGTGGTGGTGAACACTCCGGCCGGTTTCCCCGCCAACCCGCCGGAAAACCAGAGGGAACTGGTCTGATCGATGAAATACTTCAAGGGCGCGGCCATGTTGCCGAAGTGGGTCGGGCTGCCCAGGGCCAGGCCGTCGCAGGCGGCCAGATCCTCGAGGGTGGCGTAGGGCGGGCCGTCGTCGGGAATCACGTCCTCGACCGCCTCGCAGACCGGCGACACTTCCGGCACCGTGCGAACCTTGGCCACCGCCCCCTCGACGCTCTCCACCCCCCGGGCGATCACGTCGGCCATCCGGGCGGTGGCCCCGTAACGACTGTAGTACAGCACCAGGATTTCAGCCATGGTCACAGAATCTCCAGTACCTTTTCCGGCGGCCGGCCGATGGCGGCCCGGTCGCCGACGATCACGATGGGACGCTCGATCAAGATGGGATGTTCTGCCATGGCCCGAATCAGGGTTTCCCGATCCAGGCCGGGATCGTCGAGCCCCAGTTCCCGGTAGATTTTTTCCTTGGTGCGCATCAGCCCGCGCGGGTCTTTCAGACCCAGTTTGGCCAGAATGGCTTCCAGTTGCTCCGTGGTCGGTGGTGTCTTCAGGTATTCCACGATCTCGGGTTCGATACCCCGTTCCCGCAACAAGGCCAGGGTGGCGCGGGATTTGCTACAGCGGGGGTTGTGATACAGGATGACTTCCATGGGATTTCACCGTCGGTGGCAGGAGGCAGTATGGTAAACTGTTTTCCGGATTTTGGCATCCGCCTGATTCATAATCATTTGATTTTTCAGGGATAAACTCCCGAGCGATTCCATGAGCCAGCCTGCGGAGGTCGTTCTCCCGCCCAAGGTGCCGCCCCATTCCATCCAGGCCGAACAGTCGGTCCTCGGCGGACTTCTGCTGGACGGTGACGCCTGGGAGCAGATCGCCGACCGGATCGACGAATCGGACTTTTATCGCAAGGAACACCGGCTGATCTTCCGGGCCGTCCGGGAATTGGCCGAAGACGGTCGGCCCTGCGACGTAGTGACGGTATCGGAGCTCCTGGAGCAAAGGGGCCAGCTCAAGGAGATCGGCGGTCTGACCTATCTCACCTCCCTGGCGGAGGCGACTCCCAGCGCCGCCAACATCATCGCCTACGCCGACATCGTCCGCGAGCGCGCCATCTTGCGGCAGCTGGCCCACGTGGGCACCGAAATCGCCGATTCCGCCTTCCATCCGGAAGGCCGCTCCGTCGACGTCCTGCTCGAGACCGCCGAGCAGAAGGTGTTCCACATTTCCGACCAGCGCCAGCGCGGCGACGGCGGCTTCAAGCCGATCAAGGGGGTGCTCGCCAAGGCGGTGGACCGGATCCAGGAACTGTACGAGAAGGGCGGCAGCGTCACCGGGGTCAGCACCGGCTTCGTCGATCTCGACCAGATGACCGCCGGCCTGCAGCCGGCCGATCTCATCATCGTCGCCGGCCGCCCCAGCATGGGGAAGACCAGTTTCGCCATGAACATCGCCGAGAACGTGGCGATCAAGGAGCAGAAGCCGGTGGCGGTGTTCAGCATGGAGATGCCGGCCGAGCACCTTGCCATGCGGATGATGTCCTCCCTGGGACGCATCGACCAGCACCGCCTGCGCATCGGCCAGCTCGAGGACGACGAATGGCCGCGGATGACCTCGGCCATCAACATCCTCGCCAACGCCAAGCTGTTCATCGACGACACCCCCGCCTTGACGCCCACCGAATTGCGGGCTCGCTGCCGCCGACTGGTGCGCGAGCACGGCGAACTGGGGCTGGTGGTCGTCGACTATCTGCAGCTGATGCAGTGCCCGGGGGCGGGGGAGAACCGCACCGCCGAGATCTCGGAAATCTCCCGCGGTCTCAAGGCGTTGGCCAAGGAGTTGAACGTGCCGGTCATCGCCCTGTCCCAGCTCAACCGCAACCTGGAGCAGCGTCCCAACAAGCGGCCGGTGATGTCGGATCTGCGCGAATCGGGGTCGATCGAGCAGGATGCGGACGTCATCGTCTTCATCTACCGCGACGAGGTCTACAATGAAGACAGCCCGGACAAGGGAACGGCGGAGATCATCATCGCCAAGCAGCGCAACGGCCCCATCGGCACCGTGCGCCTGACCTTCCTGGGGCAGTACACCCGGTTCGAGAACTTCATCGACAATCCCTACGACGAGGACGACGGATTTTGAACACGGTCCCCTGGGTGGAAATCGATGCCGACGCCCTGCGTGCCAATCTGGCGCGGGTGCAGGCGCTGGCTCCGCGGTCCCGGGTGCTGGCGGTGGTCAAGGCCGACGCCTACGGCCACGGGCTGGTGGCGGTGGCGCGGGCGTTGGCGGCCGCCGACGGCTTCGCCG
>JALSSF010000026.1 GCA_026984375.1 Methylothermaceae bacterium | reverse complement strand
GAACCCAGGGTGGCGGCTTCCGAAAGCGTCTTGTAAACCAGGGTGGTGCCGGCGCGGCTGCACCCGACCACGAACACCGGCCGCTCCACGGCGGGCCCGGCCAGATCGAACCAGAGGCCGCGCATCCCTCTCACCGCCCTCGCTTGATAAAATGCCACGGTCTTATACACTTTTTCCCAAAACTGATTCATCGTCCCCCGTCCGAGGATATCTCGTATGTACGACTTCGCCGGCTGGTTCGGCTCCCATCTTTCCAAGGATAGCCCAAACGCCCGGTTGAACGCCATGCTCGGCGGCCGGTTCCAAAGCCATACCGGCCCGGATTTCGCCCTGGCCACCGGCAGCGGCCATCACGGCGAGGACGGTCCGGTGGTCTGCGTTCTCAACGGTCATCCCCACTGGCCCGATCCCGATCTGGCCCGGCAAGCGGAGCGGGCAGACCCCGCCACCCTGTTCGCCCGCCTCTACCAGGACGAGGGCCTGGAAGCCCTGAAGCGCCTCAGCGGCGGGTTTTCCGTCGCCCTCTACGACCGCGACCGCAAGGAGGGGCTGCTGGCTGTCGATCGCATGGGCATCTGCCCGCTGACCTACGCCGAAGTTCCCGGGGGAGTGGTGTTCTGCGGCGACCTCCAGCGCTTGAAGAACCATCCCTCGATTTCCGGGGAAATCGACCCCCAGGCCCTGTTCGCCTATCTCTATTTTCACATGATTCCGGCGCCACTGTCCGTGTACCGGGGGGTGCGCAAACTGCTGCCGGCCCAGGTGCTGCGTTGGCGTGACGGCACGGTCGAGCTCGGTTTCCACTGGCAGCCCCGCTTCGAGGAAGCGGTGATCCCCGAAGAGGAACTGGCCCAGATGCTGCACCGCCGCCTGCGCGAGGCGGTGGCGCGCTGCCTGGAAAATCCGGAGACCACCGGCGCCTTCCTCAGCGGCGGCCTGGACAGCAGCACCGTCACCGGCCTGCTCGGGGAACTGGCCCCGGACACGGCGGCGGCCTTCGCCATCGGCTTCGCCGCCGAAGGCTACGACGAAATGGCCTACGCCCGGGCCAGCGCCCGCCATTTCGGGGTGCCGCTGCACGAGTATTACGTGACGCCGGCGGACGTGGTCGCCGCGGTCCCCGAAATCGCCGCCCGTTACGACGAGCCCTTCGGCAACGCCTCGGCCATTCCCGGCTACTACTGCGCCCGTCTGGCGCGGGAGCACGGCAAGACCTGCCTGTTGGCCGGCGACGGCGGGGACGAACTGTTCGCCGGCAACGCCCGTTACGCCAAACAGAAACTGTTTTCCCTCTATCACCGCATTCCCTCTGCGCTGAGGCGCATCCTGATCGAACCGCTGGCGGATCTGGGCGCCGGACTGCCGGTGGCGGGCAAACTGAAACGTTACGTGGACCAGGCCGGCCTGCCGATGCCGGAACGGATGGAAAGTTACAACTTCCTCCACCGCACCCCGCTGACGGAGATCTTCGAATCCGATTTCCTGGCCGCGGTCGATCCCGACTGGCCCATCGAGCATCTCCGGACGATCTATCACGGCCCCCAGGAGGCCTCGATGCTGAAGCGGATGCTGTGGCTGGACTGGAAGATCACCCTGGCGGACAACGACTTGCGCAAGGTCAACCGGGCCTGTGACCTGGCGGGCATGGCGGTGCGCTACCCGATGCTCGAGAATCCGGTGGTGGATCTGGCGGCCTCGGTCCCCGACCGGCTGCTGATGCGGGGGCTGGAACTGCGTTCCTTCTATCGCCGCGCCTTCCGCGACTTCCTGGCCCCGATCACCCTGAAGAAGTCCAAGCACGGCTTCGGTCTCCCCTTCGGCCTGTGGTTGCGAACCGATCCGAAGCTGCAGGCCCTGGCCTACGACAGCCTCGGCAGCACCCATCTGAAGGGAATCGTCCGCGCGGACTACCTGAACCGGCTCAAGGAGGCCCACGCCGGCGAGCACGCCTCCTACTACGGGGTGATGATCTGGGTGCTGATGATGTGGGTCCAGTGGGCCGAGCATCATCCAGCGGAACGCACGTTCCCGCCCGCCACCCCGTAGGTCGGCACCGGCTTCGTCCGCTCCGGCTCGCCCACGTCCTCACCCCGCAGCACCTTGGCGGTGATCACCTTGGCCAGCACGATCAGGGCGATCAGATTGTAGTATAGGTCGAAGTAGGCCAGCCCCAGGAAGGCACCGGCGGAAGCGTAGCCTACCAGGCTGACCTGAAGCATGGCCCCCAGGTCGTGGATCCATTTCAGATCCTCCCGGTCTTTGGTCCGTTTCATGATCCAGCGGCAACTGCGCCAGGCGGCATAGCCGATGGCCAGGAACAGGGCCAGGCCGATGAAGCCGTGTTCTCCCAGCACCTCGAAATAGATGCTGTGGGCGTCGTGGACGTCCGCCGGATTCGGGGCGTACATGGCGAAGGTGGGACGGCGGAAACACTCGAAGCCACCGCCGGTGAGCCGGTCCTTGGCCAGGTTGTAGGCCATCATCCAGGCGTTGATCCGCCCCATGGCGGAGCTGTCCTCTTCGTAGGTCTTGATGGTCGCCATCCGCTGGTGCCAGGATTCGGGCATGAAGGTGTAAATGGCCGGCAGCGCCAGAATCATGACGAAGAACAGGGTCCACTTGTAGCGGCTGTTGCGCAGCAGGAACATCAGCATGATCGTCACTCCGAGAAACGCCCCGCGCGACTGGGTCCCCACCACGGCGATCAGGCACAGGATCATGCCGACGAGGAGCAGGCGCTTGGCCCAGAACTTGTCGGTCATCAGCTGACAGTAGCGCAGCAACGGTATGGTCATGATCAAGGCCAGGCCGATCTCGTTGTTGCCGCCGATGAAGGTACCTTCCGGACCGTAGACCGCATAGGCACCCCCGGTCATCACCGTGAAGATGCCACCTTTGAAGCCGTAGAACCCCAGGGACAGAGCGATCACCCAGATCCAGGTCTGGATGCGCCAGCGCGTGGTCATGATCATCATGCTGACGAAGGTCATCAACTGGATCTTCCACACCTTGTTCCACTGCATCCAGGCCGGTTCCGGGTACATGGCGAACAGGGTGGTGACGAACATCCAGAGGATGAAGAGCACCAGCAGCACCGTCTCCCAGCTCCAGGGGATCTTCTTGGGTTCCCTGGAGATCATCAGGGCGAACATGGTGGTCAGGGCCACGATCTGGGCGTAGGGAAAATCGTGGGCGAACTCCCAGGACAGCTTGTGGGGATTCATGTAGCCCAGCCAGGCCCACATCAGGATGCCGATCTCCGGACGCCGCAGAATGAAGGGCAACGAGGCGAACACCACGACCGTCACGAACAGGTCACGCAGGGGCATCGTTTCTCCTCCCGCCAGCGGCCCTCAGGGCTCTGGCATAACTGTCGAACAATCGCACCTTCACCGCATCCCAGCGATGGGCGCGCACCTGGCGCCGCCCCGCATCGACCAGCGCCTGCCGTAAACCATCGTCGTCGAGGACTCGGGCGACCGCTTCCGCCAGGGCGGCGGGATCGTCCACCGGCACCAGCAGAGCCGTCTCGCCGTCCTCCACCAGGTAGGGAACGCCGCCGGCGCGGGTGCTGACGATGGGAACTCCGGCGGCCATCGCCTCCAGGAGGGCGTTGGGGGCGTTGTCGACCCGACTGGGATTGATCAGCACGTCGGCGCGCCGATACAGGGTAACCACTTCCTCGGGTGGCAGCCGTCCGGTGAAGATCACCCGGCCTTCCAACCCCAGACCCCGAACCTGCGCTTCGAGTTCGTTCCGCAAAGGTCCGGAACCGGCGATCCACAGACGGGCCGTCGGATACCGCCCCGCCAGGCTCGCGAACGCCCGGATGGCGGTGTCGATGCCGTAGATGGATTCCAGATTCCGGGTGACGATCAGATTCGGCCCCGCATCCGACACATCCCTTTCTCCCTGAAAACGCGCCAGGTCCACGGGATTGGGAACCACCGTCACCGCCACCCCGAAACGGGCGAAGACGTGCTCGAGAAACCGGGACGGCACCACGATGTCGTGGCAACGCCGCAGCGTCGGAGCCACCCAGCGGAAGGAGCGGCGGAAGAACGCCTCGGCCTCCCCGCCCCGGTAGTTGAGCACCACGGCACGGCCCCGCAGCGAGGCGATCCAGACCGCTGGTGCGGCGAACAGGTGCCAGGACCAGCCGGAATTGGCCATGACGTGAAAGAGGGGATTGCGCCCGGCGGCCCGCCACAAGGCCATCAGATAGGGCGCCAGACGGAATCCAGCCCGGACCGTCGGCACCCGCCCGATCCAGGCGGGACGGTAGGGAGCGTTGCTCTGAACGATTTCCACGGTGATGCCTTCGTCCTCGAGCAGGCGGGCCAGTTGCCGGGTCTGATTGGCCATGCCGCCGTAAGGGGGCGGTAACGGCCCCACCAGGGCCAAACGGCGCACCGGTGCCTTCATCGCCGCACCACCCCCTCGTAGACGCCGCGGTAACGCGCCACGCTGGCCTCCCAGGTGCGATCTTCTTCCACGAAGCGGCGCGCCCGCCTCAGGATGTCCGCCCACCGCTCGCGTCGATCCAAAGCCTCAGCCAGCACCGCCGCCAGATGCGCGGCATCGCCGGCCCGGAACAACAGCCCCGTGCGGCCGTCGCGGATCAGCTCCCGGTGGCCACCGACGTCCGAGGCCACCACCAGCCGCCCCCGGGCCATGGCCTCCAGAGGCTTCAGGGGCGTGACCAGCTCGGTCAGGCGCATGGGCAGGCGTGGATAGACGAACACGTCCACCAGATCGTAATAACGGGGCACCTCGGTGTGAGGCACCCGACCGGTGAACAGGATCTTGTCCCGCAAACCGAGAGCCTCGGTCCGACGCTGCAGCGCCTCCGCCTGGGGCCCCCCGCCCACCAACAGCAGCCTCACGTTCGGATGCCGGTCCAGCAGCGTCGGCAGCGCCTCGATCAGCAGCCCCAGACCCTCGTAGGCGTAGAA
>JALSSF010000025.1 GCA_026984375.1 Methylothermaceae bacterium | reverse complement strand
AACGCGGTCATCTGCCCGGGGCGGTCAATCTGCCCATCCGCAAGCTGCCGACCAAAGAACTGGAGGCGCGCCTGCGGCAACTGCCCAAGGATCGCCCCGTCATCGCCCCCTGCTATGACAAGCGCAGCTGTTTCTACGCCCAGATCCTGGGAATCCGGCTGTCCCGCCTGGGGTACGACTACCGCGGCCGCTACACCCTGCCCCACGAGTTCTACCTTCCCGGAACGGACAAGGAATATGTGGCCCAGTGGCGCGCCGCCCGCGAAGGCCGTTCGTTGCTGGACTGGATCGCCGAACCGCTCCAGGCCGCCTTGACGCGCTTGCAGCAGGCCACCGGACATCTGGTGGCGGCGATCGCTCTGATGGTGGCGGGGTTGCGGCTGGCGTTCTTCCCCTGGAGCCTGAAGGCGGAACGGGATCAGTTGATGCAGCGCCGGCTTGCCGGCCGGGTCCGAGCCTTGAAGGAGCAGTTCCGGGAAGACGAGCCCCGGGCCGGCCGGGCGGTCTTGGCCTTGTACCGGCGCCACGGTCTGACGCCCGGCCGCAACCTGACGGTGTCCATGGTGCAGATCGCCCTGTTCCTGGTGCTGTTCCGGGTGGTGCAGCGCACCGCGGCGGCCGTGCCCCAGTCTTTCCTTTGGCTGGACGACCTGGGCCGGACCGATCCCACCCACGTGCTGCCGCTGGCGGTGGCGCTGTCTTTGTTCGGTTACCTGTGGGCGACCGCCGCTTCGCGTACCTGGTGGCGCCTGTCCCTGGCCGCCGCCTTCGCCGTCGGGATCGGCGTCCTGGCCTGGCACCTCAGCGCCGCCGTCAACCTTTATCTGCTCATGGGCATCGCGGTCATCGGGCTGCAGAGCTGGCTGGCCCGGCGCCGGTTCCGCGCCGAACTAGCGCAGCACCGTTTTCCCGAGCCGGCGAAACAGGATCCGGGAATCGTGCCCCTGAGCAAGGCCCATCGTTTCGCCGGCTGCGGTCAGAAGGCCATCCGGCTGGGACGGATGCTGGCGGCGGGACTGCCGGTTCCCGACGGCTTTGTGATCACCGACCGCCTCCTGCGCCGCCGCAAGGATGGCTTCGCCCTGACCCCCGCGGAACGCAGGCGGATGGATCGCCTGTGGCGCAAACTGGGGTGTGAGCGGGTGGCGGTGCGCAGTTCCGGAATCAACGAGGACGGCGCCCGGCAAAGCTATGCCGGCATGTTCGAAACCAGACTGGGAGTTTCCCGGGCGGAACTGATGGACAGCCTTGCCGAGGTCCAGGCCTCTTTCCGTTCCCCGCGCGCCAAGGCCTACGGCGGCAACGCCGAGGAGCCGGCCGGGGTGGTGGTACAGAAGATGGTGGCGGCGGAATACGCCGGCGTTCTGTTCACCGAGCACCCGGCCACCTGCGGCTGCATGCTGGTGGAGCTGGTGTCCGGTTTGGGGGAGTCCCTGGTCAGCGGGGCCGCCACCCCGACCGCCTACCGTTTCGGCCGCCTGAGTGGGCGGCTGCTGGAGCGGGAGAAACCGCCCATCGACCTGGGCCCGCTGCTGGCCCTGGGGCGGAAGGTGGAGTCTTTGTTCGGCAGGCCCCAGGACATCGAATGGGCCTATGCCCGGGGGCGGTTCTATCTGCTCCAGGCCCGGGACATCACCGTCTCGGCGGCCGATCGCGATCCCTTCGAGGCGGAACGGCGCCGCCTGCTCGCGATCCTTTCCCCTTATCCGGCCACCGAACCGGTATTGGTGCAGAACGAGCTTTCCGAGTTGCTGCCCCGGCCGACCCCCCTGAGTTTTTCCCTGATGGAACGGCTGTGGGCGCCGGGGGGCAGCACCGATCTGGCCTGCCGCATACTCGGGGTGCCCTACGAGGTGGATGAGGAGGCCGCTCCCCTGTTGGTGACCGTGTACGGTGCCCTGTACGTCAATCGGCCGGAAGGACGGCGCCGGGTCGGCCGGGGTCCCGGCGCCGCGGCGGCGTTCCGCCTGAGCCGGGGGGCGGAGTGGATCGAACGCGATTTCCGCGAGCGTTTCCTGCCCGGTTTCCTGCGGCGGATGCGGCTCCAGGAAGCTTTGGATCTCGACCGTCTGGACGACGACGACCTGATCGAACTGGCGCGCTGCTGGAGCGACGAGTTCGTATGCCAGACTTACGTCCAGGCGGAGGTCGTCAACGTGGCGGCGGATTTCTACTGGAAAACCGCCGCCCGCAAGCTGGAACGCCGGGGTCTCGATCCGGCCGATTATCTGCAGGTGACTGAAACCACGGTGGTGCACCGGGCCATGGAGACGCTGGCTGGGCGGAGGGAACGCCGGCTCGAGGATTTTCTCGCCTGCTTCGGTCACCGGGCCCCCAACGATTACGAACTGGCCCAACCGCGTTACCGGGAGGACCCGGAGCAGGTCGAGCGGCTGGCCCGGCGCAGCACCGGCCACGGCCGGACCCGGGCGCCGGAACTACCCCCGGGCAAGGTTCTCCGTCTGGCGGTGGCGCGAGCGCGGCGTTTCCAGGTGCTGAAAGAGGAGGCCAAGCACGACTGCCTGCGCCAGCTCGCCAATCTGCGCCGGTTGTTGTGCGCCATCGGGCGGCGCTACGGTCTGGGGGACGGGGTGTTTTACCTGACGCTGGACGAAGTCGGGCGGCTGAAGGAAGCCGATTTCGCCGAGAACGCTCGTCGCCTGGCTGCCGGGCGCCGCCGTGACCTGGAGGAATGGCGGGATTTGGCGTTGCCGGCGGTGTTGGACGCTCCGACCCTGGAACGCCTCGGGTTGGCCGACGTGGAGGAAATCGGGGATGCTCGCGAGGAACTGCGCGGCATCCGCGTCTCCGGCGAGGGGGATGTCATCGGTCCGGTTCAGGTGGTCCGGGATCCACGCGACATCGATACCTTCCGCGACGGCCACATCCTGGTGGCACGTTTCACCGATCCCACCTGGACGCCCCTGTTCGCCCGCGCCAGGGGACTGATCACCGAAGTCGGCGGCTGGCTCAGCCACGCGGCCATCGTGGCGCGGGAATACAATCTGACCGCCATCGTCAACGTGGCTGGTTCTACCCGGCAGCTCAGGGACGGCGAACTGGTGCGCCTGGGACGTGACGGCCGCGTGATCAAACTCACCGACCGCCGCAACGATCCCCGGCTGCCGGCCAGGATGCCTTTGACGGTGATTCAGGGTGGGCGGAAAGTCGAAGCCGAACTGCGTGATCTGAGCCGCGGCGGCGCCCGGATACGGACGGACCGCGTCTTGAGTCCCGGAGATACCGTGGAATTGGCCCTGGACCTGCTGGACCGGCCCCTGCCGGCGCAGGTGGTGCGTACGACCCCGGAAGGGGAGTACGGCGTCCGGTTTCAGCAGGTTTTGGAAACCCTCCCGGCGGCGGAACGGCTCCAGGAACGGGCGGCCTGAGTTCGTCGGAAGAACCACGACGGTGCTGGATTTGGTCTAGGCTTTCCATATTGGAATCCGGTTCTTGCCACGGAGGTTCGCATGGCCAAATTCAGCCGGGTGCTGTTGCTCTGCTTCGCCGCCGTCGCCTGGGTGCGGGCGGACGATCGCCTGGTGTTCGGGGTCTATGCCGCCGACAAACCCACCGAGACGGTCAAAAAGCTTCGTCCCATCCTCGATCGGCTGGAAAAGCAGTTGAGTGACCGGCTCGGTGGGCCGGTCACCATCAAAATGCGCATCGCCAGCAGTTATGCCAGGGGGTTGGAGGATCTGGTCGGCGGCCGGGTGGATTTCGCCCGTCTGGGACCGGCCTCTTATGTGACGGCCAAGGCGATGCAACCGCGACTGCGCATTCTGGCCCTGGAGAGTAAAAAAAAGGGAAGAAGCGTTTCCGGGGCATCATCGCCGTGCACCGCGACAGCGCCATCCGTGAGATCGGCGATCTCAAGGGGAGGCGTTTCGCCTTCGGCGACCGGCGTTCCACCATCGGACGCTATCTGGCCCAGCGCTATCTGTTCCGGCACGGCATCCGGGCCGGGGATCTGGCCGGTTACGCCTATCTGGGACGCCACGACAAGGTGGGCTGGGCGGTGGCGCTGGGGCTTTTCGACGCCGGTGCCCTGAAAGAGGGTACCTTCGCCAAACTGGTACACCAGGGCGCCCCATTGCGGGAACTGGCCTCCTTTCCCAACGTGACCAAACCCTGGGTCGCGGCCGCCCATGTGAGCGAAGCACGTTTCGCGCTCCTGCGGGAGAGTCTGCTGGCCCTGGGGCCGGAGCGTTTTCTTCCCGGAGATGACCGGGATTTCGATTTCGTCCGGAAAGCCATCGAAGAAAGTGCTGCTTTTTCAGGCGACTGAACATGGGCGGTCATCGGCGCTGGAACGGCTTTTCCCTCGCCTTTCTACTGTTTCTGACCCTGACGGCGGCGGTCATCGCCGTGGGGTTCGCCTCGGGCCTGATCGCCGCGCGCATGGAGCGCGAGCAGCTCTACGAGGAATTGGCCAGACACAACGCCAGCGTCCTTTCCATGCTGAAGGCTTCCTTGATGGAACCCCTCCTGAGCGAGGACGTTCCGGTGATCCGTACGGTGATCGAGCAAATCGCCGGGGTCGAGCCGGATTTGTGTGAAATCGTGGTGACCGACGAGGACGGCCGGGTGTTGGCTGCCTGGCACCATCCCGATTTCGCCCGGGATGCGGAGGCGATCCGCTTCAGCGGGCCCGTTGTCTTCGAAGGGGAACGTTTCGGCACCGTTTCCATCGCCTGGACCCAGGACCATATCGCTTCTTTGATCGAGGACCGCCGGGTGCGGGTCTGGGAGGCCACGACGGTTCCCCTCGCCGCCCTGCTGGTGTTGGTGCTTATGATCGTCCATTGGTTGGTGGTCCGGCCGCTCAAACGGATCTCCAGGCGCATTCACCGCCTGGCGGAAGGGGATCTGCGCCAGACCCTGGAACCGAAGGGCAGCCGGGAATTGCGCCTGCTGGCGGACACGGTCAACCGGACCGTCGAGCTGGTGCGGGAACAGCAGTCCTATCAAAAAGAACTGCAGCGCGCCTACGAAAGCGCCTACGCCGCCAAGGAAATGGCCGAAGTCACTCTGCATTCCATCGGCGATGCGGTGATCACCACCGACCGCCATGGGCGGGTCACCTATCTCAACCCGGTGGCGGAGAACTTGACCGGCTGGTCCCAGACCGAGGCGGTCGGTCGTTTCATCGGCGAGGTCTTTTTCATCGTCGACGGCGAGACCGGCGAACGCATCGCCGACGATCCGGTCACTCGCGCCCTGGAAAGCGGCGAGGTCGTCTTTCTCGAGGACTATACCAAGCTCAACGCCCGCGACGGCCGCCAGTACATCATCGAGGATTCCGCCGCCCCCATCCGCGCCCGCGACGGTCACATATTGGGAGCGGTGCTGGTGTTCCACGACGTCACCGAGCAGCGCCGCATGGCGGAGGAGATCAATTACCAGGCCACCCACGACCCGTTGACCGGACTGTTCAACCGTCGGGCTTTCGAGCGCAAGCTGCAGCGGTTGATCGAGGATGTCGAGTCGGAAGAACACGCCTTGCTCTATCTCGACCTGGACCAGTTCAAGGTGGTGAACGACACCTGCGGCCACGCGGCCGGTGACGCCCTGCTCAAACAGTTGGGCGGTCTGATGCGGGATCGGTTGCGCAGCGGCGACATCCTGGCGCGTCTGGGCGGGGACGAGTTCGCCGTCATCCTGCCTCACTGTCCCCGGGATCAGGCGTTGAGCTGTGCCGAAAAGCTGCGCCAGGCGATCCAGGAATTTCGTTTCATCTGTCAGGATACTACCTTTGCCGTCGGCGTCAGCATCGGCCTGGTTCCCTTCCGGAGCGGCAAGCAGACCCGGGAGGAGATTCTCAGTGCGGCGGACCAGGCCTGTTTCGCCGCCAAGGACAGCGGCCGCAACCGGGTACACATGTACCAGCCGGACGACCGGGAGTTGGCGCGCCGGCGCCAGGAAATGCATTGGGTCGCCCGTATCCACCGGGCTCTGGAACAACATGCCTTCGAGATTTACGCCCAGGCGATCGTTCCCGTCGCCGAACCCCGCGACGGATCGAGTCATTACGAAATTCTGCTGCGGATGCGTACCGAGGCAGGGGAGCTGGTGCCCCCGGGGGCTTTTCTGCCGGCGGCGGAACGGTACGACCTGATGGGCCTGATCGATCGCTGGGTGGTCGAAAATTACTTCGCCTGGCTGGCCGGGAATCCCGGACATCTGGCCCGGCTGCGGCTGGCCGGTATCAACGTCTCCGGTGTCTCGGTGTCCGACAGGCACTTTCTCGATTTCGTCACCCGGCAGTTCGAGACCCACGGCATCCCCCCCCACAAGATCTGTTTCGAGATCACCGAGACCGCGGCTGTCGCCAATCTGGGCAACGCCAGGCACATGATCAAAACCCTGAAAGCGCTCGGGTGCCGTTTCGCCCTCGACGATTTCGGTACCGGGATGTCCTCCTTCGGTTATCTCAAACACATGGAAGTGGACTATCTCAAGATCGATGGCAGCTTCGTCAAGGATATCGTCCACGATCCCATCGACCATGCCCTGGTCAAGGCCATCAACGAAGTGGGCCACATCATGGGAAAGCGGACGATCGCCGAATTCGTGGAAGACGGGGAGATCCTTTCCCTGCTGAGGCGGATCGGCGTCGATTACGCCCAGGGTTACGGCGTTGGCAGACCCATGCGGCTGCAGGATCTGGTTGCGGCCGATGGCGATCCAACATACAATTCCCCACGGTCCGTAACCTAAAATCCCACCATGTCCCGTCCGTTGTCGCCCCACTTGCAGATCTACCGTCTCCCCCTGACGGCGCTGCTGTCGATCACCCATCGGATCACCGGCGTCGCGCTCGTCTTGGGCTGGCTGGTCACGGTCGCCGTCGTCGTGGCCGTCGCCGGCGATGGGGCCGCCTATGAAGCCATTCAGGACTTTCTGACCGGCGCACCGGGGCGGGCGCTTTTGCTGCTCTGGCTCCTGGCCTTGTTTCTCCATTTTTGTCACGGCGTCCGCCATCTGCTCTGGGACGTGCTGTTGGGATTCGAACGACGGCGCCTGACCCGCGACAGCGCTTTGGAACTGGCGTCGGCCCTGGGCCTGGCGCTGGCGACCTGGTTGTGGTTGCGTTAGAGAGGCAAGCCGTGGCATTTCGCACACCCATAGGCAGGGCGCGGGGATGGGGGGCGGCCCATGCCGGGGTCGGCCACTGGTGGGTGCAACGGTTGACGGCCGTCGCCCTCCTGCCGCTCACCCTGTGGTTTCTCTGGTTTCTGGCGCATTTGCTGGAAGCCGACCACCAGAGCCTGCGCGCCTGGCTGGCCAGTCCGTGGCAGGGCGGCCTGTTGTTGGCTTATCTGATGACCGCGGGGTATCACGCCGCCCTGGGCCTGCAGGTCGTCATCGAAGATTACGTCCATCACCCGGCCCTGCGCCTGGGTGCCCTGGTGGCGGTCAAGCTGGGACTGGTCTTCCTGACGCTGGTGGCCGCCGTGGCGCTGATCCGGATCGTGGCTGGCGGTGGCGCTCCATGAGCCAGGCCTATCCTTTGGTCACCCATACCTACGACGTCGTCGTGGTGGGAGCCGGCGGTGCCGGCCTGCGGGCTACCCTGGGGCTGGCCGCCCGCGGCCTCAAGACCGCCTGCGTCACCAAGGTGTTCCCCACCCGCAGCCATACCGTCGCCGCCCAGGGGGGCATCAGCGCCGCGCTGGGCAACGTGGGGGAGGACGACTGGCGCTGGCACATGTACGACACCGTCAAGGGGTCGGACTGGCTCGGCGACCAGGACGCTATCGAATACATGTGCCGCGAGGCCATCCCGGCGGTGATCGAGCTGGAGCACATGGGGGTCCCCTTTTCCCGCACCCCGGAAGGCAGGATCTACCAGCGCGCCTTCGGCGGCATGACCACCCATTTCGGCAAGGGACAGGCCAGGCGCACCTGCGCCGCCGCCGACAAGACCGGGCACGCCATCCTCCACACCTTGTATCAGCAGTCCCTCAAACATCAGGCGGAATTCTTCATCGAGTATTTCGCCCTCGATCTGGTGATGGACGACGGTGTCTGCCGCGGAGTGCTGGCCTGGTGCCTGGAGGACGGCAGTCTCCACCTGTTCCGCGCCCACATGACCGTGTTGGCCACCGGTGGCTACGGCCGGGCCTATTTTTCCTGCACCTCGGCCCACACCTGCACCGGGGACGGCAACGCCATGGTGCTGCGGGCCGGCCTTCCCCTCCAGGACATGGAGTTCGTCCAGTTCCATCCCACCGGGATCTATGGGTCGGGGTGTCTGATCACCGAGGGCGCCCGCGGTGAGGGCGGTTATCTGACCAACGCCCTGGGCGAGCGCTTCATGGAGCGTTACGCCCCCCACGCCAAGGACCTGGCGTCGCGCGACGTGGTCAGCCGGGCCATGACCATCGAAATCCGCGAGGGCCGCGGCGTCGGTCCCCACAAGGACCATCTCCTGCTGCATCTGGAGCACCTGGACCCTAGGATCATTCACGAGCGCCTGCCGGGAATCGCCGAGACCGCCCGGATCTTCGCCGGCGTGGACGTCACCCGGGAACCGATCCCGGTCATCCCCACGGTCCACTACAACATGGGAGGCATTCCCACCAACCTCGACGCCGAGGTGGTGACCCTCAGGGACGACGACCCGGAAACCCCGGTGCCGGGGCTGATGGCCATCGGCGAGGCCGCCTGCGTGTCGGTGCACGGCGCCAATCGCCTGGGTTCCAATTCTCTGCTCGACATCGTGGTGTTCGGCCGTGCCGCCGCCATCCGCTGCGCCGAACTGGTCAAGCCGCGCCGTCCCCACAAGCCGCTGTCCGGGGTGCTGCTCGAGCCGTTGCTGGAACGTTTCGACCGGATCCGCCACGCCCGCGGTTCGGTGCCGGTCGCCGCGCTCCGGGAGCGGATGCAGCGCTGCATGCAGAACCACGCCGGTGTGTTCCGCAACCGGGAGGTGCTCGAGGAAGGGCTGGCGCGGTTGCAGGAAATCGAGGCCGGCTTCGACGATCTGCGCCTGAGCGATCATTCCCTGATCTGGAACACCGATCTGGTGGAGGCGTTGGAGCTGGCCAATCTGCTGCCCCAGGCCCTGGTGACGGTCGCCGCTGCCCTCAACCGTACCGAAAGCCGGGGCGCTCACGCCCGCGAGGATCATCCCGAGCGCGACGACGACAACTGGCTCAAACACACCTTGATCTGGCGGCGAGGGGGGGATTGCCACATCGCCTACCGGCCGGTGCATCTGAAGCCGTTGACGCCGGAAGTCGAACCGATACCGCCACAGCCGAGAGTGTATTGACATGGTCCAGTTCACCCTGCCACCCGGCTCCAAGGTCGAACCGGGCAAGACCTGGCCCCGGCCGGAAGGGGCGGAGGAAATCCTCACGGTCCGTCTGTACCGCTTCGATCCCGAATCCGGCGCCAATCCCCGGCTGGACGTCTTTCCCGTGGACCGGCGCCGCTGCGGCAAGATGGTGCTGGACGTGCTGTTCCACATCAAGAACGAAATCGACACTTCCCTGGCCTTCCGCCGTTCCTGCCGCGAAGGGGTGTGCGGCTCCTGCGCCATGAACATCGACGGCCGCAACACCCTGGCCTGCATCAAGCCGCTCGCCGAGCTGGACGACACCGTCACCATCTATCCGTTGCCCCATCTGCCGGTCGTCAAGGACCTGGTGGTGGACATGACCCATTTCTACGCCCAGTACGCTTCCATTCAACCCTGGCTCAAGGCAGTGACCCCCGAGCCCGCCGACCGTGAGCGGCTGCAGAGCCCAGAAGAGCGCGAGCGGCTGGACGGTCTGTACGACTGCATCCTCTGCGCCTGCTGTTCCACCGCCTGCCCCAGTTACTGGTGGAACGGCGACCGCTACCTGGGACCGGCGGTGCTGTTGCAGGCCTACCGCTGGATCGCCGACAGCCGCGACGAGGCCACCGGGGAACGCCTCGACGACCTGGAGGATCCGTTCAAGCTGTACCGCTGTCACACCATCATGAATTGCACCGACACCTGTCCCAAGGGGCTCAATCCCGCCAGGGCCATCGCCGAGATCAAGCGTCTGCTCGCCGAACGCACGTTGTGACCCGACTTCATCATATGGCGGAACAGGCCCGGCTGCGCTGGCGCTGCCGCCGGGGAATGCGGGAATTGGACCTGCTGTTGTCGGCCTGGCTGGAGCGGCGCTGGCCCTGGGCCGACGAAAGGGAGCGGGCTGCCTTCGAGCGTCTTTTGGCCCAGCCGGATCCCCGGCTGTGGGACTGGCTGGTCGCCGGCGAGCCCTGTCCCGATCCGGAGTTGGCGTCGTTGTGCCGGACGATACGCGCGCTTCCCTGAGTTTCCAGTGGCTGCCCGGAGACTCCCGGCTCCAGCGCCGTTTTCTCCTCGGCTGCCACGGCCTGGCGCTGGCGGCCCTGGGGCAGAGCGGCCTGCCGCCGCTTCTGACGGCGTTCATGGGGATCGCCGTGTCGGTCAGCGCGGCGGCGGTCTGGCGCCGGGGCGGGCGCCCCAAGTTGCGCCGGCTTGCCTGTCACGGCCGGGACTGGGAACTGGTGGGGCCGAACCGGCGGGTCTGGCGCGGACGACCTTTGCCTTCCACCTGGCTGAGCCGCTGGCTGATCCTGCTCCACTTCCGGCTGGAAGACGGCCGTTTCCTGGCGGTGCCCCTGTGGTGCGACAGCCTCGACGCCGGGGCCTACCGGCGCTTGCAGGTGGTGCTGCGCTGGTACCGCCGGTAGCGGACCAGATCGCTGGGGCGGTCCAGGTCCCACAGCAGCGGCAGTTCATGGCTGCGCAGCCCCAAAGCGCGGATCCGGCGCCGGGTTTCCGCCAGCACCGTTTCCGTGCCCCAGGCCAGGTCGTCGAACAATTCCCGGATGGGACGGCGCAGGCCGATGAGCACGTAGCCGCCGTCCTCCGCCGGTCCCAGGACCACGTCGTTTCCTTCCAGGGCCGCCAGGGCTTCCCGGCACAGGGCGGGGGTCAGAAGGGGACAGTCGCAGCCGACCAGCAGCATCCGGGAGTGCAGCGCCAGGGTTTCCCGGGCCGCGTTCAGCATCCGTTCCCCCAGGTCCCGGCCCCGCTGGGGGTGCAGCACCACGCCGAAACGCCGCCGCAGAGAGCGGAAGAAGGGATGGTCCGTTCCGGGATGGCCGTAGAGATACAGGCGGCCGGTTCCGGAGCGCGCCAGTCCGGCGGTCAGCTCGTAGGTCAGCCGGGCGTGGAGGGCGGCGGCCCGTCCCGGGGACAACACCGGCAGCAGGCGGGTCTTGACCCTCCCGGGAACCGGGGCCTTGGCGAAGATCACGACCGCGGCGGTCATCGGAAGCGGCCCTGGCGATAGCAGCGGGCGAGCCGGGCGGGATCGTCGCCGAGGAAGAAGCGCAGCCGCAGCCACCACATCAGCAGGATGGTGCGTCCGATGCCGAAGCGGTGCCAGCGCCGCGCCGAGGTGGTGACCCTGGCCCGGAGGCAGGCGGGCGGGCCCACGCGTTTGAGGCGGCGGCTGAGGTCGATGTCCTCCATCAGCGCCAGATCGGCGTAGCCGCCCACGGCCGAGAAGAGGCGGCGGCGGACGAAGATGGCCTGGTCGCCGGTGGCGATACCGGAAAGGCGGGAGCGCAGGTTCATGAAAAAGGCCACCAGATGAAGCAGGGGATGGGGCGGGGCCAGTCGGACGTCGAAGCGTCCCCAGTGATGACCTGCGGCGAGCGCGGCCTCGATGCGTTCCAGGGCATCCGGGGGCAGGCGGGTGTCGGCGTGGAGAAAGATCAGGATGTCGGCCCGGGCGGCCGCGGCGCCGGCGTTCATCTGCCGCGCCCGTCCCCGGGCGGTCACGATCACCCGGTCCGCCAGCGGCCGGGCCAGGGCGACGGTGGCGTCGTCGCTGCCGCCGTCGGCCACCACGATTTCCGCCCGGGAACGCCATCGCTGCAGCGGCGCCAGGCAGGCGGCGATGGTGTCCGCCTCCCGCCAGGTGGGAACGACGATGGCGAACCGGGGGCGGTCAGCAGCAGCTTCCCGGAGTCCCGCCACGGCTGACACCGCCCTTGGTTTCCGCCGCCGGCCGCAGCGTGCCGGGCGGGGCGCACCAGGGTTTCCCTTCGCCGGGATCGGCCGGCGCGATGCCGATGAAGTCGTCCTTCAGCGGGCCTTCGGTGAGGAAGCGGAAGGTGCGCTCGCAGACCGCCATGCGCCGGCCGCGCAGGTAGACGTGGCCCTCGTCGTCGTGGACTTTTTCGTAGGGACCCTTGTAGATCACCGCGTGGCCGTAGTCGAGACATTCGCCGCCCTCCGGCTTGACCGCGGTGACGGTGACGGCGCGGAACTCGATGCCCTCGACCACCCGCCAGGGTCGATCGCCCCACTTGTCGATCCGCAGCGCCGCGAAGCCGGCGTCGGCGAACCCCTGAAGGAAGTCGGATTCGGTCATGGCGCCGGAAATGCAGCCGCTCCAAAGCTCGGGATCCCGTTTCAACGATTCCGGCACCGGCTCGTCGGCGACGATGTCGGAGATGGCGATGCGGCCGCCCGGTTTCACGACCCGGAAGATTTCCCGGAACAGCCGGCGCTTGTCGCCGTCGTCCACCAGATTGAGGACGCAGTTGGAAATCACCAGATCCACCGAGGCGTCCGCGATCAGAGGGCGTTCCCGGCGCTGTTCGTTCTGCCAGGCCTTGAGGCGGAGCAGATCGTCGTGGCTCCTGACCGGGTGTTCGGCCAGGCGGCGCTCGAGCGCCTCCAGATCCAGGGCCAGGTCCTGGATCATTCCCTTGACGAAGCGCACCCGGTCACCGCCCAGTTTTTCCGCCATTTCCCGCTGGTATTTACGCGCCAGGGCCAGCATGGCGTCGTTCATGTCCACGCCGATGACCCGTCCTTCCGGTCCCACCAGTTGCGCCGCCATGTAACAGATCTTGCCGGAGCCGGAACCCAGGTCCAGGACCACGTCCCCCCGGCGCACGTAACGGGAGGGGTCGCCGCAGCCGTAGTCCCTGTCGATGATTTCCTGGGGCAGGATTTCGAGCAGGTCGCGGTCGTAGTCCACCGGGCAGCAGAGATCTTCCTGGCGCGCCTTGGCGCCTTCGGCGTAGCGGGACAGGACATGGGATTCGACGGTCATGGGGATCCTCCACGTGTTCACGGTTCGGATGGGTCGCCGCGTGCCGGCAAACCCGACACGGCGATCGCTCCCGGATGTGGGAAAATATTCCAGGATACCGATCATGCAAAGGAGCCTGTCATGAGTCAATACCGATTTCATCTTCATCATGTCAGCCTGCTGGTCGCCGACACCCGAAAGGCCCTGGACTTCTATTGCGGCGTTCTCGGCATGGAGCGCACCGAACGTCCGGATCTCCCGTTCCCCGGTGCCTGGCTGCAGATCGCCGAGCACCAGCAGATCCACTTGCTGGAACTGCCCAGCCCCGACCCGAAGGAAGGACGGCCGGCGCACGGCGGTCGCGACCGCCATTTCGCCCTGGTGGTCCCCGACCTGGAGGAAATCCGCCGCCGCCTGGAGCAGGCCGGTGTGCCCTATTCGCCCAGCAAGTCGGGGCGTCGGGCGCTGTTCTGCCGCGATCCGGACGGCAACGCCATCGAATTCTTCGAGAAGGGCGTGGTGCCCGGCACCGAAACCCTGTTCGATTAGGTCTTCAAGGCGCCCTGGCAGCTGCTGCCCTGGCCCGCGGTGCAGGCGTAGCAGTGGCCGGCCACCGCCACGGCCCGGCCCGTCAGGGCGGCGGGGTCGATGTCGTTCAGGTGGCGCCGCCGTCCCCCCTGGGGCAGCCCGAGCATCTGGTTGAAGTCGCAGTCGTAGACGTAGCCGCGCCAGTCCACGCTCAGGGTGGTGCGGCACATGAGCCCTTCCAGATTGGCCGCATCGAAGTTTTCCCGCAGCAGATCCCGGTAGGCCTGCAGCCTGCCTTCCCGTTCCAGGGCGTGGGCGAAGCGCTGGATGGGGACGTTGGTGAGGGTGTAGAGGCGGTCGAAGACGATGCCGAAGCGGCTTCGCAGATGGGCCTTGTAGGCCTGTTCCAGTTCCGCCTGGGGCGGGGGCAGCACCGGTCCCTGGGGATTGAACACCAGATTGAGCCTCAGTTCGCCGCCCCGGCCGTAACCGAGATGGTTGAGTTTGCGCAGGGCGGCGATGCTCTTGCGAAACACGCCCCGGCCGCGCTGACGGTCGACGTTGTCCTCCAGGTAGCAGGGGAGGGAGGCGACGATCTCCACCCGATGCCGGGCGAGGAAATCGGCCAGATCCTGATGACCGGGCTCTTCCAGGATGGTGAGGTTGCAGCGGTCGATGACGTGGACTCCCAGGGTGCGGGCGGCGCTGACCAGGTAACGGAAATGGGGATGCATCTCCGGAGCGCCGCCGGTCAGGTCCAGGGTTTGAATCCGGCTGCGCCGCAGGAAATCGAGCACGGTTTGGACCGTTTCCCAGTCCATGGACTCGGTGCGGTTCGGTCCGGCGGCCACGTGGCAGTGGCGGCAGGCTTGATTGCAGCGATAGCCCAGGTTGACCTGGAGCACCTGCAGTTCGGTGCGGTGGACGGCCGGGAAGCCGCAGGCACGCTCAGTCGCTGGAAAACCAGATGTCGCCATAGTCGGCCACCGTGTGTCGCCCGCTGTTGTCGCTGTCGGTCATCAGGGCCACGGCGTCGATGTGATCGACGGCCCGGCCGAAAGCTTTGCGCCAGTCCCGGGGCAGATGGCGTTTCTCGCACCGCCAGCCCGTGTCCTTGGGCCCCCGCAGCGCCCACATCATCACCGACTCGCCGGCGAAGGCGTTGGGCCAGCGGCTGCCCGGCCGCTGGCTGCTGGACCAGACGTAATTCAGCGCCCGGGTCTTCCAGAACGCCAGTCCGCCCTTTTTGATCAGATAGAGGCGCGCTGCATAATCATCACCCGCCCGGGTGCGTTCGGCAAGCGGCGGCAGCGGTTCGACCACCTGCCAGCACCAGTTGAGCCAGGGCGTGCGTTGGAGATCGACGCGGACCGCTTTCACCAGTCCGGAGGCGCCGGCTCTGGCCTCGGCGCGCAGCACCCGGTGTCCTGCCCGGCGTACCAGGGTGTAGCGGGTCTGGTTGTGGAAGCGCCGCTCCTGCCAGCCGCCGAGGTCGCCGGCACTGAAGCGCCCCACCTCGAGCCGTTCCCCGGCCATCGCCAGCGTCGTCAGAGTTGCCAGCAGCAGGCCGTTACGCATGGCTTTCCGAGCGAAGGTGCCGGAACAGGACCGGTATCAGGGCTAGCAGTCCCAGCAGGCCCAGGGCCAGCAGCACCGACGGCGAGACCAGATCCGAGGTCTGGCGAACGGTGCCCAGGGTGCGTCCCAGGTTGACGAACACGAAGCTGCCGGGGAGGATGCCGATCAGGGTGGCGAGGGCGTAGGTCCGGGTGGAGATGGGGGTGAAGGCCGACGCCATGTTGACCAGCCAGAAGGGGAAGACAGGCACCAGGCGCAGAAACAGCAGGTAATGGAAGGCGTCGGCCGAGAATCCCGCGAGCAAGCGGCGGGCCTTGGGATGACGCGCCAGCCGGCGGCGGACCCGGTCGGCCAGCAGATGGCGGGACAGCCAGAACACCAGCACGGCGCCGATGGTGGCGGCGCTGACCACGATCACCGTGCCCAGCCATCGGCCGAACAGGAAACCGGCCACTAGCGACAGGGCGCTGGCGCCCGGGAAACTCAGCGCGGTGGCCAGGATGTAGATGAGGGTGAATCCCAGGGCCAAACCCCAACGATGGCTTTGGGCCAGCGTCAGAAGCTGGTCACGGTGTTCCAGGATCGCCGCCGGGTCGAGCCAGCGGCGGCCGAGGAAGGCGAAGGCGGCGATCAGAAGCAGCCAGAGGATCAGGAGCGCCGTTTTCCGTTGCATTCGTCGATTCGGCTTTTCACCGCGGTGGTCGGCGGGTGTCGGACACGGTCCGTCGTAGGTGAGCGCGACCGATTCCGGGTACCGGGAAACGATGGCGGTTCTGGACCATTGTACCCGATGGAAGCCGCAGTGCCTCCTGCCGTTTTTCCAAGCTCCCTCTTGTGGAAAGGACGATTCAGGAATACCGGTGGTAGTAGAGGAGCTGCTGGCCGGCTTTCAGGCGCCGTGGATCGGTGACCCCGTTGATGAATTTCAGGTGATCCACGGGAATCCCGAGGCGTTTGGCGATTTTTTCCAGGCTGTCGCCGGGACGTACGCGGTAGCTTTTCTGGACGAAGTTCCGCCGGGTCGGAATGACGAGCAGTTGGCCTGCGTGGATCCGGTTGCCGCGGATTCGGTTGACTTCCCGGAGCTGCTGAATGTCGACGCCGAACATGCGGGCGATCCCCGACAGGTGATTGCCCCTCTGGACCCGGTACAGCAGTCTTCCCGCGGCGTTACCGGTCAGGATCCGACCAGCGGATCCATCGCCGCGAAAAGCCACGGTTCGTCCCAACGGGCGCCAGATCCGCTCCTCGCCGAGGTGTCGGGCGACCCGCCGGGCTGCGGCGGCAGGGAGGCGAAGGATGTAGTTGTGCACAGGGAGACGCTGATAGCGCTGCAGTTCCGGATTCAGGCGCCGGATACGGGCGACGGGCAGTCCACTCCAGCGGGCGATTTTCTCCAAGGATAGCGGCTTGGGAATCTGTACGTAGCGGTAAACGGGCGTGGCGGTGACGGGAAAACCGAAGAAGCCGGGATCCCGAAGAATCAGGGCGGCGGCCAAAAATTCCGGGACGTAGCGCCGGGTTTCCCGGGGAAGAAAGGAAGCCACTCGATGGTAGCGCCATGAACCGTGCCTGTGCACGATCCGGGCGATGCGCCCTTCCCCGGCGTTGTAAGCGGCGATGGCCAAGAGTGTGGAATTGCCGAACCGGTTGCGGAGGTATTTGAGATAGCGCGCCGCCGCTTCGGTGGCTTTCACCGGATCGGTCCGTTGATCGACCCGCCCGGCTACTTTCAGACCGTAGCGCCGGGCGCTGGCCGGCATGTACTGCCACAGGCCCCGCGCCCCGGTCCGGCTGCGGGCGTCGAAGCGGTAGGCGCTTTCCGCCATGGGCAGCGCTTCCAGGGCCAGCGGCAGGCCGGCGCGGGCCAGCATGGTGCGGATCATGGGACGGTATCGGTCGCCGCGCTGCAGGGCGACCAAGGTTCTGGGGTAGTTCCGGCCGGTGAATACTTTCAGATAGGCGAAAACCGGCCGATTCAATCGCTTCAGTGCCCGGTGCGGCCAGGAGGGCTCACCCAGGTCACGCAGCAGTCGGGAAAGCCGTCGTCGGATCTCGGCCTCGGAAACGGTTTTTCCGGTTACGGTGACCAAAGGCGCGGCATGGGCCGAACTCACCGACAGGGCGGCGCCGAGGATGGAAATAATGAGGAATAATGCGAGCGAAATCAGGAGACGAGACGGCATGACGCCACCGGCTTGTTTTTCTGATTTTCAGAGTGAAGATTATCGTATCGGCGGCCTCGAAGCGGAACCGCTTTCGAATTCTGGGATGGATACCACGATTTGCAGGGAAACTAGCTTGGTTTTCATGAACGGGGTCTGAACGTATCCCTGTCCTTACTAAGGGAAGATAGGGGGTTGTCCAGGAAGGGGGCAATGGGTCAGGAGTCTTTGGGCTAGACTATGAATCAAGCCTATCCAGATTTATCGAGCGATCATGACACCGATATCCGATACGCCGGCCCGTTCCCGGCGAATGAATTTGCGCGGACAATTCAACCGGTATTTCGAGATCCTTCCGGCGGATACCGAGGCTCTGCGGCGGGAGGTGTACAAGCTCCGCTTCCAGGTTTACTGCCTGGAGACCGGGTTCGAACGGGTGGAGGATTGCCGGACGGTGGTGGAGGACGGACGCACGGTTCACCTGGAAATCGACGATTACGACCGGCGCTCGTTGCATTATCTCATCCGGCACCGGCGCACCGGCTTGTACGCCGCCACCGTGCGCCTGATATTGCCGGATCCGGAAGACCCTCTGGCCCCCTATCCGATCGAGGAGCACTGCGTCCTGGAGGCGCCGGTGACCGATCCGGCCGTCCGCCGCCACCTGGCGGAGATTTCCCGCTTCGCGGTTTCCAAGGAATTCAAACGGCGCCGCGGCGAGGTCGGCACCCTGGCCGGGGTCAATCCCGAGCCGGAGATCTATTTCGAGCCCGATGAGCGTCGTCTTCTGCCCCATCTGACCATCGGGCTGTTCGCCGGCATATTGCGTATGGCCCGCCAGGAGGGCATCAGCCACTGTTACGCCGTGATGGAACCGGCATTGCTGCGTCTGTTGCGCCTGTTCGGCGTCCGTTTCACCACCATCGGTCCCGACGTGGACTACCACGGCCTGCGGCGTCCCTGTCTGGCGGAGATCGACACAATGCTGGCCGGTATCCTGGAAAGCGATCCGGCGGTCTGGGATCTCATCACCGAGGGAGGCAAATACGCTTGATTCGCCGGTTCCGGGGCGATGAAATCCCAGTGAACAAATTTTGTTACAATGACCTGCTCGGAAACGGCAGGTCGTCCCGTGCTTGAAACCATCCGCATCGCCACCCGGAAGAGCCCTCTGGCCCTGTGGCAGGCCGAACACGTCGCCGCCTGCCTGAGGCAGGCGCATCCCGGCCTCGAGGTCCGACTGGTGACCATGGTCACCCGAGGGGACCGCCTGTTGGACGCGCCGCTGGCCAAGGTCGGGGGCAAGGGTCTATTCGTCAAGGAACTGGAACAGGGCATCCTGGACGGGCGGGCCGATATCGCCGTGCATTCCATGAAGGACGTGCCGGTGGAACTGCCCCCGGGCCTGCACATCGGCGCCGTCCTGGCGCGGGAGGATCCCCGCGACGCCTGGGTCAGCCACCGCCATCCCGATCCGGTGACCGCCCCCGCGGCGCTCACGGTCGGTACCTCCAGCCTGCGGCGCCAGTGCCAGCTGCGCCGGCGCTTCCCGGGCTGGCGGATCGAACCGTTGCGGGGCAACGTGGGCACCCGGCTGCAAAAGCTGGACGACGGCCGTTTCGACGCCATCGTGCTGGCGGCGGCCGGGCTGAAGCGCCTGGGCCTGGCGGACCGGATCCGTCAGCGCCTCGATCCGGACCTGTGCCTGCCCGCCATCGGCCAGGGGGCCATCGGCATCGAATGCCGCCGGGACGATGCGGCGATCAACGCTTTGCTCGAGCCGCTCCACCATGACGACACCGCCACCTGCATCGCCGCGGAACGGGCCTTCAACACCAGGCTGGAAGGAGGGTGCCAGGTGCCCATCGCCGCCTTCGCCGAACTGACGCCGGGTCGCCTGCGCCTGCGCGGCCGGATCGGTATGCCGGACGGTTCCCGCCTGCTGGCCGAGGAAATTGAAGGGCGGCCCGATCAGGCGGCGGAAATGGGAACCGCGCTGGCCGAAACCCTGTTGAGCCGGGGCGGCGACCGGATTCTGCGGCAGGTCTATGGCAGGTGACGGCTTGAAGGGACGGCGTATTCTGGTCACCCGCCCCCGGGACCAGGCCCGGGTTCTGGCCCGGAAAATCGCCGCCTGCGGGGGCGTTCCCAAGATTTGCCCCATGATCGAGATCGAACCGCTTCCCCCGCCGCCGTCGGGGTGGTGGCAGGGCTACGACTGGATGATCTTCGTCAGTGCCAACGCGGCGCGGATGGCGCTGGCCGCCGGACTGCCGTCCCGGCTTCCCGTCCGTCTAGCGGCGATCGGCCCCGCCACCGCCGGGGTCCTGGAACGGGCCGGTTTGCCGGTGGCCTGCCAGGCGCCTCCCCCGTATACTTCCGAAAGTCTGCTGAGCCGGCCGGAGTTCACCGCCGCCGCGGGCCGGCGCCTGCTGATCGTGCGCGGTGTCGGCGGTCGCCGGCTGCTGGGGGAGGAATTGACGCGGCGCGGCGCCACCGTCGTCCATCTGGCGCTGTATCGCCGCCAGCCTCCCGGTTCCGATGCGATCGCGGCGCTGCAGGCCGGGTTGCGGGAAGGTGTGGATGCGGTGCTTGCCACCAGCGGCGAGATCCTGAACCATTTGCGGCAGGCGGCCGGGACGGGGCTGTTACAATTGCTGCGCCTGCCTTTGCTGGTGGCGGGTGGGCGTCTGGCCCGGCTCGCGGCCCAGGCCGGGTTCAGCGAGGTGGTTACGGCGGCCTCGGCCCGGGACGAGGCGATGCTGGCGGCGCTGGAACGGTATTTTGCAAACCGATAGGAAACACCATGGCAGAGTTGCTCCCACAAGACGAGTACGAGGAAGAGGGCCTGCCCCGCCTGGGGTTGTGGATCACGCTGGTCGTGATTCTCCTGATACTGGGGCTGGGCGGCATCGGCTATTATCTGTTTCAGAAACTGCGGGCCGAGCAGGCCGGTCTCGGCGGTACGGTGGGCAAGGAGGTCCAGCGGGTGATAGACCTGACTCATCAGGTGACCGCCCTGCAGAAGGAGATCGCCGTTCTGCACGAGCAGGTCTCCCGGCTGGAAGCGCAGCAGCAGTCCCATCAGGACCTGTGGCGCCGGATGCTGGACGAGCAGGCCAAGGTGTTCGACACCAAGCTGGCCGCCCTGGACAAAAAGCTGGAAAGCAGCCACGCCAAACTGGCCGCCCAGATCCAGGCGTTGGGCAGGCAGATCAGCCGCACCCGCGCCGACGTCATGCTGGCCGACGCCGAGTATCTCCTCAGCGTCGCCAACCAGAAGCTGCGCCTCACCGGTGACGTGGCGGCCGCCCTGCGTGCCATGGAAGCGGCCGACGAGTTGCTGCGCCAGAGCGGCGACCCGGCGGTGTTCAAGGTGCGCGAGGCCCTGGTGCAAGAAATGACCGCCCTGAAACAGGTGAAGACCCCGGACATCGTCGGCGTCTCGGCCCGGATCCTGGCCCTGGAGGACAAGGTTAACGACCTCCCCCTGTTTCTGCCCCACATGGGCAAGGTGGCCACCAAACCCGCCGCAGGGAAGAAGGCCGAAGGCGGTGATTTCCTCGAGCAGTGGAAGGAGGTGCTGACCATCCGGCGCCGCCGCACCGGGCGGCCGGTGGAGGCCATCCTGACCCCGGAGGAGGTCGAGGCCATCCGTCACGCCCTGATCCTGAAGCTGGAGACCGCCCGGTTCGCGGCGGTGCGCGGGGAGCCGCAGATCTATGACACCAGCCTGCAGGCGGCGGAGAAATGGCTGGAAACCCATTTCGACGTCAAGGACGAGGCGGTGCAGGCGTTCATCGCCGAACTCAAGGCGCTGCGGCAGCAGCCAGTGACGGTGCAACTGCCGGAGATCGGCCAGTCGCTGCGTCTGTTGCGCCATCTGCCCCAGTTGCGCCTGGACCTGCACCGGATCGAGCCCCCGCCGGCCGGCCGGAACGGAACCGAGGCGGGAGGGTGAGCATGCAGGCGCTCAGGAGACAACTGCTCATCTGGTCGGCGGTGCTGTTGCTGGCGGTGGCCGCCGCTTTCCTGCTGCCCCGTCTCAAACTGCTGCGGGACGCCGGTTATGTGCTGATCGGCTGGGGACAGTGGGAGATCGAACTGACCGCCGTCACCCTGGTGCTGATCTTCGTCATCGGCTTCATTCTGTTCTACGCCGCGATCCGTCTGATCGGCTTGCTGCTGCGCCTGCCGGTGGCGATGCGCCAGCGCCGGGAGCAGGCCCGCAGCGAGGCCGCCTTCCGCAGCCTGATCCAGGGATTGCGCCAGGCGTCGGAAGGCAACTGGGAGCAGGCGGAAAAACAGTTGATCGAGCATGCCGCGGTCAGCGGCCATTCCCTGGTGCACTACCTGACCGCGGCCCGGGCCGCCCATCGCCGCGGTGCCGCCAAGGCCCGGGACGAATATCTGCGCCGGGCCGTCGAGGAGGCCCCTGATGCCGAACTGGCCGCCAGACTGACCGCCGCAGAACTGCATCTGGAGAGCGGCGATTTCGAGCGGGCGCTCGAGGCCCTGAAACGTCTGGACAAGATCGCCCCCGCCAACGCCCAGGTCCTGAAACTGCTGCACCAGGTCTACGCCCGGCTCGGGGACTGGGAGGCGCTGGCCAAACTGCTGCCCCGGCTGCAGAAGAACAAGGTGCTCATGGAGGCCGACCTGCGTCTGCTGGAGCTGGAAACCTACAGCAACCGGCTGCGCGAGGCCGCCAAGGGGCGCGACGCCAAGGCGCTGCGGGAACTATGGGCGCAGATTCCGGAAAATCTGCGCCAGGAGACCGAACTGCAGGAAATCTATTTCGCCGCCATGATCGAGGCCGGGGCGGGGGCCGAAATCGAGGCGGAGCTGCGCCGCACCCTCGGCCGCCGTTGGCACGACACCCTGGTGGTACTGTACGGCGCCATTGAGCTGGAAGATGCCGCAGCCCAATTGCGCCACGCCGAGGAAT
>JALSSF010000024.1 GCA_026984375.1 Methylothermaceae bacterium | reverse complement strand
TGTAGGGGTGGTTGATGTCCTGGCGGCCGATGACGCCGACGATCTCGGTGCGGCTGCGGACGAAACAGAAATCGTGACGGGTGAGGACGAGGATGACTTCCGGGAACGAGGCGCTGTCCTCGATGACTTGGCCGGGAAGGAATTTCCGCAGGGCGGTGGCAGTGTCCGGACATTCGCGCAGATTGTCGGCGCTGACGTAACCGACGACCCGGCCGGCGCGGCGGAGGGTGGCGATCGGTGGTGTCCGTTCCGCCAGGATGTCCCGGATCTGGTCCGACAGAGTGGCGAGGTCGAAGGAGAGGGCGATCGGTGCGGCGATGTCGCGGGCGCTGAAAAGATGGTTGAATTGGCTGCGGAACGGCTGCCAGGTGCCGGGATCGGCGGTTTCACCCTCGCTGGGATGGTGCGTTTCGCCGAGGCGCGCTTGACACTGGGCCAGCACCCGTCGGGCGCGGCGTTTCAGGGTGGAATCCGCCTGGATCAGGACGTCCAGGGTGGCCGCCATCTCCTCGAGAAAAGTGACGGCGAAACGAGGGTCGTGGGCGGTGATGTCACGGGCGTTGTCGATCAGGTCGGCCAGCTTGACGGTCTGTGCCCGGGGCGAGGCCGTAGCCAGGTGGGCGCGGTCGATGGCTTTGCGGGCGGCGCGGTTGCCGTCTCCCGGCCGGCTCACATCGGTCAGTTCCCACACCAGGCGGGCCACCGCTGTGCCGAAACGACGCTCGATGTCTTCCACGGTCGCGGGGGTGTCCTCGACCACGTCGTGAAGCCAGGCGGCGGCGATCATCTCCTCGTCGTCGGTGACCTCGGCGACGATGCGGGCGACGTTACGCAGATGTTCGGTGTAGGGGCGACCGCTGTATTTACGGCGTTGATCGATACGTTCGTGAGCCTCGGTAGCGAAACGGATGGCGCGGTCGATCAGATCGGACATGGAACACGGGACCCGGATGGCTGGGAGGTCATTATGGGAAGGAGACGGGAGGGATGCAAGAGGAAACGGACTGCATTAGAATGTCCCCCCGTGTTCAAGCCCGGACGGCGGTAGGAACCGGCCTGATCCCCGATCTTGAGGTACTTCTCCGTGCATGCCAGGGATTTCGTTTCTCGATTCAGTGCGGTCCCCCGCCGGTTTCCGTGGCTGATTCTCGTCTTTCTCCTGCTGCTGTCATCCGGTTGCGGTAAGGAGAAAAAGGAACGAGCTTCCCCGGAGATCAGCCGCCCGGTGAAGCTGCTCACCGTCGGTGGTCCTTCGGCTGGGCGGACCCTGCGCATGAGCGGCGAGGTCCGGGCCGCCGAGCGGGCCGATCTGTCCTTCCGGGTGCCGGGACTGATCGTCGAGATGGCGGTCGAGGAAGGTCAACGGGTGGCGGCGGGGCAACTCCTCGCCCGTCTCGATCCCGAGGACTACCGAAGCCGCCTGCGCAACGCCCAGGGGCGCCTGGCCAAGGCCAAAGCCAAGCTTCGCTACGACGCCGCCGAATACCGGCGCTACCGTAAGATCCGTCAGGCCGAGCCGGGGGCGGTGAGCGAGTCGCTCCTGAACCTCAAGCGGGCGGCGTTGGCGATGGCTCGGGCCGAAGTGCAATCGGCCGAGGCGGCGGTGGCCGAGGCTCGGGAACAGTTGGCCCATACTCGCCTCGAAGCTCCTTTCGCCGGCGTCGTCGGCCGGCGCTACGTGGACGCCTTCGAATTCGTGACCGCCAACCGCCCCGTCATTCACCTGCAGAACTTCGAGACCCTGGAGATCCTCCTGGACCTGCCGGAACGGATGGTGATGCCGATCCGGCGGGTCAACCCGCGGTTCTTCGCCGAATTCGCCGCCGCCCCGGGCGAACGCCATCCCCTCACGATCAAGGCGTTCGCCACCCAGGCCGATCCCCTCACCCAGACCTACCGGATGGTACTCCAGACCCTCGCACCGGCGAACATTCGCATCCTGCCCGGCATGACCGCCACGGTGGTGATCGAACTGCCCCCCGACGCCGCCCTCGACGCCGACATTACCGTGCCCACCGTCGCCTTGTTCACCGATCCCGACGGCCGTTCCTGCGTCTGGGTCGTCGATCCCGACACCCGTCGGGTTCACAAGCGGGTAGTGACGACCGGCCGCCTCACGGGACGGGACCGCATCGAGATCCGGGCGGGACTGAAAGCGGGCGAAACCATCGCCGTCAGCGGTGTCAGTCATCTCCAGGAGGGTATGACCGTCCGTCCCTACGGCCATGAAGGCGGGGAGGTGTCTTGAATCTGGCCGAATGGAGCATCCGCAAGCGCCTGATCACCTGGGTGATGATGGGTCTGGCGGTGGTGCTGGGCTGGCACGCCTACAACACCCTCAGCCGCCTGGAGGACCCGGAGTTCACCATCAAGGACGCGGTGATCGTCACCCCTTATCCCGGGGCGTCCGCCCGCGAGGTGGAGGAGGAGGTCACCAACGTCATCGAAAAGGCGGTCCAGCAGTTGGGTCAGATCGACTGGGTCGAGTCCAACTCCTCGCGCGGCTTGTCCTCGGTCAAGGTGCATATCAAGGACCGCTACGACAAGACCACCTTGCCGCAGGTGTGGGACGAGCTGCGCCGCAAGGTGAACGACGCCCGCCGCCAATTGCCGCCCGGCGCCGGCGACCCCCAGGTCAACGACGATTTCGGCGACGTCTACGGCATGTACTACGCCATCACCGGTGACGGCTACACGCCACGGGAGCTGTACGACTACGCCAAACTACTGCAGCGGGAGCTGCTCAAGGCCGAGGACGTCAAGCGCGTCACCCTTTACGGCCGTCGCCGCGAGACCATCTACGTGGAGATGCGACGGGACAAGCTGACCAAACTGGGCATCGCCCCCGCCGACATCTACCGTGCTCTCCGGGCCAAAAATCTGGTGGCCGACGCCGGTCGCCTGTCCCTGGGCACGGAACGCATTCCCATCGACCCCGACGGCGTCTTCCACTCGGAACAGGACTTCGGCGACCTGCTCATCACCCCGCGCCATCCCAAATCGGACCGGTTGGTGTATCTGCGCGACGTGGCCGTCATCCGGCGTGGCTACGAAGAACCGCCCACCGCCCTGGTACGATACGACGGCCGGCCGGCCATCGCCCTCGGTATTTCCACAGTGGAGGGGGGCAACGTCGTCACCATGGCCCGCGCCGTCGAACGACGGTTGCGGGAACTGGAGCCGATGCGCCCGGTGGGTATGGAAATCCACGAGATCTCCAATCAGGCCGAATCGGTCACCACCGCCCTCAGCGGTTTCATGACCAACCTGATCGAGGCGGTGGCCATCGTCGTCGGCATTCTGCTACTGTTCATGGGGCTTCGCAGCGGCCTGATCATCGGTGCGGTGCTGGTGATCACCATCATGGCCACCTTCATCGTGATGAAGTATTTCGACATCACCCTGGAGCGCATCTCCCTCGGCGCTCTCATCATCGCCTTGGGGATGCTGGTGGACAATGCCATCGTGGTCACCGACGGCATCCGTATGCGCATGCGGCAGGGCGAATCCAGCTTCGACGCCGCCTGCGCCGTGGTGGGCCAGAACGCCGTCCCCATGCTCGGCGGCACCGCGGTGGCGATCACCGCTTTCGCCGCCATCGGCACCTCCAACGATTCCACCGGCGAATACTGCCGTTCCCTGTTCTCGGTCATTCTGATCTCCCTGAGCCTGAGCTGGCTCACGGCGGTCACGTGCACGCCGTTGCTGTGCCACACCTTCCTGCCGAAACCCGAACCGGAAACCGGAAACGAGTCCGGCGACGTTTACGAACGGGGCTTCTACGGTCTCTATCGGCGTTTCCTGAGCTGCTGCATCCGTTTCCGCTGGATCCTGGTGGCGGTGGTGCTGATGCTGTTCGGTCTGGCCGTGATCGGCTTCGGCCAGGTGAAGAAGAGTTTCTTCCCCGACTCCACCCGACCTCAGTTCTACGTCGATTTCTGGTTCCCGACAGGCACCGACATCGAGGAAACCGCCCGCCGTCTGACCGAAGCCGAGACCCTGTTGAAACGTCAGGACGGCGTCACCGCACTCACCACCCAGGTCGGCGGCGGCCAGCTGCGCTTCCTGCTTACCTACTCCCCCGAGAGCGCCTATCCCAGCTATGGCCAGATTCTCGTGGACGTGGACGATTACCGACGCATCGCGACCCTGGTCCCCGAAATGCAGCGGGTCTTGGAGGAACGCTTTCCCGACGCCGTCGTCAACGTGCGCCGTTTCGTGCTCGGCCCTTCCACCGGGGGCAAGATCCAGTTGCGCATCTTCGGCCCCGATCCGGCGGAGCTGCGCCGCCTGGCGGCCAAGGCCCGGGCCATGCTCGAAGCCGAGCCCAGTCTCAAGGCGGTCCGCAACGAATGGCTGGCGCCGGTGAAGACGATCCGCCCCCGCTTGGCCGAGGCCCAGGCACGCCGTGCCGGTATCGACCGCGCCGACGTCGCCGCCGCCCTGCGCGCTCATTTCGAGGGTCTGCCGGTGGGGGCGTACCGGGAGGGTGACGAGCTGATCCCCATCGTCGCCCGCGCCCCGGCTGATGAGCGGATCGATCTCGACAGTCTCGCCGCCATTCCCATTTGGAGCCCGGCGGTCGGAGGCATGATCCCGCTCGGCCAGGTGGTCGCCGCCTTCCCGCTGGCCTTCGAGGACGCGCACATCTGGCGCCGCGACCGCCGCACCATGATCCGTCTCCATGCCGATCCCCGCAGCGGCTGGCTCCCCAGCGAAGTGTTGGCCAAGGTCAAGGCGCCGATCGAAAAGGCCCTGGGCGTCGATGCCGCCGCGGTGCTGGGTCGTCCGGTGGACGAGGCGGAATGGGACGCCGACACCCTGCCGGTGGTCAGCGACGCCCTTTGGCCCCTGAAGGGCAGGCCGGGCTATTATCTGTCCTGGGGCGGCGAGGCGGAGGATTCGGCCCGGGCCAACGCCAACCTGGCCGGTTCCCTGCCGGCCTTCTTCGGCCTGATGGTGCTGATCGTGCTGGTGCTGTTCAAT